>CAZHVZ010000004.1:63649-71578 GCA_964536245.1 uncultured Rhodocyclaceae bacterium
GGTCTGGGCGGTGGAAATCTTGTCATCAATGACGGCTTTTTTGCGCACCATGCGCTGCTGGTGGCGGCTATCGGAATCGTTCATGTCAGCCCGGAATAAAGGCCCGCTGACCGTCCACATCAACGGTGCGCAGCGGATGGTTGTAAAGGAGTGAGAGCCTTTCGGCAGTCAGCATGTCGGAACAGTTCCCGACTTCGCTGCGGCCATCGCCGTGCAACAACAGGGCGTGGCTGCAATAGCGCCAAGCCAGCGCCGGTTCGTGCAGAACCATGACCACCGCCGCCCCGTTTTCCCCGGCCCGGCGGGCAAAGAGATCAAGCACGGCGATCTGGTGGTTGAGATCGAGGTGAGCCAGGGGTTCATCGAGCAGATAGAGGGACGGCGACTGGACGAGCAGGGTGGCGATGGCCAGCCGCTGGCGTTCGCCGCCGGACAGTGTCTGGATATCACGGGACTCCATGCCGGCCAGCCCGACTTCGCGCAGCGCTTCGATGGCCAGCCGGGCATCGGCTTTCGACTCCCAGTCCCGGCGGCCGAGGGGGGGATGCCGGCCAGCCAGGGCCGTTTCCAGCACCGTACTGGCAAAAGGATCACCCCTTTGCTGGGCCAGCCAGCCCCGCCGGCGCGCCGCCTGCACCGGGCCGAGCTGATCATAGGACAGCCCCCCCAGACGCACCTCCCCGGCCAGGGGCGCACGCAGACCGGCGAGAGTGGACAGCAGGGTCGATTTGCCGGCGCCATTGCGTCCGAGAATGGCCAGACACTGACCGGCCGGCAATTCCAGATCAAGTCCGCAGCATACGTCGCAGTGTCCGATGCGCACCCCCAGTTGCGCAGCCGAGAGCAGCGCGCCACTCATGTCCGCCGCCCGCCATGGGTCAGCAGGAAGAGGAAGATCGGCACGCCGATCAAGGCTGTCAGCACGCCGACCGGCAGCTGTTGCGGAGCCACCACGGTACGCGCCAGGGTATCCGCCAGGAGGAGCAAACATCCGCCGGCCAGGGCCGCCGCCGGCAGCAGCAGGCGCTGATCGTTGCCGGCAGCCAGGCGGACGAGATGGGGCACCACCAGCCCGACAAACCCCACCGTCCCGGCGGTGGTTACCGCCACCGCCGTAGTCATGGCGGCCAGCCCATAAACCAGGCGGCGCAGGCGGCTCACGTCCACCCCTAGGGACTGCGCCGTTTCCGCTCCCCGGCTCAGCAGGTTGAGTTCCCGGGCAAAGGGCAGGATGGCCAGCAGGGACAGCGCCAGCACGGCCAGTGCCGGGCGGGCATCGTTGCTCTGCGAAAGGTCGCCCATCATCCAGAACAACATGCCGCGCAACTTGTGTTCCGGAGCAATGCTGAGCAGCAGGGCGACCACCGCGCCACAACCGGCGGCAACAATAACGCCGGTGAGCAGCAGACGGGTTTGCGTCCAGCTGCCGTCGCCATGGGCCAGACCAAAAACCATGAACATGGCGCCGAGGGCGCCGAGAAAGGCCAGCCCGTCAATTCCGAAGCCGGACAATCCGAAAAGGATGCCGCTCAGGGCGCCCACCCCGGCACCACCGGAAATACCCAGAACATAGGGATCCGCCAGCGGATTGCGCAACAGCACCTGCATCAGGCCGCCGGCGAAGGCCAGCAAACCGCCGCAGGCAAACGCCACCCACGCCCGAGGCAGGCGCAGCTGGAGAACCACGTCGGCCTCCGGAACGTCCTGGCCGAGCAGAGCCTGCACCACGTTTTCCCAAGGCAGCACCAGGCTCCCCGCCGTCAGGGCCACCCAGAAACTAGCCACCGCGATGACCAGCAAGGCAAGCAGGGTGAGCAGGGCGCGGCGACGGGAGGGCATACCGGGAGTTTAAGGGCTTGCCTATTGGGGTGCGTAACGCAGGCCGACAAACAGGTTGGCGCCGGGAGTGCCGTAGTCAAGCGCCTGTTCGTATTTTTTGTCGAAAACATTGTTGGCCCGGGCAAAAACAGACCACTCCGGGGCAAAACGATAGCTGGTTTGCAGATTCACCAGCCCGTAACTGCCGAGACGCTGGGTGTTAGCCGTATCGTTGAAGCGGCGGCCGCTGCCGGTCAGCTCCGCCGACCAGTCCCAGGCACCGTAGTTGCGTCCGATGCTGAGCAGGGCGTGCTGGCTGGAACGGCGGGCGAGCAACTTGTCGGTCGCCTTGTCGCGGGGGTCCTGCACATCGGCACTGGCGCGCAGGTCAAAACCGGCAACCTGACCGCTGTAGGCCAGGGTCCAGCCGGTCAGGCGCGCCTTGCCGACATTGACCGGAATGTAGAAGAAGGACTTGGGCGGCGTTTCCTGCCAGTCGATCAAATCCTTCACATCGTTGCGGAAATAGGTGAGCGAGGCATGATGACCGGTCATTTCGTAATGGATCGAGGCTTCCTGGTTTTCCGAGCTTTCCGGACGCAGGTTGGGATTTCCGGAACTGAAGCTATCCTTCGGCCAGTACAACTGGTTGAAGGTCGGCGCCTTGAAGGCGGTGCCGTAGGACAGATTCCCCCGCCAAGCATCGCTGAACTGGTAACCGTAAGCAGCCGAGCCGGTGGTCTTGCCGCCGAACTGGGAATTGTCGTCGTGGCGGGCATTCACTTGCAGGCGGTGGCTATCAATGCGACCGGTCCAGCCGAGCAGGAGGGAATCGATGCTGCGCCGCGCCCGGGTATAGGCCGTGCTGTCCGAAGAAACTTTCTGCTCCAGCCTTTCCAGGGCGACCAGAGCCTGGCCAAGCGGCAGCTTGATGTCGTTCTGCCACTGCAACTGGTCCTGATCGGTGCGGATGGCGCTGTAGCGGTTGGCATCCCAGTAATTGCGCGAATCATCGGTGCCGCGCCCGAGGCGCAGGGTGCTGGTCCATTCCGGCAGGAAGCGGTTGCGGCTGTAGAGGCTGTAGCCGGCGACCGTCTGTTTCTGCTTGTAATCCGCATTGGCAGAGGCTGGATAGCTGGCGTCAAAGTGATTGGCCCCGTCGCTGAGTAAAAAGCTGGCGCCCACTTCGTGCCCGGTCGCCGGGCGGTAAGACAGGCTGCCGGCGGCGCTGTGGTTGGTAAAGCCGTCACGATCCGGGCTGTACTGGCGATTGAGGCGGTTAGCGACATTGGAGAAGCTGTTCGAATGCTGATCGGCCACTTGCAGGCTGTAGGTCCAGCCATTCACTCCGCCGCTGACCCCGGCGCTGGCGGCAGTGGTGTTCCAGGTGCCAGCGCCGATTTCGCCATTGAAGCGGGTCGGGCCGTCACCGCGCTTGGTGAAAATCTGGATGACGCCGCCAAGGGCGTCCGAGCCATAGAGAGACGAAGCCGGTCCGCGCAGAATCTCGATCCGTTCGATCTGGGCCAGGGGCAGATACCCCCAGGACACTGCGCCCAGGGTGGCAGAGTTGACCCGCATACCATCCACCAGAACCAGGGTATGGTCGCCGTTGGCGCCGCGCATGAAAATATTGGTGGCCGAGCCGGGGCCGCCGCTGGAGGACATTTCCAGACCGGGCTGGCGGGCCAGCAGTTCGGCCACGGTGCTGTTCGGCCCGGCCCGCTCGATGGCTTCGCGCTCGATGACGCTGACGTCGGCAAGCAGATCGCTGGCCCGGGTTGCCTGGCGGGTGGCGGTCACGACGATGGTGCCGTCGTTGGCCGGCATCGTTTCGGCGAAGGCATTCCCGGCCGCCAGCAAAGCAAGGGTAGCGGCCAGGGGCGTCAATTTGAAAACAAGGCCGCTGGCGCGGCAGACAAAGTGCGGATTCATTTTTCTCCCTTTCCCGGCAGGCGTCCCCGCACGCCGGAGGTGTCAGTCAAAAAGAATTACCGGGGGAGGAGACAGAAAAGGCAGGTCGATGAAGCGGACCAGCATCGCCGCCCCGCGATACTTCAGCTTGGTGTGCGAGGCCGGTATCCGGGCTCACAAGTCTTGACCTACCGCCTTCCCAGGTGATTTCAATGACACCCAGTGGCCTTGAGGGAGGTCCGCACTTGCTTACCGTTGCGGGGGCAGCAGCGGCATTGCCCACCTGAAGATGGACGCACCGCTTTCCCGTTTAACCGCAGTTGGAAAAACCTTCCACGGCACCTGACACAGCTGCCATTCTACCCTGTCGGATGCTGCAACGCACCACGGAAGTTGGGCCGCGATCGACAAATCACTTTGAGAACACCAGCTTAGTCCTTGACCGGGAATTATTTTTCCAACTATAGTGCGGCCCATGAACTCAGAACTGGATGCCCTTGAAGCGAAGATCGAGCAGGTGGTTGCCGTCGTGCATCAACTGCGCGCCGAAAACGAGGTCCTGCACAACCAGCTGGCCACTGCCGAAGCCGAGCGGCTGCAACTGCATCACAAAATGGCGGCTGCCCGCGAACGGCTGGAAAGCCTGATGGAAAAACTGCCCGAGGATATCGCCTGAGATGAGTAGTGAAGCCAATTTTCTCGACGTCAAGATCCTTGGCCGCGAATACCGTGTCGCCTGCTCTCCCGAAGAACGCGATGCCCTCCTCGCCGCCGTCAATCTGGTCGATGGCAAGATGCGGGATATCGCCCAGCGCACCAAGAACACCATCGCCGAACGGGTCGCCGTCATGGCCGCCCTGAACATCGCCCACGAACACCTTTCCGTGCCAAAAGCCGTGGCGACGGAAATTCCTGTCGAAAACCCGGTTGATACTTCTGACACGAAGCGTAGAATCTTCGACATGGGAGCACGGCTTGATGCCGTGCTGGCGCCGCAGCAGCAACTGGATATCTGAGCTCTGCCCGCCGCTTCCCGCCGCGTGTCCCCTGCGGTGTTTGTTAAGGCCATATATTCCTTGAACCAATGCTAATTGGCATCGGTTGCGAACCCTGGAAACTGCTGTTGTGAGCGTCCTCCGTCGGAAGCTCCTGATGCAGAAGGAACGCAACCACTCTGAACCCCGGTTCAGGATGCCGGCCTGACGGCTCTCGCGGGGGCCAATACCAAACGGGTGGCAGATTGTTGCCACCCGTTTCCTTTCGTAAAAAACGCCTCGCCAAAGCAAGCCTTGGCCTTGCTGATTTTGCTCAGGAGAATCCGGTGAAAGCACTTGCCACGCTGAATCAAGACGAACCCGCAGCCTTCGGCATCGGCAAGCCAGGCGCCAGCCGTCCGCCGGTCATTTCCCGGCAAGTCCGGGGGGACACCCGGCCGATGCCCTGAGGACTGCGCTCACCCTATGCAATACTGGCTGATGAAATCGGAACCGGACGAGGTTTCCATTGACCACCTTGCTGCCCGTCCCGGCCAAACGCTTCCCTGGTTTGGCGTGCGCAATTACCAGGCGCGGAATTTCATGCGGGACACCATGCAAAGGGGGGACCGCGCTTTCTTCTACCATTCAGGCTGCGCCCGGCCCGGCATTGCGGGAATTTGCGAGATATGTTCCGAACCTTACCCCGATGCCAGCCAGTTCGATTCGACCAGCCCCTATTTTGATCCAAAATCTTCCGTTGAACGCCCTCGCTGGTGGTTACGGAAAGTACGCCTGATCAACAAGACACCCCTGCTGCCGCTGGCCGAATTGCGCACCTTCCCCGAACTGGCCGCCATGCCGCTGCTCGCCAGGGGCAACCGCCTTTCCATCCTGCCCGTCCGCCCCGAGGAATGGCGATTCATCACGGAGCAACTGCTGAAATGACCTGGATACCGGCCTATCTCGCCCTTGGCGCCTTTGCCGGCTTTCTCGCCGGAATGCTGGGTATTGGCGGCGGACTCGTTCTGGTGCCGGCCCTGACCATGATGTTTGCCGCCCAGGCACAGTTCCCTGCCGGCGAGGTGCTCCATCTGGCACTCGGCACCTCCATGGCGTCGATCATATTCACCGCGCTCTCCAGCCTGCGCGCACACCACAAGCACGACGCCGTTCTCTGGCCGGTGGTCGCCGTCATCACGCCCGGCATTCTGCTGGGAACCGGCATCGGATCGGTCTTTGCCGCCATGATCCCGGGCAAGCCCCTGGCTATTTTTTTCACCGGTTTTGTCTGCCTGGTGGCCCTGCAAATGGCCCTCAACCTGAAGCCGAAACCGTCGCGGGAACTGCCCGGCCCCTGGAGCATCGGTGCCGTCGGAGGAGCGATCGGCATCCTCTCGGCCCTGGTGGCCATAGGCGGCGGCGCCATGACCGTGCCCTTTCTGACCTGGTGCAATATCCGCATCCAGCAGGCCATCGGCACCTCGGCAGCGGTGGGCCTGCCCATTGCCATAGGCGGCAGCGCAGGCTACATCGTTAACGGCTGGAGCCACAGCTTGCCCGAATACAGCCTGGGATTTGTCTACCTCCCCGCTCTCGCCGCCCTGGTGGCCGCCAGCATGACCACCGCCCCGATCGGCGCCCGCCTCACTCACCGCCTGCCGGTAGCAAGCCTGAAACGGGTATTTGCCCTGCTGCTGATCGCCCTTGCCGGCAAAATGCTGTGGGGCCAGCTGGCGGGCGCCTAACGCCCGGTGAACAGCGGCTTGCGTTTCTCCAAAAAAGCGGCCAGCCCCTCCCGGTAGTCCTCGCTTTCGAGAAAGGCGAAGGAAGCTTCCTTTTCCTCGGCACTCAAGGGGGCGCCGCTCAGCAGGCGGTGTATCCATTGTTTGTGCCAGGTAGCGACCAAAGGGGCTCCGGCCGCTATGCGGCGAGCCGTGGCGTAGGCTTCGTCCTCGACCTGCGCATCCGGCACGACACGGGTGACCAGCCCTTTAGTCAGCGCTTCGCCGGAACTGAGAATGCGCCCTTCAAGGAGAATTTCCTTCATTACCGCCGGCCCGGCCAATTTGAGCAGCCCCTCCATCTCGCCGGGATACATGGAAAAACCAAGGCGATTGATCGGCGCGCCGAAACGGGAGGATGTACCGCAAATACGCAAATCGCAGGCGCCGGCAATCTCCAGTCCGCCGCCAATACACGCCCCGTGAATCAGGGCGACAGTCGGATGTGGGCATTCGGCAATGGCTGTCAATGCACGCGCCACCTCGCCGTGATAATGCAGTGCCTGGGCCAGGGTTGCCCGACCGGTGACAAATTCCTCCAAGTCGCCCCCGGCGGCAAAGGCCTCCTCTCCCGCGCCACGAATCACCACGCAACGCAGGCCGGCATCTTCCGCCAGCGTGTTCATCTGCTTCGTCAGGGCCTGCCACATGGCGAGGTTGATGGCGTTGAGCTTGTCCGGATTATTCAAGCTTACGGTAGCGAGCACGCCGTCTCGCCGGCAGGAAATCTGTGCGGTCATTTCTATTCATCCCTCACGACAAGATGGTCAACGGTCGCATTATAGGTGGCGTCTTTTGCATGATGCTAGCAGTCTTGTATTAGATAGAATTCGCAGTGCAATATCTGGTTGCCTTGCCAAAATTTCGGAAAGGCGCACGAATTAACAACAACGAGGGAGATTCAGCGATGAGCAGCGCAATGTATGAGCGAATGCGGGTCAATCCAAAGTTTCAGGAACTTGTCGCCCGCCGGGGCAGGTTTGCCTGGACACTGTCCTTGATTACCCTGGGACTTTTTTACGGTTTCGTGATGGTGGTGGCTTTTAACCCCACTTCCCTTGGCCAGCCGGTCAGCGAGGGCTCCATGCTGACGGTGGGAGTTGCCACCGAACTTTTCATGTTCATATTCTTCTGGGTGCTGACCGCCGTTTACGTGCGCCGCGCCAATAGCGAATTTGACGCCTTGACCCAGGAAATCGTCAAGGAAGCCTGGAAGGAGAACAAATAATGCGCCGCCTGACTCAAATTACCGCCTCCCTCGGCCTCTTCGCCCTGACCGCCATGGCCTATGCCGGCCCGCCGGTGGAAGGCGCCCTGGAAAAGCAGGCCACCAACTGGCACGCCATTGTCATGTTCTGCCTCTTCGTCTGCATGACCATGGGCATTACCTACTGGGCCGCCAGCCGCACCAAGTCCACCTCCGACTTCTACACTGCCGG
>CAZHVZ010000005.1:0-9234 GCA_964536245.1 uncultured Rhodocyclaceae bacterium
GGGGGAAACCACCTGCGTCACATGGTTGTAGCCGGCCAGGGTGACCTGGGTGCGGAATTTTTCGGCGTCGAGCTTTTCGCTCTTTTTGAAAGCGAAGGTGTAGGCGGCGAGAAAAGCCGGCGGCGCAATGCGGCAAACCGCTGTCGAAGCCGGCACCAGCAGAATATCCACTTCCCCTTGCAAGGTGCTCCACAAGGTGGCCAAACGCTCGGAAACCAGATCGTGGTGGGGCGAAAAGTGGTCGTAGGGCAGGGTTTCCCAGTCCGGCAGCAGGCGGACCCGCAGAGTGCCGTTGAACCAGGGAATTTCTTCCAGCAGGCGCTGGGCGTCGGCGGGGCTGGCCGGGCCCCCGGCCAGCAGGCGCTGTCTGCCGCCAAGCTGGGCCAGGGCCAGGGCATCGGAGGAACCGGCCAGGGCCGGCAGGTCAAGGCGCTGGCCGGGTTTGGGCAGAGCGGGGAGGGCAAGCAGGGGAGTGGCGGCGGGCACGGTGAGGCCGGGGCTGGCAGAGGTTCTTGGGGGGATGATTATACCCGGCGCAACAATGGGCCGCAGGCTGCTTGCCGCCGATTGGCCGTGGGCGGAGGGAAACTGCTTGGGACGTGTAGTTCCCCGGTGTATTGGGGGGGGCGGGTTGAATACCGCTCAAGGGGTGAGAGTCCGAGCGAGTGCCCCCCTATTGCAAATGCAGTGCAAACCAGCTGGCAACCCGCTTGCCGGGGTCTTCTGCCGGGCCGAGAACATGTTGCTCGCGGGGAACGGCCAGATACTGGGCGGCACGGTGGAAGGCGGCTTGACCGGCGGTGTCGTCCGGATCGTTGAGCATGAGCAGGGGAGATGCCAGAAAACGCAGGTTTTGCAATCCGGCCAGGTCAATGATGCCGCCGTGGCAGGCAATGGCCTTGACCTGGGCGTCGCGCTGGGCAGCGGCGCGAATGGCCGCCGGGGTGGCGTGGTCGGTGGCGAAGATGCCAACCGGCATGGCCTCCAGTTCGTACTCCCGGTGAATGAAATCGAGAGCTTCAACCAGGCGGTGGGCGAGTTGCGGGACGTTGTGGGCGGCGTCCGGAAACTGGCCTTCCTGGAGGGTGAGGAGATTGAGGGAAAGGATGGCGAAACCGCGTCCGGCCAGGGCGGCGGTAACAGCCGTAGCGTGGCGGTGGCTGCCGGCCTGGGCGACCAGAACAAGAGCCTGGGCCTTTTCCGGGCGGGAAAGCTCGCCGTGCAGGGCGCCATGGGGAGTGTGCAGGGAAATGCTTCGGATCATGGTGACAGGCGTACTGGAATGCGGCGGGGGCCGAAAGCTTGCCCCTTGCGTCCGAGGGTGGTGCCGAAATGGCCGGCAATGGCGCTCTGGCAATGGGGGCAGCGGCCGCTGGAGGTGAGATCGTAGCGCCGGATATCGTACCAGTCACGGACGATCAGGGCGGCGTGGCAATCCGGACAATAGGTGGTGCCGCCTTCGGGATCATGGACGTTGCCGGTAAAAACGTGGTGCAGGCCGGCTTCCCTGGCAATGCGGCGGGCGTTGAGGAGGGTGGCCGGTGGGGTGGGAGGCAGATCGGTCATTTTCCAGTCCGGGTGGAAAGCGCTGAAATGCAGCGGCACATCCGGTCCCAGTTCGCGGTGTACCCAGGTGGCCAGGGCGTTGATTTCTTCGGCACTGTCGTTTTGACCGGGGATGAGCAGGGTGGTGATTTCCAGCCAGCAAGCAGTTTCGTGGTGGATGTAGGCGAGGGTGTCGAGCACCGGCTGCAAGTGGCTGCCGCACAGTTTGCGGTAGAAATCCTCGCTGAAGGCCTTGAGATCGACATTGGCGGCGTCCATCACGGCGTAGAAATCGCGTCGTGGCGCGGGGTGGATGTAGCCGGCGGTGACGGCGACGTTGCGGATGCCGTGTTCCCGGCAGGCGAGCGCGGTGTCGATGGCGTATTCGGCAAAGATGACCGGGTCGTTGTAGGTGTAGGCCACGGCGTCGGCGTTGCTGCGTACGGCGGCAGCGGCAATGGCCTCCGGGCTGGCGGCATCCATCAGGCGATCCATGTCGCGGGATTTGGAAATGTCCCAGTTCTGGCAGAATTTGCAGGTCAGGTTGCAGCCGGCGGTACCGAAGGAAAGGATGCTGCTGCCGGGGTAGAAGTGGTTGAGGGGTTTTTTCTCGATGGGGTCGATGCAGAAGCCCGAGGAACGGCCATAGGTGGTGAGCAGCATACGGCCACCCTCGGCCTTGCGGACAAAGCAGACACCGCGCTGGCCGTCGCGCAACTGGCAGTCATGGGGGCAAAGGTCGCATTGCAGGCGTCCATCCGGCAAAGCGTGCCACCAGCGGGCCGGGTAGCTGGATTCGCTAACGGTCATGGCGAAGCCTCCTTCCACTTCTTGACCTCGTAGCGTTCCAGGGTCACATCCGGTCCCCAGTAATCGACCGGCACGCCCGCCTTTTTCTTGAGTTGGGCCATGAACAGTTGCGGCGTCGGCAACTGTTCCCAAACCTGGGGCAGAAACGTCGAGCGCCGCCCCTTGGCGGCGAAAATGACGCCATCGATATGCGGACGCAACTGGCTGAGGGCATCCGCTTCGTCCCGAAAACTCAGGGCAGCGGGCGGGGTGAGCAGCGATACCTCGACGCGCACCGTGGCAAATTCTTCCGGAGTCATGGGCGGGAAGCGCGGGTCACAAAAGGCAGCATTGCTGGCATTGGTGCGGACATCGTCGATGAGCGGGCGGTGGGCTTGCAGGCTGCCGATGCAGCCACGCAACTGGTCGTCCCGGGTCAGGGTGACAAAGGTGGCGCCGGGCTGGTGCAGGGCGGGCTGGTCGCTTGCCTCGCCACGGGTCGGCAGGCCCAGTTCCAGGGCAATACTGTTGCGGGCCAGCGTAAGCAGGCTTGTGCCAAGGTCAGACATGAAGGGCCTCGCTTTCTTGCAGGGTAAAGGCGGCATAGCCGACGACGCGGGAGGTGTCGCCGGCGGTGTCGCCGGAATTGCAGGCACCGACCAATTCAATCTTCAAACGATGCTGTTGCGCTGCCAGGAGCAGGCCATTGACCGGAAAGGCGCCGCAGGCTTGTTCCGGGTGCAGGGTGGATTGCCGGCACAGGATCTGCTGGCAGGTGGCTTGATCGACCTGCCGGGCTTGGGCGTAGGGCAGGAAGTGGGACAGGTCGGTACTCACCACAATCAGGGTTTCCGGCCCTCCCCACAGGTGTTCGAGAACGTCCGCGACGATTGCCGGAGCGGCATGGCCAACCACCACGGGGAGCAGGGAAAACGTCCCCAGGACCATTTGCATAAAAGGCAAATGCACCTCCAGGGAATGCTCGGCAACATGCGCCTGATCACTGGTTTGAACCTGCGGCAGTGTGCTCAGTGCATCCAGGGCTGCACGGTCGAGGGGGATATTGCCCAGCGGCGTGGCGAAGAAATCGACACTGGGGATTGCCAGCCCGGCCACCGCAACGCGATGGGCAGGGCCGAGGAGAACCACCCGGTGGATGGAATTCCGCCAGGGGATCAGGCGGGCATACACGGCGGCTGCCGTGCTGCCGGAGTAGATGTAGCCGGCGTGGGGCGCAATGATGGCCTTCGGCGGGCGGTGGTCGGTATAGCCTACTGGAGCTGCTGCCAGGAGTTTCTGCACATCACCGGCCAGTTGGACCGGGTTGCCGGGGTAGAAGCTGCCGGCGACAGCGGGGGGGCGCAGAGTGGGCATGGTGCCTCCGGGCTAGAGAACGAAAAGGCCGGCCCCCATGCCCAGACCGATGGCCAACAGGCCGGGCAGGGCATGACGGGCGAGGGCAGTGCCGCCAATGCTCAGCACCAAGCCAATCTTGAAGACCAGATTGGCTGCCAGAGCCAGCGTGACGGCGATGACGGTGGCAGCTTGCTCGATCTTGTCCAGGTTGAACATGCGCAGGGTGGACAGCACGCTGGCATCGGCATCGGTCAGGCCGGAAGCCAGGGCAACGATGAACAGGCCGCTGCTGCCGGCCTTGTCCTGCAACCAGGCCGAGGCGAGAAGGACCAGGGCGTAGAGCAGGCCGAAGGAAATGGCGGTTTTCAGCTCGGTCGGATTTTTCACTTCCGGCATCGGCAATTCACCCCCGGCAGCCAGAGCGCGCCAGCCGGCCAGGGTGAACAGCAGGCCGGGAAGAATGCCGCAGGCGAGAACGATCGCCAGCGAGGCCGTCAGGCCGGGGGCGACTACCACGGCGACGAGGCCGATGCGCAGCATGACCATGATGTTGGCGATGAGGATGACAATCGCCGACATGCGGATCAGGTCTCGGTGGTCACTGGCATGGCGGGAAAACATCATGGTCGTTGCCGTGCTTGAGGCCAGCCCGCCGAATATCCCCAGCACGGCGGCACCGTGCCGGGCGCCGATGATGCGCAGGGCCATGTAGCCGGCCAGGGCAAGGCCGGAGATGAGGACCACCATGTACCACACCTGGCGCGGGTTGAAGGCTTGGTAGGGGCCGTAGTCCTGATTGGGCAGGATGGGCAGCACGACCAGGGACAGGACGGCAAATTGCAGGATGGAGTTGATGTCGCGGGGGGTCAGGCTGTCGCTGATGTGGCGTAGCTGCGCCTTGAAGTAGAGCAGGATGGTGGTGGTAATGGCCAGCATGACGGCCAGGGTGGAATAGCCAAACCATACCGCAGCGCCGAGGCCATAACAGACAATGATGGCGGCCTCGGAGGTGAAGCCCCGGTATTGCTCCTCCTGGGTGGCCGAAAAATTGGCCGCCACCATGGCGCCGGCGATGACCAGCAGGCCCGCCACGAGCATCCACGGGCCGCCGGTTTTCTCGGAAAGCAGGGCAAACAGGCAGCCGAGCATGGAAACCAGGGCAAAGGTCCGCAGCCCGGCAGCGGAGTCCGGGCGACGTTCGCGTTCCATGCCGATCAGCAGGCCGATTCCCAGTGATGTGGCGAAAGCCTGGACGGGAGAAGCCAATTCAGGGGCTACGAGAATCATCTTGTCTCCATGTTCTGGTCGGTTCTCTACTAAAATTATGCCATGTCACGCTATTTCGCAATCGTTCCCGCTGCCGGCAGCGGTTCCCGCTTCGGTGCCGAGACCCCCAAGCAATATTTGATGGTCCTCGGGCGTCCGCTGATTTTTCATACCTTGTCCGCTCTCTGCCGCTGTCCAGAGATTGAACGGGTGTGGGTGGTGCTGTCACCGGGAGATCCGTACTGGCGCCGCTATGACTGGACGGAACTGGGGCCGAAACTGGAAACCGTCCACTGCGGCGGTGCCAGCCGGGCGCAAAGCGTCAGCAACGGATTGCAGGCCGCAGCCCTGGCTGCGGAAGACGACGACTGGATGCTGGTTCATGATGCCGCCCGGCCCTGCCTGACCCAGGAAATGCTCGATGCCATGATCGCCCAACTGAGCGACGATCCGGTGGGGGGCATTCTCGCCGTTCCGGTGGCCGACACACTTAAACGGTCCGATGCCGCGCAACGGGTGGCCGCCACCGAGCCAAGGGAGGGGCTGTGGCAGGCCCAGACGCCGCAGATGTTTCGTTATCGCTTGTTGTGCGATGCCCTGGCGGCGTCTCCCGATGTAACCGATGAAGCCGGTGCGGTGGAGTCCGCCGGGCACCGGCCCAAGTTGGTCAAAGGAGATTCAAGCAACCTGAAAGTGACTTTTCCTGCCGATCTGGGCATGGCTGAATGGATTTTACGGGGTAGAAAATGAATATCCGGGTCGGACAGGGTTATGACGTGCATCAACTGGTGGAAGGCCGCAAGCTTATTCTCGGAGGGGTCCATATTCCCTTCGAGCGCGGTCTGCTCGGGCATTCCGATGCCGATGCCCTGCTCCATGCCATTACCGACGCCTTGCTGGGCGCCGCAGCCCTGGGCGATATCGGACGCCACTTCCCGGATACCGATGTGCGCTATCAGGGGGCCGATAGTCGGGTTCTCCTGCGGGCCACGCTGGCCTTGCTGGCGGAAAAAGGCTGGCAGCCGGTCAATGTCGATGCCACCCTGATCGCCCAGCAACCCAAGCTGGCCGGCCATGTGCCGGCCATGGCGGCAAATATTGCGGCGGACCTCGGTATTGCGGTGGATGCCGTCAATATCAAGGGCAAGACCAATGAGAGCCTGGGTTACCTCGGGCGTTGCGAAGCCATCGAGGCCCAGGCGGTGGTGCTGATTACCCGTGCGCGGGGATAATCGCCCGAGCGGGCCGGGGCGATTCGAGTCGGCCAGGGTGTTTTTTGCCCTCTGGCCGGACCCCTCGCTGGCCGGTCGTTTGGCAGAGCTTGCCGGAAATTGTGCCGGGCAGTTCGGCGGTCGGGCCAGCCGGCGGGAAACCCTCCACCTGACCCTGGCCTTTGTCGGCAACGTCGGGCTGGATAAACTGGATGTTCTTCGCCGGGCCGGCGACAACGTCGCTGCGTCGGCTTTCTGCCTGCATCTCGATCACCTCGGCTACTGGGCGCACAACCGCATTCTGTGGGCGGCTTGCGACCGGGCTGAGGGGTTGGCCGGAAGCGGTCTGGGCAGCCTTGTCCGGAGCCTGCAACAGTCCCTGAGGGAGCAGGAAATTGTGGTGGCCGGCGGCAGCCGGCACTTTCTTCCTCACCTTACCCTGGTCCGCAAGGTGGTGGCCGATGCCCCGGAGCTGCCGGTCTTTTCCCCGCTCGAATGGCCCTGCCACCGCTTCCTTCTGGTACGCTCCCGTTTGTCACCGGCCGGAGCCGCTTACGAAATCCTCGCCGAGTGGCCGCTAAGCTGAGTAAGCTGTTGAAACCTTCGCCAGAAACCCCCTGAATGATCAAGAAAATCACCGTCGATCTGCTCAAGCCGGGCATGTACGTCAGCGATTTCAATGCCGGCTGGCTAAGCCATCCCTTTGCGTTCAACAGCATGAAAATCTCCTGTGACGCCGAAGTAGCCAAGGTATTGCAGGCCGGTATCAAGGATTTGTACATCGACACCAGCAAGGGGCTGGATGTGGGCGATGCAGCGCCCACCCTGCACGAAGCGAAGCAGGAATCGGCCCGCCAGATGGAAAAAATGGCCGAGGTGGAGAAACCGCGCCAGCCGGAAGCCCGGGTTTCCCTGGCCGAGGAGATGATGCGGGCGCGGGCGACCTACGGCGAGGCAACCAGGATCATTCGCAGCATCATGGATGATATCCGGCTTGGGCAGCAGTTCGATGTGGCAGTGGCCAAACCGGTGGTGGAGAAGATCGCCGCTTCGGTAATGCGCAACAACAACGCGATGATGACCATGCGCCGGCTGAAGAGTCTGGATGACTATACCTTTCTCCACTCGGTCAGCGTCTGCGCCATGTTGACCAGTTTTGCCAAGGTCATGGAAATGGAATCCATGCACGATCTGGCCCTGGGGGCGCTGCTGCATGATGTGGGGAAAATGCGGGTGGTCGGCGCCGTTCTCAACAAGCCCAAGAGCTTGTCGGAAGAAGAGTACCGCCACATGAAATCGCATGTCGTTCTCGGCTCGGATCTCATACGCCAGTTGCCCGGGATTCCTGCCCTGGCGCTCGAGCCTCTCGAGCAGCATCACGAACGTTATGACGGAAGCGGCTACCCGAAGGGCTTGAAAGGGGAGGAAATCACGCTGGCGGGCCGTATGGCTGCCATTGTCGATGTGTACGACGCGATTACTTCGGATCGCGTTTATCGCAAGGGGCTTTCGCCGGCTGCGGCGGTGCAGAAACTGTTCGAATGGAGCAAGTTCCATTTCGATCCGGCCCTGATGCAGATTTTCCTGAAGAGCATCGGCATCTATCCGGTGGGCAGTTTCGTTCGGCTGGAAAGCGGGCGCATGGGCGTGGTCATCGAACAAAGCGACCAACATCTGCTGACACCGGTTGTCCGGGTCATGTACGATGGCAAGCGGCAGCACTACATGCAGCCGGAACTGGTCGATCTGTCCCGCCCGATGGGATCGGGGGGAGCAGACCGGATCACCGGCTACGAAGCGCCGGAAAAGCTTGGCATCGACATTACACGTTTTTTGCAATAACCGGCTGGAGAGCATCGGGTGGACAGCACTTCCCTTCCTGTATCCGACATGACCCTGCGCATCCTCGTCGTCGAGCGCGACAACAAGGAGCGGGAGCGCTTGCTGGCGGGCCTCCGGGACGGGGGGGCAAGCATCTACTCGCAGCGGGTGGATACCCTGGCCGATCTGTCGGCGGCCATTGAAGGCGAGCGCTGGGATGTCGTGCTGCTCAATTGCATGCTGCCCAGTCTGCCGGCTGACGATGCGCTCGACAGCATCCGGCAGATTGATGCCAACGTTCCCGTCATTCTGGTGGTGGAACGGGGCACTCGGGTCTTTCCCGTCGAGTTGCTGGAAAACGGCGCCCAGGATTTCGTCTTCAAAAGCAACCTGACGCGTCTTCTGCCGGTGGTCGAGCGGGAGTGTGCCAATGCCCTGATCCGGCAGGCCGGGGAAACCGTCATCAGCATCAAGTCGGGCATGCCGGGCGGCATGAGTGAAAGCGAATCCCGTTTCCTGCAACTGGCGGGCAATATTCCGGAGTGTTACTGGCTTCTGGACGCTGAAAGCCAGCGGGTGACCTATGTCAGTCCGGCTTACGCCCAGATCTGGGGGCGTTATGTCGAAGCGCTGTATGGCGATAGCCAGGACTGGGTAAAGTATCTCCATCCGGAAGATCTCAGTCGCATGGTGGCCGCCATGCAGCATTACCGGATGGGCGGGCTGGATGAAAAATTCCGCGTCCTGCGTCCGGATGGCAGTGTGCGCTGGCTGCATGCAAGAAATTTCCCGATTCATGACGACGATGGCAAGGTCAGGCAAATCGGCGGTGTCGCCGGGGACATCACCCATGTTGTGGCGGATCAGGGGCGGCTGGCCCATCTGGCGCATTTTGATGCCCTGACTGCCCTGCCCAACCAGCTCATGTTCTACAGCCAGGCCCGCAGCCTGCTTGCCTTGGCCCGGCGCGCCGGCTTGAAGCTGGGCATCATGGTGGTGGATATTGACCGCTTCCGGGGCATCGTTGAAACCCTGGGGCATAGTGCCGGTGACGAGTTGCTGCGTCAGGTGGCCGGGCGTTTGTCCGGCTCGGTGCGGGAGAGCGATACGGTGGGTCGCCTGGAAGGCGATGTTTTTGCTGCGGTGCTGGCCGAGCTGGCCGATGTGCAGCAGGCCGGCGTGGTGGCACGACGTGTTCTGGAGACTCTGGCCATTCCCATGCGGGTGGAAGGACAGGAAGTGTTTG
>CAZHVZ010000005.1:9244-26134 GCA_964536245.1 uncultured Rhodocyclaceae bacterium
GTATGCACGAGGACCAGCGGGACCGTCTGTTCCTGGAAACCGACCTGCGCAATGCCGTTCTGCGCGAGGAATTCATTCTCCACTACCAGCCCAAGGTCAGCTGCGCCAATGGCCGGGTGATCGGTGTCGAAGCCCTGATCCGCTGGCAGCACCCGAGGCGGGGGTTGATCCCGCCGGATCAGTTCATTTCCCTGCTGGAAGAAACCGGGCTGATCATTCATGTCGGGCGCTGGATACTCAATACCGCCTGCCGGCAAGCCATGGCCTGGCGTCAGGAAGGCCTTGACCTGCCCAGTATGGCGGTCAATCTTTCGGCACGCCAGCTCCAGTCGGACAGCCTGTGCGGTGACGTTGCCCTGGCTCTGGAAGAAAGCGGGTTGCCGGCGGAGTGCCTGGATCTGGAAATTACCGAGAGCATGCTCATGGAGAACTCGGAGAGCGCCATCCACACGCTGTCCACCCTGAAGAGCATGGGGCTGACCCTGTCCCTGGACGACTTCGGCACCGGCTATTCCAGCCTCTCCTACCTCAAGCGCTTTCCGCTGGATTCGGTCAAGGTGGACCGTTCCTTCGTTCAGGACATTACTGCCGATTCCGACGATGCCTCAATCACCCGGGCGGTCATTACCATGGCCCACCACCTCAAGCTGAAAGTGGTGGCCGAGGGGGTGGAAACGGCGGGGCAGCTGGCCCTGCTCATTTCCCACCAGTGCGACATCATTCAGGGCTATTTTTTTTCCCGGCCTTTGTCGCCGGAGGACATGCAGACCATGCTGACGGTCGGCAAACAGTTGCCGCTCAACCTGCTGCGTTCGGGTACCCGCAAACCCATGGCGCTTTTTGCCGGGGTGAACGGTTATGGCGACACCATCCATCAGCTGGAACAGGCCGGCCACCGGATTTGTCAGGCGGCTGATGCGGACGCTGCCATGCAGTGGTTTGCCGGCAATCTGGCCGACGTGGTGATTTGCGGCGCGCCAACGGAAAGTTTTGATGCCATCGGTTTGCTGGAAAAGGTGGCGACCCTCCAGCCCCAATGCGAAAGAATCCTTCTTGCGGACAGCCGGAACTGGTCCGATCTGGCGGATCGATGCAGCGATGGCACGGTGCACCGGATCGTTCACCTGCCCATGGAAGGGATCGTGTTAAGACAGCTGGTGGAGGAGTCACTCCGCAGGCGGGAAGTCTCCGAGGATTATGACCGTCTCAGCCACGAGGTGGAGGTGGCGGAGCGGCAGCTGGTGCGGGTGGAGGAGGAAAGGCGACGCCTGGAGAAGGAAAATTCCGTTCTGCTCGAACGGGATAACCTCGGTTACGCCATTCTTCAGGAGGTGATGGCCGAGCTGCCCTGGCCGATGCTCGGTATTGATTCCGATGGCATGCTTGTGCTGATTAATCAGGAAGCGGAACAGGAATTTCCCGAGCGCTCCCTGATTATTGGGTCCCGGCTCGTCGAATGCCTTCCCGAGGCGCCGGCACCCATGGAGAGCAAGGAAATCAGCGTTAACGGGCAGACCTACAAATCCTGGTGGCGGGAAATCAAGACGGGGGGCACGCTGCGTGGCCGCCTGCTATTGCTTCAAAAGGAAAAGTGATGAAAAAAGTGGAGCTTCTGCCGGTCGACCAATTACAGGCCGGCATGACCGTGGCGGTTCAGGTGGTGGATGCCGGTGGGCATGTTTTGCTGCCAGCCGGCGCCGGATTGACCGATTCGACGATTGCTGCCCTTGAGCGACGGGAAATCGAGGCAGTCAGTGTCGAGATTGAATGCGCCGAAGACCCCGAGGAGCTGGAAAAATATCGCGCCAAACTTGAGGCGCATCTCAGCCGCCTGTTCCGGAAAGCCGGTCAGGAACCGGAAATCAAGGCGCTCTATCAGGCCATTGTCGAATATCGCATGGAGCATCGGCTATGACGCAGCTTACCCGCGAACAAATCGTCCTTCGTCTAAAGCAGATTCCTTCCCTGCCATCGGCCGTTACCGAACTCTTGGCCAGCTTTACCCAGGAAGACGTGGATGTGGACAAGATTGCCGCCCAGATTTCCCGGGACCAGGGGCTGACGGCCCGTGTCCTGCGGGTGGCCAATTCCTCCTTCTACGGATTGCAGACACGGGTCGGAACGATCCATGAGGCGGTGGTCATCCTCGGTTTTCGTGCGGTACGCAGCATGGTGCTGGCGGTGGGCATGGCAGGAGCTTTCCGGGCTGGACAGTGCCCCGGTTTCGATTTTCAGGGCTATCTTCGGCATGGTGTCGGGGTTGGTCTGGCGGCCAGGGCGCTGGCTCCCATGGCCGGTCAGAACCCGGACCTGGCTTTTACCGCCGGCTTGCTGCACGACATCGGGCAACTCGTTCTGGCATCCAATTTTTCCACGGAATATGCAGTAGCGCTGGCCTACCGCAAGCAACATGACTGCGGCCTGGCAGTGGCGGAGCGGGATGTGCTGGGCATTGACCATGCCGACGTGGGGGGCTTGCTGGCCGAGGCCTGGCGTTTCCCCGACTCGCTCCATGAAGCGGTGGCGGAACACCACAATCCGGCTGCCTCAACCGCCAATTCCCTCGCCAACCTGGTCCATCTGGCAGATACCACGGCTCATGCCCTGGGGCTTTCCGGGTCGGAAGACGAGCTGGTCATGCCCCTTGACCGTACTGCCTGGAACCGTCTCAGCGGCGATTGGGCGGCCTACGCAAAATTGTTGCCGCAAATTGAAAAGGATTTTGACGAGACCCTGCTCGCCCTGGCGGGTCAGGCGACCGGCAGGGTGAGGCGGGCAGTCAGCCCGCCGCCTTCCCGGAGCAGGAGATCAAGCTTGCCGCCGTGCAGGCGCGCCATGCGGTCCACGATGGCCAGTCCGAGGCCGGTGCCGGTCGCGTCGCTGCGGGCGTTTTCCAGGCGGGTAAAGGGCTGCTTCAGGCGTTCAACCTGATCGAGGGGGATGCCGGGGCCACGATCACGAACCTCGATGATCAGCTTGCCGTTTTCCCCCTCCAGTCCGGCAAATAGCTCAATTTCTCCCGTGCCGTATTTGCCGGCATTGTCAATCAGGTTGCCAATTGCCCTGGCCAGCGCCTTGCCGCGCACCAAGCGCCGGCCCAGCGGCTGGAGCAGGGGAGTGAGAGGGCGGCCAAGGGCCTGCTGGCGGGCGGCAATGTCGGCGAGGAGACTGTCCAGATCGGTGTCGACCGGGGTTTCGCCGCTATCGCCCCGGGCGTAGTCCATGAACTGGGAAATGACCGCTTCCATCTGCTCGATATCGGCAACAATGCCCTGCCGTGCGGCTTCTTCGGCAACGCTCATTTCCGCCTCCAGACGAAGCCGGGTGAGCGGGGTGCGCAAGTCGTGGGAGATGCCGGCCAGAACTTCCGCCCGGTCCCGCTCGTGGCGGGCAAGGTCGGCAGCCATGCGGTTGAAGGCGGCAGCCAGTTGCCGCAGTTCATCGGCGCCGGTTTCCGGCAGCGGTGCGGGCATCTGCCCCCGGCCTACACTCCGGGCGGCGCCGGCCAGAGCTTGCAGTGGATGATTGATGCGTGAAGCGATCAACCAGGCCACGGCAAGGGCAAGACCCACCGCCAGCAGCCCCCAGATTAGCCATTGCCACTTGGAACTGCGCTGGGCACGCTCACTGGGCAGAACCAGCCAGAATTCCTCCTCGTCGTGATCGTCAAAACGAAAACTGACCCAGAACCCCGGCACCTCATCCACCGCAATGGCCAGCCGGGTATGGGGGCCGAGCCGGGCGTTGATGTCGCGTTGGACCAGGTGCATGAAGTGGCTGTCCGGCACTGCTTCGATGCGGTCCGAAGGTTCCGCTGGCAGGAGCCGGATCCCTTCCCGGTTGGTCAGTTCGGTAAATAGCGCCAGACGGTTTTCGGGAGCGGCAGCGATCAGGGCGGCGCGGATCAGATTGACCGCGCTGCTGACCAGTTGCGCGGTTTCCCTGGCTCGTGGTTCGGCATCGGCAAAGCGGAACAGGCTCAGCCAGGCCGAGGTTGTGAGCAGTACCAGGGCGGCAATGGGCAGAAAAGTCCGCGCCAGCAGTGAGCGTGGCGCCAGATTCATGAACGGGCGTTACCGTCCGGAACAAAAACGTATCCGAACCCCCAAACCGTCTGCAAGTAGCGGGGTTGCGAGGGATCGTCCTCCACCAGCTTGCGCAGGCGCGATACCTGAACGTCGATGGCCCGGTCAAAAGGACCTTGTTCACGGCCACGGGCGAGGGTCATCAACTTGTCGCGGGAAAGGGGTTGGCGGGGGTGCTGGAGCAGTATCTTGAGAACGGCAAACTCTCCGGTGGTGAGCGACAGGGTCTCCTGATTGCGCTTGAGGGTACGGGCTGCGAGGTCCACCTCAATGTTGCCGAAACAGATCATTTCCGCTTGCGATTCCGGTGCGCCGGGAGGCGCGGCCACCTGGCGGCGCAGAACGGCATGGATGCGGGCAAGCAACTCGCGGGGGTTGAAGGGTTTCGGCAAATAGTCGTCGGCCCCCATTTCCAGTCCGACGATACGATCCACCTCATCGCCCTTGGCGGTCAGCATGATGATCGGCGTCCGGTCACCGGTGCCGCGCAGACGGCGGCAGATGGTCAGGCCGTCTTCGCCGGGCAGCATGAGATCAAGGACGATGAGGTCGAAGTGTTCCCGGCTGCGGACCTTGTCCATTTGCGTGGCATCGGCGACGGCGCGGGCCTCGAAACCTTGCTCGCCAAGGTAGCGGGTCAGCAGGTCGCGCAGGCGGCTGTCATCGTCGACAACCAGTATTCGGTTTTGTCTGTCGTTCATGGCGGCAAGAATAAGCGCTCCCGTTCGGCATGGCTACGGCTAATGGTAACAAGGTTTGTCGCCAAGGGTGTTGGTAACAATTCGTTACAATCTCGACCATGGGCGGCATTTTTGGCTTACAAAGCTCAGCCACAATGGCCCCGTGATGAAATTGTTCCTGGAGTATTCCCGATGCCCGCCCACCTGACCCTGACCCGATGCCTGCTGCTTGGGGCCGGCGCGTGGGTGTGTGTGGGGCCGGCGGCGGCAGAAATCCGCCGGGATCTGCCTCTTGCCCAGGTGCAGAAGGTCTCCTCCGGGACGATGATTTCGTCTCACGGGCCAAAGTGGAACGACCGGGAGGAATGGGCCGCCTTGCCTCCCGAACAACGCCAGCAAATGCGCCAGCAGATGCGGGAGCACTGGCAGCAGATGCCGCCGGAACAGCGGGAAGCTGCTCGTAACGAGCGGCGTGAACAATGGCAACGTATGTCTCAGGAGCAGCGGGATGCCCTGCGCCAGGAAAGATGGGAGCACTGGCAGCAGATGCCCAGGGAAGACCGCCAACGCATCCGCCAAGAGCTGCACGAACAGCGCGGAGAGAACGCACGCGGCGGCCGCCAGGGCGGCAGGCACTGAGATGGCCGGCCTGCGTTCGCTGATCATCGGATTCCTTCTTGGCTGGAGTCTTGCCGTTGCCGCCGCCGGGAATCCGATTGGCGAGAACGGGGCGCGCCATCTGTTGGAACGGACCGGGTTTGGCGCTCCGCCGGCGCAGCTGGTGGAATTTTCGCGGCTGGACCGGGAGCAGGCGGTGGACCGTATCCTGGCCGCGACCCGCACTGCCAGCCTGCAACCGGCTCCGCTTGTGGCCTACCAGCGTCCCTCCCACCTCAAGGGGCTCACGGAGGAACAGGCCAAGGCTGCCCAGAAGGAGATGTTCCGTCAGGGGATGGAAATGCGTGCCTGGTGGGTCGGAGAAATGCTGCGGGCCCCCACTGCCGGGGATGCCCTGACGGAACGCATGACCCTCTTCTGGCACAACCATTTTGTTTCCAGCCAGCAAAAGGTCAAATCCGGCACCCTCATGTTGCGCCAGAATGTCCTGTTGCGGCGTTACGCCCTGGGAAATTTCTCCAGCCTGCTGCATGCCGTGGCCAAAGATCCGGCCATGGTCATTTACCTTGATTCGGCCACCAACCGCAAAGGCAATCCCAACGAAAACTTTGCCCGAGAGGTGATGGAGCTGTTTACCCTGGGTGAAGGTCACTACACGGAAACCGATATCAAGGAAGCGGCCCGTGCCTTTACCGGCTGGAGTTTTGATCCGGAAAGCGGCGATTTTCTCTGGCGGCCGGGGATGCATGATTCTGACGAAAAAAAGGTCCTCGGGCGGAGCGGCAATCTCGATGGCGATGCCGTGCTCGATATTCTCCTGGGACAGCCGGCCACGGCGGAATTCATCGTCGGCAAGCTGTGGCGGGAATTCGTTTCACCGACCCCGGATAAAAAGGAAGTGCGCCGCATTGCCGCCTCCTTTCGCGGCGCCGGTTACGAGATCCGCGCGGCCCTCAAGCCCTTGCTTCTTTCTCCCGCTTTCTGGGCGACGGAAAACCGGGGCAGCCTGGTCAAGTCGCCGGTCGATATCATCGTCGGCACGCTGCGCACCCTCGAAGTCGATGTGCCGGACGCCCTACCGTTGGCCCTGGCCCTGCGCCAGCACGGGCAGGACCTGTTCGCACCGCCCAATGTCAAGGGCTGGCCGGGCGGGGAGGCATGGATCAATTCCACCACCTTGCTGACCCGCAAGCAGTTCATCGAACGCCTGCTGCGTGCCGAGGAAATGCCGGCAAACCGCGCCATGCTGCGGGAAAACCTTGGAAAAGGCGTGGCCAAAGCCGGCGAAGAGAGCAAGGCCCGGCTCATGCAGGCGGTTCTCGCCATGCACTTCGACAGCGTTCGATGGCTTTCCCGCTACCGGGACGTGACGACAATGGAAAAAGCCGTTCTGGCCTTGCCCCCGGCCCAACCCCCGGCGCCGGAGGCCAGTGGTCTGGTGCTGTTGCGGGGCTTGCTTCTTGATCCAGTCTTTCAGCTGAAATAGGAGGCGGCATGTCGCGTCGGGATTTCCTCAAGGTTCTCGCCGCCGGCGGTCTGGTGGCCCTGTCACCGGCTCTGGCCGTGGCTGCCGGAGCGGATTATCGCCGCCTGCTGGTGCTGGTCGAACTCAAGGGCGGCAACGACGGGCTCAATACAGTAATCCCCTATGCCGACCCCCTCTACGCCAGCTTGCGCCCACGCCTGGCCATCAAGCGGGAAGAAGTCTTGCAGCTCGACGCCCGAGCCGCTCTGCATCCGGCGCTGCAAGGCCTGATGCCGCTGTGGAAAGCGGGAGAGCTGGCGGTGGTTCAATCGGTGGGTTACCCTCAGCCCAACCTTTCCCATTTTCGCTCGATAGAAATCTGGGATACCGCCTCGGCCTCCGGCGAATATCTGCATGAAGGCTGGCTGGCCAGGGCCCTGACCCGGCAGGCGGTGCCCACGGGCTTTCTGGCAGATGGCGTTCTGGTCGGTTCCGCCGACCTCGGGCCGCTCAACGGCGCCCGCGCCATTGCCCTGTCCGATCCGGACCAGTTCAAGCGGCAGGCCCGCCTCGCCCAGCCAAAGGAACTGGAAGGCAATGCCGCCCTGCGCCATGTCATCAAGGTGGAAAGTGACGTCTCCCAGGCCGCCGCCAAGCTTGATAGCGGCTACGTTTTTCGCACGGAGTTTCCCAAAGGTGCGTTTGGCGACGCTGTGCGCACCGGTTGCCGGGTTGTCGCTTCAGGCGGTGTCGCCGTGCTCCGTCTGACATTAAGCGGCTTCGATACCCACCAAAACCAACCGGGAACCCACGCCAATCTCATGAAACAGCTGGGTGAAGGGCTGCTTGCCCTCAAATCCGCCCTCAGCGAACTGAACCGCTGGCCGGATACCCTGGTCATGACCTATGCTGAATTTGGCCGCCGCCCCAGGGAAAATCAGTCCAACGGGACCGATCACGGCACTGCTGCGCCGCATTTTGTACTGGGTGGGCGGGTCAAGGGCGGGCTGTACGGCAGCGCTCCGGAACTGGACCGCCTGGACGGTAACGGCAACATTCCCTTCGCCATCGATTTCCGCCGCCTCTACGCCACAGCGCTGGAACGCTGGTGGGGGGTTGCCTCGGCCGATATTCTGCGGGGACGCTTTCAGCCCCTTGAGTTGCTGCGGGGTTGAGTTTCCCAATGCCGCCGGTTGCCCGGCAAATCCTCATTACACCCAGTTTTCAAGCCGCAGGTTTTTCACCCGGGAAAATTCCCGCGTGTTGTTGGTCACCAGCACGGCGTCGATACTCAGAGCGTGAGCGGCGATCATCGTATCCAGAGAGCCAATGGGCTGGCCATTCCGCTCGAGATCGGCTCGTAGCTCGCCGTAGGCCCAGACGGCCTTTTCGTCGAAGGGGATGATTTCCAGCGGTGCGAGAAACATTTCCAGCGCCCTGCGGTTGCGCTCGGAACCGCTCTTGGCAACGCCGTATGCCAGTTCTGCGGCAACCACGCTGGATAGCCCGATTTCGCCAAGGCGAAAACGATGGAAGCGCTTTAGCACCTCTGTCGGTTTGGCATTGATGATGTAAATGCAGATATTGGTGTCAAGCAGAATCATGCGGCAATCTCGGCGCGGAATTGCGTTTCCGGCTGATCCCGCGAAATCGTAAAGCCAGGTTCGAAGCAGGCCAGGGCAGCCTCCAGGGTAGCCCACGGGTCATTCACCGGTAATAGCAGAACCCCATTGCCAAAATGGCGCACGCCAACCTCGGTTCCTGCGAAACGAAACTCCTTGGGAAGGCGCACGGCCTGGCTACGGCCTGATTGGAAAAGACGAGCGGTGTCCATAGCGATTCCTTGATGGCTGGTATGTACCAATGATAGCTACCATGGCCTATAAAGCAAGCGCTCCGTATTTGCCGGGAGTCTAGGAAGGGGAATAAATTCCATGAGCATACCGGGCAATCAGCCAGAGCCCTTCGGTTGAAAACTTTTGACCAATTGTGTTTTTCAACGCCGCTAAGTGCTTGATGAGAAATCGGGTAATCCCTGCCTTGGACTCGATTGCTGCCGTTCCGGAAGCCGGTCCTGCCTATAGTGTTGCCCAGCGGGCGAACTGGTGGCCGTAAAAGGCAGTGAGGATCAGGGCAATCGGCGTGAAGGCAATGAAGCCCTGGAGCAGTCTGGCGATGAAGGGATGGGCCAGATGCGACTCGATGAAGTGCCGGGCGACGAGGGTGCCTTTGACCCAGACAATGACGGCCACCAGCAGTTGGAGCCAGGCCGTGTTGTGAAACCATTGGCCCAGAACGAGGCTGATCAGGGTGAGCGCGACCAGGGCGAGCCAGGTGCAGGTGAGGGGAGCGAGGGCGGTGGACGGGGTCTGCTTGGTGGAGGGCATGGTTCAGGCCAGCACGTAGAAGAAGGGGAAGATGATCAGCCAGATGATATCCGTGGCGTGCCAGTAGCTGGCCAGGGATTCCAGGCCGCTGTGGTCTTCGGCGGTGTAGCCGCCGGCCAGGTGGCGGGCCAGCACCCAGAGGATGCCGAGAATGCCCCACATGGCATGGACCAGGTGATTGAAGGTCAGGTAGTAATAGACGGTAAAGAAAATTCCCGACTCGCCATTGATGCCGTGGGCGAGGTTCCAGGTGATTTCCAGATACTTGGCCACCGGGTAGCCAAGGGCCACCACCAGTCCGGCAATCAGCCAGTAAATCGAGCGTCGGCGCTGGCCGGCCCGCAGGGTGGCGACGGAGCAGGCGATGAAAAAGCTGCTGGTGACCATAAGCAGGGTGATCACCGTTCCGGAAATGCGGGACAGGCGTTCGGCCCCCTGCTCAAAAGCATCCGGAAAATGGGCGCGGGCCACGAAATAGACGATGAAGAGAACCAGGAATTCAAGAAACTCGCAGGTAATGCCCACCCAGATGCCTTTGTTGCCGGGAATGCGCCCCTTCGTTTCCGATTGTTGCTCGGGTTCAGGGGCAGGAATGGTGAGGGTGGTCATGGTTGTTCCGTGGTTGTTCGGGTTCGACGGAGGAATGGCGGCAGCTTGCCGGAAGTCTTGCCGGTAAAGAATCTTCGATGATTGGCCGGTGCCGTGGAAAAGGGGGGCTGGTTATTGATGTTGACCATGGTCAGCTCCGGGGCGAAACCCGGTTTGCCGTTGCCGTTGCCGTTGTGATGGCTGTGGCCAGCGTCTGTATTGCCAGCATGGGGGGGCCACCGCGCAGGTGGATCATGCCGGTGGGTACCCGGCTGATGTCGTCGGGCAAGGTCTGGATCACCAGGTCGGCGGCATGGGGAGATTGTTCTACCACCCGCCGGGGCATCAAGGTCCACCCCAGGCCCACGGCGACACAGCCGAGGATGCCTTCCAGGGTGCCGAATTCCATGGCGTCGGCCACGGCGTGGCCGGTGGTGCGTTGCCAGGCGAGAGCCCGGGTCCGGTAGGCGCAGCCTTCCCGAAAGAGAATGAGGGGCTGCATCACCGGATCGCTGCCGGCAGCACTGATTTGGACCAGTTCCTCGACCACCAGCTCTTCAAACTGCAATTCGGGATGGATCACTGGCCCGGCAACAAAGGCACAGTCCAACTTGTGGGTCAGTACCCGGTCCGCCAGGGAGGTGCTGGTGTCGGTAAAAACCCGTAATTCGATGGCCGGGTGCTTGGCCCGAACGGCCTTGAGAGCGGCGGGCAGGTGCAGGGCGGCAAAGGTTTCCATGGCGCCGATGCGGAGTTCACCGGCACTTTCACCCACCTGGCGGATGGCGGCGCTGGTCTGGCGCTCCAGAAGCAACATGCGGCGGGCATAATCGAGCAGCACACGACCTGGGGGAGCCAGTTCCAGGCCGCGTCCCTTGCGGAAAAACAGCTCAGTTCCCAGTTCATCTTCCAGGCGGCGGATGCGGCCTGTTACATTGGACTGGACCGTATTCAGCTTGCGCGAGGCTGCCAGGATGCCGCCTTCCTCGACCACGGCCTGAAAAGTCCGCAGGGCGACGAGTTCCATAGGTATATCTCCATTACAGAACGGTTTGTTCTCTACAATTCACTTGTTTTGATAGTTTATACCGGATATCGTGGTTCCATCAAAACAAAAAGGAGCTCTTCGTGAGCGAACAGAGAGAACGCATCCAGGTGCTTTGCGCCGGTATTTTCAGCCTGATCCTGGTCCTCGGCGTGGCCCGCTTTTCCTATACGCCGCTCCTTTCCCTGATGCAGAAACAGGCCGGCCTGGGGGTTGCCGAAGCCGGCTGGCTGGCCTCGGTCAATTATGTCGGCTACCTCTCCGGTGCCTTGATCGCCTCCCTGATCAGTGACCTGGTGCTCAAGGACCGTCTCTATCGCATTGGCCTGGTGCTGGCTATCCTGAGCACGGCGGTCATGGGCATGACGACCGATGTGACAATCTGGGGAGTGTCCCGCTTTGTCGCCGGCCTGAGCAGTGCGGCCGGGATGCTGCTCGGCACCGGCCTGATTCTCAACTGGTTGATCCGGCACAACCATCGCAGCGAACTGGGCATCCATTTTTCCGGTATCGGGCTGGGGATTGCCAGTTGTGCTGCTGCCGTGGCGGTGATGAGCCACTGGCTGGACTGGCAGGAACAGTGGTTTGCCTTTACCGCCATGGGGTGCCTGCTCGTGGTTCCGGCCTTGCGCTGGTTGCCGGCGCCGGACCGTAGCGCGCTCACCAAAAGCGGGCAGGTGATGGTGGATCGTCCGCCGAGCCCCCTGTTCATGCGACTGTTCATGGCGGCTTACTTTTGCGCCGGCTTTGGTTATGTCATCAGCGCCACCTTCATCGTCGCCATTGTCGATCATCTGCCGGGCATGGCGGGGCAGGGCAATCTGGTTTTTCTCGCCATCGGCATTGGCGCCGCGCCGGCCTGCATCAATTGGGATTTCATTGCCCGCCGCACGGGGGACCTCAACGCCCTGATCCTGGCCGCCATCCTGCAAATCATCGGCATCCTGCTGCCGGTGGCGGTGGGGGGGCTGCCGGCCTCCCTCTTCGGCGCGCTGCTCTTCGGCGGAACCTTTATCGGCATGGTCAGCCTGGTACTGACCATGGCCGGTCGTTATTACCCGACCCGTCCGGCCAAAATGATGGGCAAGATGACCCTTTCCTACGGCGCGGCGCAGATTATCGGCCCGGCGGTGACCGGCTGGCTGGCCACCCGCCTCGGTAGCTATGCCGCAGGGCTCTATCTGGCCGCAGGTGTGATGGTGATCGGCACCGTTCTGCTGATGCTGCTTAAAGCGGTGGAGAAACGGGATGCCGGCAAGCTGTCAGGACTTTCTGCCTGCCCGCAAAGCTGAGAGGCGAAGGGGGCGACCCCGGTATTGCTGCCGGGGAACGCTTTTCACCGTTTCTTGCGGCGTTTGGCGCTCAGCTTGTTGTTCGGCATAAGACGCGGCGATTTGCGGCGCTCCGGGTGAGACCGCTTGCGCAGGTTGTTTTCGTGGCGGACTCGTATCATGGCACCCATGTGCAACAGGATCAGGGTGCCAACCATCACGATAAACATGAACGGGTGTTCAAGAATCTTGTCGATCATCGGTAATCAGGGTTTCTGAAATTCCTGCGGATTCCGGCAGGGGTTCTTTTTTTGGCGACGCGGCTGGAGCCGAAAAGCAAAAAGCCCAACCTTGTGCGTTGGGCTTTTTGCTTGAAACTTTTGGCTCCCCGACCTGGGCTCGAACCAGGGACCTACGGATTAACAGTCCGGCGCTCTACCGACTGAGCTATCGAGGAACAGAGGCGCGCATATTAGACGTTATATCCATGTTGGTCAAGCCAATGCGCGCTATACTTCACAAAAATTCTCAGAAACTCCTATGGATCCACATCTCGTATACGCCAAGACCCCCATTGGGGATGAAGCTGTCCGTCAGAGTACCCGGGTAGTCCAGCGCAATCTGCGCATGGTCCTTGTTCAAGTCGACGGGAAGCTGACGGTCGAGGAGCTTGGAATCAAAATCGGTAACCCGAAATTGGTGGAAAGCGCCCTGCGGGACCTGGAGAGTGAAGGCTATATTGCACCCACCCTTGAGGCTGCATCCATCTGGGAGCAGAGCAAGAAAGCCGTCTCCGATTTGAGCATGGCGGCGAGTTCCCGCTTTTCCACGCCGGGTCCAAAATCCATTCTGCCTCCGGATATTCAGGGGATATCCAGCCGGCCCAGTGCTTTCACTTCCTTTGGCAAACCGATCCTGCCGTCTCGCGCTGACTCGCCTTCCTCGTTCCGGGGGGCTTCGAAAGAGCGCTTCGAGGAACCCGTGGTCACCGAGAAGGAAGACCAAGAAGAGCGCCCGAATCGGCCCCGGAACACGTCCCGGCTTGTTATCTGGGGGCTGCTGGGAAGTCTGCTGGTCGTCGTGCTGATTGCGTTGTTTTTCCCCTACAACCAGTTCAAGCCGAAGATTGAGGCCTCGATGACCAAGGCCCTGCGTACTCCGGTGCATATCAACAACGTCGAGATGGGGTTGTTGCCTCGTCCCATGCTCAGTTTGCAGGGCGTCAAGCTTGGTGAGCACGGTGAATCGAGCATCGCTGAAATTGCCATACCGTCGACCATGAGCATGCTGGGTTCAGGGCGTGCCGTTTTGTCCCGTGCGGTGTTGCGGGATGTGCGAATGTCGGTGGATCAGTTGGGATCCCTGGCCGGGATATCCGATGGCCTGGGGCGCAGCGATACCGGGTTTGCCTTGCTAAGAGCTGAAATTGAAAGCCTGTCGGCCAAGCTTGGTGAGCTGACCATTTCCGGGCTGACCGGAGAGGTGTTTTTTTCTGCGGAAGGAAAATTGCAGAAACTCTCCATGCAGACGGAAGACCGTGCTTTGCGCATCGATGCAACCCCGACCGCACAGGGGACGGCTTTGCATATTGAGGGCTTTGGCTGGAAGGCTTTTGGCGAGTCCGCTTTTGTTTTTGAGTCGCTGCTGGCTAAAGGGCTGCTGCAACCCGGAAAACTGGTGATCCAGGATATTGATACCACGTTCATGGGCGGTTTGCTCAAAGGGAGCTGGCTGCTTGACTGGAGCAACGGATTTACCATGGCTGGCGATGCCACATTGGCGCGCTTGAATGCTCGCAAGGTCTCGGAGGCGGTCGCAGCCGGTCTGAAAATTGACGGCGAACTGGGGGGCGGCCCGCGCGGGCGGGGGGCCGGGGCGACCTGGCAGGCTCTGTGGAAAAACCGCGAGGGCTCTCTCGATGCCGATATTGCCCGGGGGATGCTCAACGGACTCGATCTCGGTGAGGCAACCCGACGGGGAGCGGGTTACGTGGTACGCAGCGGGTTTACCAAATTTGACCGGATGACCGGGCAGGTCAATTTCGGGGGTGGGCAGGTCAAAGTCAATGACATTCTGCTTGAGGCCGGTTTATTGAAAGCCATTGGCCAGGCTACCGCCACGCCGGCAGGAAAGGTTGAGGGGAGTTTTGACGTGAGCCTGCAAAGTGCCGGTTTGTCGCTGCGGACCCCGGTCAGAATCTCCGGGGTGTTGCCCGAATTGCAGGCGGTATCCGGGCGCTGATCTAAGGCGCTGCCGGGAGCAGCAAAGGCTCGGAAAAAAGTGATTCGATCACCACTTTGCGAATTTGCCGGTTATCCGGCATTTCGTAGAGGACTGGGGTCATCATCTCTTCGAAAATGCCGCGCAGGCTGCGGGCGCCGGTTTTGTATTCGAAGGCCAGTTCGGCAATCTGCTCGAAGACCTTGTCAGCGATGGTCAGCTCGACCCCTTCGCTGGCGAATATTTGCCGGAACTGGTTGTAGAGGGAGTGGCGCGGTTCCACCATGATGCGTTTGAGCATGTCCCGGGACAGATCGTCGAAATTGGCGATGATCGGCAGGCGGCCGGTGAACTCCGGAATCAGCCCGAACTCGAAGAGGTCGGTCGGTTTGACCCGCTGATTGAGGCGGTCGAGGATGCTTTTGGTGTCCTCGCTGGAGGTGGCGATGAAGCCGAAGCCATGGCTGGTATCCATGATCTTGTCCAGTCCGACGAAGGCGCCGCCACAAATGAACAGGATGTGGGTGGTATCCATGTACTGGCCGGTTTTCAGCTTGACCTGGGCGCCCTCCATGATCTTGAGCAGGGAGTGCTGCACGCTTTCGCCGGAGGAGCCACCGGCCCCGGCACCGGAGGATTTCAGCTTGTCCACTTCGTCGATGAAGACAATTCCCTTGCCAGCCTTGGTCAGGTCGCCATCTGCCTTGTCGGCCAGGCGTTGCAGGATGGCTTCGATTTCCTCATTGACATAGCGGGTCTGGGCGAGGGAAGTGGCATCGGCGGTGACAAAGGGGACGCCGAGCAGGCGTGAAAGGGTCTCGCAGGTCAGCGTCTTGCCGGTGCCGGAAGGGCCGATCAGCAGGATATTGCTTTTGCTCAATCCGGCGGCATCCAAACTGGGGTTGGCCAGTTTCCGGTAGTGGGTATATACGGCAACGGCCAGGGTTTTTTTGGCCGGATCCTGACCGATAACGTACTCGTCCAGGTGGCGAACAATGCGGCTGGGCGTGATCTTGGTGTCCATGCCGCCGACCTCAGTGGGGAAGTTCGTCTTCGTGCAACAGGAATACGTACTGGTCGCCGGCCTGGGTTTCCAGCCAGGTAAAGGGCAGCTCCGGAAAGGCGGCTTCCAGATCGTCGCGGTTGTGGCCGATTTCCACCACCAGCAGGCCGCCCGGGTTGAGGTGGTTGCGGGCTTCCTTGAGAAGGATGCGGGTTACGTCCAGGCCGTCTTCTCCGGAGCCGAGGGCCATTTCCGGTTCGTGGCGGTATTCCGGCGGCAGGGTGGCGACTGACCGGGCATTGACGTAAGGCGGGTTGGAGATGATCAGGTCATAGCGCTGGCGAGCAACATTGGCGAAGAGATTGGAGTGAACCAAACGTACCCGCTCGGCCAGGCCGTATTCATCGACATTGCGCCGGGCAACGGCGAGGGCGTCCGGAGAGAGGTCGATGGCATCGATCTGAGCATCCGGAAAGGCGAGGGCGGCAAGAATGGCCAGGCAGCCGGAGCCGGTGCACAGGTCCAGGGCGCTGCTGACGGCATAGGGATCGTCAATCCACGGGCTGAGATGTTCTTCCAGCAGTTCGGCGATGAAGGAGCGGGGAACGATGACCCGTTCATCGACATAGAAACGATGGGCGCCCAGCCAGGCTTCGTTGGTCAGATAGGCTGCCGGCAGGCGCTCCTCAACCCGGCGTTTGAGAATGGCCAGGAGGGCTGCGCGTTCATCGGGCAGCAGGCGGGCATCGAGAAAGGGCTCCAGGCGGTCGAGGGGAAGATTGAGGGTGTGCAGGATGAGGTAGGCCGCTTCGTCCCAGGCATTGTCGCTGCCGTGGCCGAAGAACAGCTGGGCGGCGTTGAAGCGGCTGACCGCGTAGCGGACGAAGTCGCGGACGGTGATCAGTTCGTGCTGGGCGTGGGCAGTCATGCGAGCAGGATCTTTTCCAGAATGGTGTAAATGCGGGAAAGCTTGGGCAGAGCCTCCACTTCGACACATTCGTCGATCTTGTGGCTGGTGGCGTTGACCGGGCCGATCTCGATGAGCTGGGGGCAGATTTCGGCCAGGAAGCGCCCGTCTGAAGTGCCGCCGGTGGTGGACAGCTCGGTGTCAATGCCGCACTCGTTGCGGATGGCGGCAACCGTGGCATCGGCCAGGGGGCCTCGACCGGTGAGGAAGGGCTTGGCACCCAGCGTCCACTCGATGGCGTATTCCAGACCGTGACGGTCGAGAATGGCGGTCAGGCGGGATTGCAGACTTTCCGGCGTGCTGGCTGTCGAGAAACGGAAATTGAACTTGATCTCCACCGATCCCGGTACGACATTGGTGGCCCCGGTACCGCCGTGCATATTGGAAATCTGCCAGGTGGTAGGCGGGAAGTATTCGTTGCCGTGATCCCACGCACAGGCCGCCAGTTCAGCAATGGCCGGTGCGGCAAGGTGGATGGGATTCTTGCCCAGATGCGGGTAGGCAATATGGCACTGGATGCCCTTGACCGTCAGCACGCGGGACAAAGAACCGCGGCGGCCG
>CAZHVZ010000005.1:26144-27529 GCA_964536245.1 uncultured Rhodocyclaceae bacterium
AGTTGACGGCCGTATCTTTGACCGATGTCTTCGATGACGGGCTTTCTATGGTCTACAGCTTTTATGACCCCGATCTGACCGATCTCAGCCTTGGCACCTTTGCCATTCTTGACCATGTCGCCCAAGGTATCCACCGAAGTCGGTTCGCCGATGATGCAATAGTCGAGGGTTTCGCCACGGGCCTTGAGGGCTTCGACAACGGCAACCGTACCGTCTACGGCATCGCCTTCCTCGTCGGAGGTGAACAGGACGGCCAGGGAGCCGGGGTGGTCGGGATGAGCCGCAATAAAGGATTCGATGGCGGTAATTGAGGCCGCCACGGAGGATTTCATGTCCGCCGCACCGCGCCCGTAGAGCTTGCCATTGCGAATTTGCGGTGCAAAGGGCGGGGTGGTCCAAGCCTCCAGGGGGCCGGTGGGGACGACATCGGTGTGGCCGGCGAAGCAAAAGAGGGGGCGGCTTGTTCCTCGCCTTGCCCAGAGGTTGGTCACTCCGTTGCGATTGATGTATTCGCAGCTGAAACCAAGGGGCTTCAGGCGTTGCACGATGATTTCCATACACCCGCAATCATCGGGAGTGACAGAGTTTCTGGCGATCAGTTGCTCGGCCAGGGCGAGGGCTTGTTCATGATTCAAAGGGGTTATGCCTCGTCGCCGAGGGTGAGAGTGAATTCCTTGAAGGAGGTTCCGCCTTCATTGGTGCTGTCAAAATCGAGCGCGGAATCGGGTTTCTTCTCTTCCTTGGAACTGTTGCCGCCGATTTCAGAATTGTTGATCAGCCAGGACAGATTGGTGGGCGAATCGGCATTGCCCAGGGCTTCGTCCAGAGTAATGACCCCTTCGTGGTAAAGGCGGAACAGATCCTGCTCGAAGGTCTGCGATCCCGGTGCCAGAGATTGTTCCATGGCATCCTTGATCCCCTGCACTTCGCCTTTTTCGATCAGTTCGGCGATGTGGCGGGTGTTGAGCATGACTTCCGCTGTCGGCGTACGTTTGCCATCCGGTTTCTTGACCAGGCGCTGGGAAATGATGGCGCGCAGGCTGACCGAGAGGTCGAGGAAGAGGGCCGGGCGGTTTTCCAGGGGGAAAAAACTGATGATGCGGTTGAGAGCGTGGTAGCTGTTGTTGGCATGCAGGGTACCCAGACACAGGTGCCCGGTTTGGGCGTAGGCAATGGCCGCCTGCATGGTTTCCTTGTCGCGGATTTCGCCGATCAGGATGCAGTCCGGCGCCTGGCGCATGGCATTCTTCAGGGCTGAATGCCAGTCCAGCGTATCCATGCCGATTTCCCGCTGGTTGACGATGGATTTCTTGTGCTTGAAAAGAAATTCGATAGGGTCTTCCACGGTCAGGATGTGACCGGTCTTGTTGGCATTGCGGTGGTCG
>CAZHVZ010000005.1:27539-40836 GCA_964536245.1 uncultured Rhodocyclaceae bacterium
CCGAGCCGGTGGAACCGACAATCAGGATCAAGCCCCGCTTTTCCATGATCAGGTCGCCCAGTACCGGGGGCAGGCCGAGACTGACCAGTTCCGGAATGTTGCCGAGGATGAAGCGGATGACGATGGCGATGGCGTTGCGCTGCCGGAAAATGTTGATCCGGAAGTTGCCGATCTGCGGTACACCGAAGGAGAGGTTCATCTCCATGGTCGCCTCGAAAGTCTTGATCTGGTCCGGCGTCATCAGTTCGTAGGCAATTTTTTCGATCATGTCCGGCAGCATCACCTGCTGGTTGACCGGTACGGCATTGCCCTGAATCTTGATGTGAATCGCGGCGCCCGCCGTGATGAAGAGGTCGGACGCCTGCTTTTCAGCCATCAACTGGAACAATTTGTCGAGAATCATCCTGACCTCCCCCTCGGTTTATATGGACCTGATTATGCCCGCAGCAGTTCGTTGATGCTGGTTTTGGCGCGGGTTTTTGCATCCACTTTCTTGACGATCACGGCGCAGTAAAGGCTGTACTTGCCATCGGCAGAAGGCAGGTTGCCGGAAACCACCACCGAACCCGGCGGTACGCGGCCATAGGGGACTTCACCGGTTTCGCGGTCGTAAATCTTGGTCGATTGGCCGATATAGACGCCCATGGAAATCACCGAGTTTTCGCCGATGATGACTCCTTCCACCACTTCCGAGCGGGCGCCGATGAAGCAGTTGTCCTCAATGATGGTCGGGTTGGCCTGGAGCGGTTCCAGAACACCGCCGATGCCGACGCCGCCGGACAGGTGCACGTTCTTGCCGATCTGGGCGCAGGAGCCGACGGTGGCCCAGGTATCGACCATGGTGCCTTCATCCACATAGGCGCCGATATTGACATAGGAGGGCATGAGGACGGCGTTTTTGGCAATGAAGCTGCCCTTGCGTGCCACGGCGGGGGGGACGACACGGAAGCCGCCCTGACGGAATTGCTCCTCGCTCCAGCCCTCGAACTTGGTATCCACTTTGTCATAGAAACGCAGATCGCCGGCGCTCTGGATCACGTTGTCGCGAACCCGGAAGGAAAGCAGAACGGCTTTCTTGATCCACTGATGGGTCACCCAGTCGCCGTCAATTTTTTCGGCAACGCGCAGACGACCGCTATCCAGTTCGCCGACGATCTGTTCGATGGCGCCGATTTCGTCAGGGCTGGACTTGGAGGAAATCTCGGTGCGGCGTTCCCAGAGTTGTTCGATAAGGGGCTGCAAGGGATGTTGATGAGTTGGCACGATATGGACCTCTACGGACACTTTCTGTGTCTCCGATTAGAACTGTTGAACAAATTGACGAATACGATTGGCTGCATCCAGGCATTCGGCCAGGGAAGCAACCAAAGCAATGCGGACGAAGCCGGCCCCCGGATTGACGCCTGCGGCCTCGCGGGCGAGGAAACTGCCGGGCAACACGACTACATTATAGTGGCCGTAAAGGGCGCGGGCGAAGTCCGTATCGGAGCCGGCAGCCAGTTTGGCAACATTCGCCCACAGGTAGAAACTGGCATCCGGCATCCGCGTTTCCAGCACTTCGGCCACCAGGGGAGTGATGGCAGCGAATTTTTCCCGGTACTGGTTGCGGTTTTCCAGGACATGGGCCTCATCGTTCCAGGCTGCGATGGAAGCGGTTTGCACCGGAGGCGGCATGGCGCAGCCGTGGTAAGTGCGGTAGAGCAGGAATTTTTTGAGAATTTCCGCATCGCCGGCCACGAAACCCGAGCGCATGCCCGGTACATTCGAGCGTTTGGAGAGGCTGGAGAACATCACCAGCCGTTCGTTGCTGCGGCCAAGCAATTTGGCTGCCTGTAGTCCGCCCAGCGGCGGATTGGCCTCATCAAAATAAAGCTCCGAATAGCATTCGTCGGAAGCGATCACAAAGCCGTATTTGTCGGCAAGGGAGAAGAGGGTTTTCCAGTTCTCCAGGGACAGCACCTTGCCGGTCGGATTGCCGGGAGAACAGACGTAGAACAGTTGCACCCGCGCCCATTCTTCGGGTGTCAGCGAGTCGAAATCGAAAGCAAAGTCATTTTCCGGCAAGGTGTTGAGAAAACGCGGTTCGGCCCCGGCCAGATAGGCGGCTCCTTCGTAGATCTGGTAGAAGGGATTGGGGCTGACCACCAGTGGAAGATGTCCCCGGCTCGGGTCAATGACCGTCTGGGCAAAGGAAAACAGCGCTTCGCGGGAACCATTGACCGGCAGGATTTCCGTTTCCGGGTTGAGGTCCAGGCCATAACGGCGGTGGCACCAGGCGGCAATGGTTTGGCGCAGGAGCGGCATACCCTGGGTGGTTGGGTAATTGGCCAGCCCTTTCAGGCCATTGGCCAGAGCTTCCGTGATGAAAGAGGGGGTGGCGTGCTGGGGCTCGCCAATGGAAAGCTTGATTTCCCGATAGTCCGGATTCGGCACTACTCCGGCAAAGAGTTGGCGGAGTTTCTCGAATGGGTAGGGATGGAGTTGGGCGAGGTGGGGATTAAGATTGGGTGTCACGGGTGTTCTGTCTCCGGTAGGCACACGGGCTGACGAAAAAGCAAATTATCGCCGAAAATTGACTTCGCCATTCAGCAATCGTGACCTGTCGGCTTTTGCCAAATAAGGGCTTGGCAGCCCAGACGGGGCGGCTGCTTCAGGCAGGAAGCCTGGACGCATGGAGTGGCCTGATCTGCCGGATTTCAGACGGGATGATTTTTTTGGCGTTGGTGCCATCACCATCCTGTGGCGGATGGCATGAAATCCGGCAAACCCGGCCAGAGTTTGGATAGCCCGTGCGCGGCTAAGGAATGAACGGCAATTCCAGCTCGTCGGTATCGCTGGCAGAACCGCACATTTCCCGGCACAAGGCGAGAAAGGTGAGGGTGGCGGCACTGGTGTGGCGCTTGCGGTGGCGGGCAAAGTGGAAGCGGCGGTGCAGGTCCAGGGCCGGTGTCCGGATCTCCACCAGGCTGCCTCGCCGAAAGGCTTCACGCAAGGCGAGCCGGGACAGGCAGCCGATGCCCAGCCCGGACTCCACCGCTCGTTTGATGGCTTCCGTGTGTTCCAGTTGCAGGCAGATGCGGGGGCTGATTTCACAAGCCAGCATGGCACGGTTGAACAGGGCGCGGGTTCCCGATCCTTGTTCGCGAACGATCCATTCCTGATCAGCCAATCGGGAAGGGGTCGATTCGCCGGCCAGCGCCAAGGGGTGGGAGGGCGCGCCAAAAACCACCAGCTCATCGTCCAGCCAGGGTTCCAGAAGCAGATCGGGGTCGCTGGCTTCTCCCTCTATGAGGCCGATATCGAGCTCATAGTCCAGGACTCTGCGGGCGACAAGGCGGGTATTGGACACGCTCAGATCAATACGGCACCCCGGATGGCGGCGCAGGTATTCGGCGACGACCAGGGTGGCGAGATAGTTTCCGATGGTCAGGGTAGCGCCTACATTGAGAGGGCCGAGCGTCACCCCGGAAAGAAAACGTTCCATTTCGGCTGCCCGGCCAAGCAATTCCTCGGCTTGGGGCAGGAGGCCGCGTCCCGTGCCGTTCAGTCGAAGGGATTTGCCGATCCGGTCAAAAAGCGGTCGGTCAAACTGCCTTTCCAGTTCCACTACCGCACTACTTGCCGCTGACTGGGACATGGAGAGTTTCTCGGCTGCGCGGGAAACGTTTTCCAGGCGGGCAACAGCGGCAAAAACCTCAAGCTGGCGAAGAGTGATCCGCATATCGACTTGGTCGTTAATTGATATTGAAATTATCTGCTTTTATGATTATGTTGCAATCTCTACCATGCTCCCCTGTCCAACTGACACTGGAGTTTCCCATGAGCAATCTTGCTACCGAGCAGGTCGTATCGGTCCATCACTGGAACGACACCCTGTTTTCCTTCCGCACTACCCGTCATCCCGGTTTGCGCTTCAACAACGGACAATTCCTGATGGTCGGGCTGGAGGTCGAGGGGCGTCCGCTGACTCGCGCCTATAGTGTGGCCAGCGCCAACCACGAGGAGCATCTGGAATTCTTCAGCATCAAGGTGCCCAACGGGCCGCTCACCTCCCGTCTGCAACATCTGCAACCCGGTGATCCGGTCCTGATCAGCAAAAAACCAACCGGCACCCTGGTCTTGCGCGACCTCAAACCGGGCAAGCGTCTTTTCATGTTTGCTACGGGTACCGGATTGGCGCCCTTCATGAGCCTGATTCACGATCCGGAAACCTATGAACGTTTTGAAAAAGTCATTCTCGTTCACGGAGTACGCCGGACAACCGAGCTGGCTTATCACGACTACATCGAACAGGATTTGGCCGGACATGAGTTTTTTGGTGACTGGGTGAAGGAGAAGCTGGTCTATTACCCTACCGTGACCCGGGAATCCTTCCGCAACGAGGGCAGGCTGACCGACCTGATTGAATCCGGAAAACTGTTTGCCGATATCGGCCAGCCGCCGCTTGATCCCGCTACGGATCGGGCCATGATCTGCGGTAGTTCGGCCATGCTGGAGGATACGGTGGCGATGCTCGATGCCCGGGGATTCGCCATTTCTCCACACCTCGGGGTGGCGGGCGACTACGTTATCGAACGGGCTTTTGTGGACAAATAGTCGTCGGGGTGCAAGGGTTCGGTTATGGTGGCGCCAGGCGGGTAAAATACGTCTTTAACCGCAGCGCAGCTTTTTCGGATCTTCATGAGCCCTCACCGTGTTCTTGGCGTTACGCCCGATGCGTCCCCGACCGAAGTCAAGCGCGCATACCGGCGCCTGGCCATGGTCTGGCATCCGGACCGCAACGATCATCCCGAGGCGACCGAGCGCTTCAAGAAAATTCGCGCGGCCTACGACGCGCTGGCCGGTCGGGAGGATGAGAGGGCGCCACCGGCTGCTCCTGACTCCGAGTCGGGAGAGTCTTCCCGGACAGATGAGGGGCCGAGGGCGCCGGATCTCCGCTTTGATCTGGACCTCGACCTTGAGGAGGCCGCTGCCGGCGTTCAGCGAACCATCGAACTGGTGCGCGGCAAGCCCTGTGCGACCTGTGCCGGAAGCGGAGAGGCCGGGATCAGCCGTTCCCGCATGTGTGAACCGTGCCACGGCAGCGGTCGGGTGCGCCGACGGGGGCACGCTCTGGAACAATGCAGCCAGTGCCAGGGCAAGGGGTTTTTCAGCGAGCGCATTTGCCCCGATTGTGGCGGCCTGGGCCGTGACGAGGAGGATGTCAGCCTGCTGGTCAGTGTTCCGCCCGGCATGTTGGCCGGCGATGAACTTCGTTTGTCCGGTCAGGGCGAATCGGCTCGCGACGGCATGTTGGCGGGCGACCTCTACCTTACCCTGCGCCTGCGCCAGCATGAGCTGTTCCGCCTGGATGGACGTGACCTGCTGTTCGATATGCCGGTCAGTGTGCTGACTCTTCTGGCCGGAGGTGAATTGCCCGTGCCAGGACTGGGGGGAGTGGAAAGGCTGGAGGTGGTTGCCGGCACGATCGAGCAACGCCGCGTGATCCTGCCCGGCAAGGGCTATCCGGGGCGTAACGGCAGCCCGGCGGGCGATCTGGTGGTGACCTTGATACCGATCATGCCCCGAGAACTGAGCCTCCGGCAACGGGAACTCCTGCAACAGGCCGATGCGGCCTTTGACTCGTGGCTGGATGAATCCTTGCCCGAGGTGGCGGCCTGGCGGCGGCGCTTTATTGCGGAGTGACCGGGTGTGGAGAGAAGCGTTCCGGTATAGGTCTTATTGATTATTGTCCTCGTCTTTTCCATCGTGCTAGCCTTGTCCCACAACGTCGGTGTATCCATGGCAAGCAAATGGAGCGGCACATTTTTTGGGGGGCGGATATGAATAATCCTGTGGTCCGGGGGCGGTCCGGGTATTGTCTTTACCCCTTCTGTCCGGGTGGTTCTTTCCCAACTGCCGCCAACCCTGAAGGACTTGTCCATGCAGCCTGAGGCCGTTGGAGCTGCTGCTTCTGATAGTCCGATGGAGCCGGGGCTGGCGCAGATCATTGACGCTTCACCGATCCCGACCTTTGTACTCGACCATCAGCACGTCATTACCCACTGGAATCGTGCCCTGGCAGCAATTTCCGGATGTTGTGCAGAGGAAATGATCGGTACGCGGGAACCCTGGCGGGGCTTTTATCCTCAGGTGCGCCCGGTGCTGGCCAATCTGATTATTGATGGGGCTGACCGTATGAGCCTTGAGGCGCTCTACGGTTCTGCCCTTCGTCCTTCGCCCTTGATTGAGGGGGCATTCGAGGCCGAGGATTTCCTGCCCCTCCTGGCCGGCGGTGGACGCTGGCTCTACTTTACTGCGGCGCCGCTGCGCGACGGAGAAGGGCGAGTCATCGGAGCTATTGAAACCCTGCAGGACATTACCGAGCGCAAGGAAGCTGAAGCCGCTCTGGAGCATTCCCGTGACCAACTGGAGGAGCGGGTTCGACAGCGGACCAGCGAGTTATCCGAGGCCAATGAAGAGCTGGGTCAGTATGCCTATGCCGTGTCCCATGACCTGCGCTCTCCGTTGCGCGCGCTCCGCAACTACATCGATTTTCTTGAAGAGGATCTGGCGGGAACGGTCAATGAGGAGCAGAAAAGCTATTTCTCCGGAATGCGGCAGGCTTTGCGCCATGGCGAAGATTTGGTCTCCGACCTTCTTGCGTTGTCGGCCATCGGGCGTGCTGCAATGTCGCCCCAAGTCACGCCGCTTGGTGAATTTTTCGACGAACAGGTGGCAGGAATGGCCTTGGGTGACGGTCATCGGGTAGACCGGGTCCCCGAGTGGCCAATGATCGTCGCTGAAAGGACATTGCTGGCACAGGTTTTTCGCAACCTCATCGGCAATGGATTGAAATTCAACCGTGCGCCCCTGAAAACGGTTCACATCGACTGGCAGGAAGAATCAGATGGCTATTGCACGATTTCCGTGCGGGATAATGGAATCGGCATTGAGCCTCGATTTTTTGAGCAGATTTTCGGAGTGTTTCAGCGCCTGCATACCCGGCGTGAATTTGAAGGCACCGGAATCGGGCTGGCCATTGTCCGCAAGGCGGTGATGCATCTGCATGGCACCGTGCGGATCGAGTCGGTGCCCGGTGTCGGGAGTGTGTTCAGGGTAATGCTTCCCCTGCAACAGCCAGCGACGAGCGAGGTCAAGAATGCCGCAGAGTGATACAGGTCAGCAAGACGATTTTGTCGTGCTGGTTGCCGAGGATGATGAGCACGATATCGTTGCTATTCGGCGCGCCTGGCGCACACTCGGGCTGCGTAATCCGCTGGTGATTGTCCATGATGGGGAGGCATGTCTGGACTATTTGCTCGACCTGCACATGCCCCGGCTTGATGGTTTGGGAACGCTCAAGGCGATCCGGGAAAATGCGATCACCGCACGACTATCCGTGGTGGTCCTGACGACTTCCAAGGCAGAAGAAGATCGTTTGCGCAGCTATGATCTGGGTGCCAATGCCTATATCGTTAAACCGGTCGGTTTTGAAAACTTTACAGCGGCGGTGCAAACCATTCACCAATTCTGGAATCTGGCTGAACGCCCCGAGGGACCTCATGCGTCACGCTGAATCGGCAATGATCCAGGCCATTTCTGAACTCCGCATCCTGCTGGTGGAGGATAACGAGCATGATCGGGTGGCTTTTTTCAGGGCCATGCGCGGCTACCCCCATCCGTATTCGGTACACGCCTGTATTCGAGCCGAAGAAGCGCTTTCCCTGATTGCAGAGACTTCACAGGTTTTCGATATCATCGTGGTGGATTACAACCTGCCCGGCGACAATGGATTGACCGTTTGTCGCACCCTGCTTGATCGCGATATCCAGGCGCCGGTTGTTCTCCTTACCGGTAGCGGGAATGAGCAGATTGCGGTTGCCGCGCTCAAATTGGGAATTGCCGATTACATCATCAAGGATCCGGACGGGGGCTACCTTGATTTGCTACCCACCGTTTTGCCTCAGTGCGTCAACAGTTTTCGCGAAGTAGAGGCCGGGCGCCGGGCGAGTGCGGCCCTGCGGGAGGCTGCCGAACGGTTGGCGCAGATTGTCAATGGGATTTCGGTTGCTGCTTTCGTGATTGATCAGGAGCACGTTGTGACCCACTGGAACCGGGCCTGCGAGATCATGACCGGTACACTTTCCAGCCAGGTGGTGGGTACCCGCCAGCAATGGCGTGCGTTTTATCCCTCCGAGCGGCCGGTAATGGCTGATCTCATTCTCGACAATGCCATCGAGGCGGATGTTGACCGTTTTTACCACGGGAAATTTCATCCTTCCGACCTGATTGAAGGCTCCTACGAAGCCGAGGATTTTTTCCCGAATTTCGGCGAAAACGGACGCTGGCTATTCTTTACCGCTGCACCGGTGCGAGATGGACACGGACGGGTGGTGGGCGCCATTGAAACGCTTCAGGACGTGACCGCTCGACGTCTGAGCGAGGTTGCCCTAAGGGAAAGCGAGGCTCGCTTCCGTCAGCTGAGCATTACCGATGGGCTGACCGGGCTGTACAACTCGCGTCATTTCTTTGAGAGTGTTGCCACCGAAATCAGTCGTGCAAACCGCTATAAGGAGCCGCTTTGCCTGTTGTTGATGGATGTCGATAATTTCAAGCGTTTCAACGACTGTCATGGTCACCTGGAGGGAGATCGTGTTCTCAACGTACTGGCCAAGGTGATTCGCAGTGTGCAGCGGGCCAGTGACAGCGCTTATCGCTATGGTGGCGAGGAATTTATCGTATTGCTTCCCAATACCTGGATTGCCGATGCCCTGATCCCGGCCGAGCGTTTGCGCGAGTATTTTGCCAACGAACCGATTGTCGTTGCCAATGGCGAGATCCTGCATTCCACAGTCAGCATCGGGTTGGCGCAGTTTGTACCGGGGGAGAGTGCGGCAAGTTTTATTCGGCGTGCCGACGAAGCCTGTTACCGGGCAAAACATGCGGGCAAGAACTGCGTCGAGACCTGTTGTCCTGAATAGAGATAGATCGCTACCGGTTGTCATCATTGAAACTCGACCGCTTGTGTCGGGCTATTGAAATTCTCCATTTCGCTCCCATATTTTTCTTGCCGGTAACTGGCCGGCAATGAAGGATTCATCAACGAAAGGAGAAAAGGATGGCTAATGTGACCCGTTTTGACCCGTTCCAGATTTCCGGTTCGGACCCGTTCGATGAGGTGTTTCGCGGGTTTTTCCGCCCGGTTAAGATGGAAGGCAAGCAGGAGCCGCAAATCAGGATGGATGTTCGGGAAGACGAAAAAAGCTACAAGGTGCATGCCGAAATTCCCGGAGTGAAAAAAGAAGATATTCATGTTTCCATTGACGGGAATCAGGTTTCCATCAGCGCCGAAAACAGGCAGGAAAAGGAAGTGAAAGAAGGCGAACGCCTTCTTCGCGCTGAGCGGTCCTATGGTCGGACCTCCCGCAGTTTCTCCCTGGCCACGGATATCGATGAAAGGGCTGCCAAGGCTACCTATAATGATGGCGTGCTTGAATTGAGCCTGCCCAAGAAGGCGGCGTCCTCGGCCAGAAAACTGGCCATCACCTGATTGGTCACGGCCCGCCACCCGGCGGGCTTTTAACGTTTCTGGAGTTCCTGCAAAGCAGCCAGAACTTCACCGGCGTGGCGCGAGGCGTCTACCTGGAGATAGGTTTTGGCAACCTTGCCCTCCGGATCAATCAGGAAGGTGTAGCGTTTGGCAAAACTGAACAGGGGAACGCTGGACAAGGCGCCGTAACGACGGGCAACAACCCCGTCTGAATCAGCCAGCAGCGGAAAGGGCAGGCGCTGCTCCTGGGCAAAGGCGCGGTGGGAGATACCGCTGTCCAGGCTGACTCCGACGATTTCCGCATTCAATTGTTTGAAACGGGGCCAGGCATCCCGGAAGTTGATGGCCTCGGCGGTGCAGCCAGGGGTATTGTCCTTCGGGTAAAAATACAGAACCAGCCATTTCCCTCGCCATTCCGACAGGTTCCGGCTGAGTCCATCGGCATCAGGCAAGGTAAAGGCAGGGGCTTCGACACCCGGTTGGGGCGGAGTATCGGCCCAGGCCGGACCGCCAAGCCAGAGAAACAAGAGCAGGGTGAGCAGATAACGGGCGCTGGTCAGCATGGAAGTCTCCTTTGCCGATTAGTCCCGGCTGGCCGTCGGATGGTTCCCGGTCATCCGGTGCGAAGGATTAAGCGGCCCGGATTTTCAGCTTGGGATTGATTCCGCTGCGCGCCCGCAGTTGTCCGCAGCCGCCATCGACATCCTGTCCGGCGGAGTGGCGCAGTTTGGTCAGGATCCGGCGGCGGTGCAGTTCGGCGGCCAGTTGGGCAGCACGTTCCCAGCTTGGGCGGCGGTATTCGGCGCCCTCCACGGCGTTGTAGGGGATCAGGTTCATGATGGCGTACTTGCCGCTGAGCAGGCGGACGATGCCATCCATTTCTTCCGGGCTGTCGTTGATGCCTTCCAGCAAGGTCCATTGGTACTGGATGGGGTAGCCGGTGCGGCGGGCATACTCCTCGCCGAGGTTGACCAACTCCTCGGGGTCGAGGCGCGGGGCGTTGGGCAGCAGCCGGGCGCGCAATTCCGGGTTGGTGCTGTGGAGCGACAGGGCAAGAGCCGGCTTGACCCGGCCTTGCGGCAGACGCTCAAAAACCCGGTGGTCACCAACTGTGGAAAAGACCAGATTCTTGTGCTGGATGGCCGACGCCGTGCCGAGCAGATCAATGGCTTCCAGAACATTGTCCAGATTGTGGGCCGGTTCACCCATTCCCATGAAAACCACCTTGCTCACCGTGCGCCGGGTGCGGGCGAGCACAACCTGGGCAACGATTTCGGCACTGCCCAATTGGCGGAGCAGGCCGTCACGACCGGTCATGCAAAAAGTGCAGCCGACAGCGCAGCCGACCTGAGTGGAAACACAAAGGCCATCCCTCGGGAGCAGGACGCTTTCCACCATTTGGCCATCGGCCAGGGCGACCAGCAGGCGGTTGCCGTCTTCGCCGGGGTGTTCGGAATGGAGACGGGCCAGTCCGGCAAGATCGCTGGCCAGAGAAGGAAGAGCATTGCGTACGGCAAGCGGCAGGCTGTCTTCGGGCCGCACGCGACGGGCTCCGGCATCAAGAGGCCTGGCGGCAAGCCAGGCGCGCAGGATGCGTTCCTCGTGACAGGGCTTGGCGCCGCTGGTATGCAGGCGCTGGCGGATGTGTTCGATACGCATGGGAATCAGGTAGGTGCCGGCTGGCGGTTGAAGCCAAAGCGTTGGGGGACGGTATTGTAGTCGAGGGATTGCAAGGCCAGCTGCCGCCAGAATATTACCCGTGGCTGGCCTGCCAGCCGGGCCAGCCAAGTACTTTCGCTGACCGGGCTTTCGTCTGCCTCCCGGCATTCCTCCAGGGTGGCGGCGAGGTCGCGATCATCGAGCAGGCCGATGCCGAGGCGGGTGGCGATCAACAGATTGCCGTTTTCGTCGATGAACACGGCCTGCGCTTCGCCGGCCTCCTCGCCGGTGTGAGCGAGCAGGCGGCCATCGGGCTGGCGGCGCCAAATCCAGGGAGTGTAGGCGAGGGCGACAAAGACCCGCTGCGGCCCGTTTTGCACGAACCAATTGCCGGCTTCATCGCAGCCGTATTGCCGATTGATGAAGTGATTAAGGCCGGTGTGGTGCACCGGCTCTCCCTGTAGCCGCCAATGCCCCCGCCGGTCCAGCGACAACCAGCCGTAACAGGCTGGAACGTTTGGCCAGCGGGCGACCGCCGAAAGATCGGGGTTCAGTTTGTGTAATCCTCCATGGGCGGACAGGAACAATTCAGGTTACGGTCACCGTAAACATCGTCGATGCGGTTAACACTTGGCCAGAACTTGTTGGCCGCCACCCAGGGCAGCGGGAAAACTGCTTCCTGGCGGCTGTAGGGGCGATTCCAGTCGGTGTCGACCATATCGGCCTGGCTGTGGGGAGCATTTTTGAGCGGATTGTTGTCCGCCTGCCAGACCTTGTTCTCGATCTTGCGGATTTCCTCACGGATACTGATCAGGGCGGCAATGAAGCGGTCCAGTTCGGCCTGCGACTCCGATTCGGTCGGTTCGACCATGATGGTGCCGGCGACCGGAAAACTGACGGTCGGGGCGTGGAAACCGTAATCCATCAGACGCTTGGCGATGTCAATTTCGGCAATGCCGGTGGCGGCCTTGATCGGGCGGATGTCGAGAATGCATTCGTGGGCAACGCGCCCGTTCTTGCCCACATAGAGGACCGGGTAGTGGTCCTTGAGGCGGGTGGCGACATAGTTGGCGTTGAGGATGGCGACCTGGGTGGCGCGCTTGACGCCGATGCCGCCGAGCATGGCGATGTACATCCAGGAAATGGGCAGGATCGAGGCGGAGCCGAAGGGAGCGGCAGAAACGGCGCCTTGGCCGCCGTGCGGGCCGTCGATGGCCTGTACCGCATGGTTGGCCATGAAAGGCGCCAGATGGGCTTTGAGACCGATCGGCCCCATGCCCGGACCGCCTCCGCCGTGGGGGATGGCGAAGGTCTTGTGCAGGTTCATATGGCTGACGTCGGCACCGATGAAGCCGGGGGATGTCAGGCCGACCTGGGCATTGAGATTGGCCCCGTCCATATACACCTGACCGCCGTGCTGATGCACAAGTTGGCAGAGGTCGCCCACCGCTTCCTCAAACACGCCATGGGTAGAGGGGTAGGTCAGCATCAGGCAGGCCAGGTTGGCGGCGTGTTCCTCGGCCTTGGTCCGAAGGTCGGCGAGATCGACATTGCCGTTGGCGTCGCAATCGACCACCACCACCAGCATGCCGCACATCTGGGCGGTGGCCGGGTTGGTGCCGTGGGCCGATTTGGGAATGAGGCAGATGTTGCGCTGCCCTTCGCCTCGGCTGGCATGGTAGCGGCGAATGGCGAGCAGGCCGGCATATTCTCCCTGGGCGCCGGAATTGGGCTGCATGCACACAGCGTCAAAGCCGGTAATGGTCGCCAGCCAGCTTTCCAGCCCCCGGATCATTTCGAGATAGCCACGCGCCTGGTCGAGGGGCGCAAAGGGATGCATGCCGGCGAATTCCGGCCAGGTTACCGGAATCATTTCGCTGGTGGCGTTGAATCGGTAGCTGCGCACTGCAGGAGTCCTGGTCGCCCCCGTCGGTGCGCTTATTCGCGCATCGAACATCCGGAAGTAGGTCACGTTGCCCGCGTTGCGGGCTACGTGACAGGTACTTCGATGTCACGTAGGCCTGCGGCCAACGTGACCTACTTTCAATCGCTTACGTGATGTTCGGTGAGAGTGACACTTGCACCGAGCGTCTCCTGCAGTAGGTC
>CAZHVZ010000005.1:40846-43240 GCA_964536245.1 uncultured Rhodocyclaceae bacterium
CGAACCGAGGGAAATCATCGAGTGATCAAGCGCCAGATCCTTGTTTTGCAGGGATTTGAGATAGCGCAGCATCTCGTGTTCGGTATGGTGCGTGGTGAACACCGGATGGCGCAGAATGGCATCGTTGCGGTAAAGCGTTTCCGGCAAGGTCGGGTCGGCAGCAGCGACCTGGGCGTCGAGCGCATCCATGTCGAGCGTGACATGGGCAATCAGTTTGAAGAGGGTGGCGACATCCTCACGGGTGGTGGTTTCGTCGAAGGACAGCCCGAGAATTCCGTTAGAGACACGACGCAGGTTGTAACCTGCGATTTCCGCATTGCGATAGACCGTTTCGGCGCGGACACCAAGATCGAACCGGAGGGTGTCGAAGAAGTGTTCAGTCAGGACCGGCACCCCGGCACGCTTGAGGCCTTCCGCCAGGATGGCCGCCAGGCGGTGGATGCGGCAGGCAATGGTGCGCAAGCCCTGGGGGCCGTGGTAGACCGCGTACAGTCCGGCCATGTTGGCGAGCAGCACCTGCGAGGTGCAGATGTTGGAATTGGCCTTCTCGCGGCGGATGTGCTGTTCGCGGGTTTGCAGGGTCATGCGCAGGGCGCGGTTGCCTCTGGCATCCCGCGAAACGCCGATGATGCGACCCGGCATCGAGCGGACATGGGCGCTGCGGGTGGCGAAGAAGGCGGCGTGCGGACCGCCGAAGCCCATCGGGATGCCGAAGCGCTGGCTGGAGCCGAGGACGATGTCGGCGCCCATGGCGCCGGGCGATTTGAGGAGGACCAGGGCCATCAGATCGCTGGCCACCGCCACAGTCGCGCCGCCGGCCTTGAGGGCGGCGATGGTGAAGCTCAAATCGCGGACGGCACCGGTATCGTCGGGATACTGAAGCAGGGCGCCGAAAAATTCTTCGCCGGAAACCGTATCGGCCGGAGCGATGACCAGCTCGAAGCCGAAATAGACGGCGCGCGTCCTGACGACGTCGATGGTCTGCGGGAAGCAGGCGCTATCGACCAGGAAACGGTTGGATCTGGATTTGGATACCCGGCGCGCCATGGTCATTGCTTCGGCGGCGGCAGTCGCCTCGTCGAGGAGCGAGGCGTTGGCCAGTTCCATGCCGGTGAGGTCGATGACCATCTGCTGGAAATTGAGCAGTGCTTCCAGTCGGCCCTGGGCAATTTCTGCCTGGTAGGGGGTGTAGGCGGTGTACCAGCCGGGGTTTTCCATGACGTTGCGCAGGATGACCTTGGGCGTCAGGGTGTCGTAATATCCCATGCCGATGCAGGAGCGGTTAAGCTTGTTCTTGCCGGCAATGGCCTTGAGCGCAGCCAGCGCTTCGTGTTCGCGCTGCGGTGCCGGCAGCGGCAGGTCAGCCGGCAGACGGATGGCGGCGGGTACGGTCTGGTCGATCAACTGATCCAGACTATGAACGCCAACTGCTTGCAGCATGGCAGCCATTTCCGAGGCGCAAGGGCCAACGTGGCGGGCGATGAAATCGTCCTTCTGCTCCAGCGCAGACAGGGAAAGCTCGTTCGGCATGGGGCGTCCTTGATTATTCGGCGTCGGTGACGGCCTGGTAGGCAGCGGCATCGAGCAGTTTGTCGAAATCTCCGGCGTTATCCGGCTTGATCTGGAACAGCCACGCGGCGTAGGCATCCTGGTTGACGCTTTCCGGTGCGTCGGCGGCTTCCTGATTGACCGCAGTGATGGTGCCGGAAAGCGGGGCATAGACGTCGGCAGCAGCTTTGACTGATTCGACGACGGCAATTTCCTTCTCGGCGTCAAAATGGGCGCCGACTTCCGGCAATTCGACAAAAACCAGATCACCAAGGGCCTCCTGGGCGTGATCGGTAATGCCCACGGTGAGGGTGCCGTCGGCTTCCTGGCGAAGCCATTCGTGGGAGGCTGTGTATTTGAGATTGGCGGGGACGTTGGACATGGGGTTCTCCTTGAGGATGATGGGCTTGTTTAGATCAGGCCCTTGCCATGACGGGCAAAGGGCGGCTTGACGACTTTTGCCTTGAGGCGCTTGTCGCGGATTTGGACTTCAACGGTTTCGCCGATGGCGACGCCGAGGGGGAGACGGGCAAGAGCGACAGATTGTTGCAGCGTTGGTGAGAAAGTACCTGAAGTTATTTCACCATCACCATGATTTGTAGAAACTATTTGATGTGAACGAAGCACGCCTTTGTCAAGCAGGAGGAGGCCGGCGAATTGCTGCTTCTGCCCGTTGGCAAGGAGCGCAGCCTTGCCAACGAAATTTCGTTCGGACTTCAGTTCCACCGTCCAGGCCAGGCCTGCATCAAGGGGGGAGACTGTTTCATCCATGTCCTGGCCGTAGAGATTCATGCCGGCTTCCAGGCGCAGGGTATCCCGGGCGCCGAGGCCGCAGGGCGGTACGCC
>CAZHVZ010000005.1:43285-44153 GCA_964536245.1 uncultured Rhodocyclaceae bacterium
GCGAGCAGGGCATTCCACAGGGTTTCCGCCTGGCCGGCCGGAAGGGCGATTTCGAAACCGCTTTCGCCGGTATAGCCGGTGGTGGCCACGAAATACTCGCCGACCTGAACACCAAAAAAGGGAGAGAGATTTTCAGTGGCGGCCCGGGTTTGCGGCAATACCTGCCAGACCTTGCTCTTGGCGTTGGGGCCTTGCACGGCGATCATGGCCAGGGGAGTGTTGGCCGAGCGGCGTTCGACGATCCGGATGTTCATGCCCCAGTCCGCCTGCCGGGCGGCCATCCAGGTGAGATCCTTGTCGGCGGTGCCGGCGTTGATGACCATCCGGTAATCGTTTTCGGCAAAAAAATAGACGATAAGATCGTCCACCACGCCCCCGGTTTCGTTAAGCATTGCAGAGTAGAGCGCCTTGCCGGGGGTGGTGAGCTTGTCCACGTTATTGGCAAGAAGGCGTTGCAGGAAAGTCTTGGCGTCCGGGCCGCTCAAATCGACAGCACACATATGCGAAACGTCGAACATTCCGCAGTCCTTGCGCACGGCGTGATGTTCTTCAATTTGTGAGCCGTAGTTGACCGGCATGTCCCAGCCGCCAAAATCGACCATTCGGGCACCGGCTGCCCGATGGGCAGAATTTAAAACTGTTTTATTCAGCATATCAATCCTTTACAGACGTTATTTAACGTCAGTTCTAGAAACGGAAAAGGGGTGAAACGAAAGAATTGCTCTTGCGTTTCACCCCTCTGTCCTTGATACCTGAGAGATTTGCCCCATCGGTGGGCGCTGTTGACGCCTGCTCTCCAGAGTTTCGAAATGGCGTGCCACTTCGGTTTCGCGGTCCTTTTGCCTGAGCGTTTTCGGGTGAAATTGCG
>CAZHVZ010000005.1:44163-44450 GCA_964536245.1 uncultured Rhodocyclaceae bacterium
TTTGCCCCATCGGTGGGCGCGTGACGACCGCGCCACTCTCCAGAGTTTCAGGAAGCCCGTTTGCCATTGAAACCCTTGCTTTGTCGACTTCGCCTTAGCGCGTTGCAGCCTTGTTCTACGGGGTGCCGGTGGCTAGTCTTGGTGTTTCGATTGCAATGGGAAACGGGCTGCTCCTGATTCCGTGGTCCTTTTGCCTGAGCGTTTTCGGGTGGTTTTGCGCCTTCGGCGATGGCTGACGCCATGCTCTCCCACGGAACGGGCGAGACTATACCATAGAGCCCTCTTCG
>CAZHVZ010000005.1:44460-45499 GCA_964536245.1 uncultured Rhodocyclaceae bacterium
GGTGGATGAGGGCTGTTTAAGCGCGTGCTTCCGCCTGATCAAGGAGGCTGACGATGCGCCTGGAAATGCCGTCCACCTTGGCGTACAACTGCTCGGCTCCGGCCCGGTCTCCGCTGCCCATCAGTTTGACAATGTCCTTGATGGTCCGGTGCAGTTCGGCATGGGGTGCCTCGACGTCGCGCAATTCCTGGATGTGGCCGAATTTCTTCAACCCTTCGCTGTAGTACCACTTGCCGAAAGCGCAGTGTTCGTGGGAAACGGCTTCCTGTTCGGTGAGGACGGCCTTGCCGTCCAGGAAGGAGCGCAGGCGGGTTTTCCAGTTGAGGTGAGCCGATTTGGCGGCCGAGAGATCGAGTTTTCGGCTGCCGACCTTGAACTGGCCGACCAGTCCTTGCAAGTCCGCCAGCATCTTCGCCAGATCAGCGACGGCGGAATTGGTATCGTGGACCCCCATGTTGGTCTGCTGAGCCATCTGGTTGATCGCCTCGAGATTGGAGGTGATGCCTACGGTGACCTGGCTCTGGGTGGTGGCGGCGGTGGCGATATGCTGATTCATTTCCCGGATGGAACTCACCGCATGGCCGATTTTTTCCAGCGACTCGCCGGCCTGACCGGCTTGTTCGACGCTGGCGTTGACCCGTTTGCTGCCTTCTTCCATGACCTGAACCGCATCAATGGCCTTGGATTGCAGGCTGTTGATCATCTGCTGGATGCGGGCTGTCGCTTCCTGGGTGCTCTGGGCCAGTTTGCGCACTTCGTCGGCGACTACGGCGAATCCCCGCCCTTGTTCTCCTGCCCGGGCGGCTTCGATGGCGGCGTTGAGAGCTAGCAGGTTGGTCTGGTCGGCAATGCCCTTGATGGTTTCGAGAATGGTTCCGATATTGCGGCTATCGCTTTCCAATTCCTGGATGACGGCGGCGGCACGGGTCACCTCGTCAGCAACCGAATGGATGGCGGCAATGGTGGAATCGACCACGGATTTTCCGGTGCGTGCCTCGGCATCCGCTTCCCGTGTGGCCAGCACGGCATCGTCCGCATC
>CAZHVZ010000005.1:45509-55899 GCA_964536245.1 uncultured Rhodocyclaceae bacterium
CGCATCGCGGGAAACCTCGTTGACAGCGCTGAGCTGGCCTTGAACGGCCATGCCGACGGCTTCGACCTCGGCGCTCTGGCGGCGCACGTTTTCGTCGGTGCTTTCCGCGACCGAGGACAGGCGGGAGGAAGCGGAATTGATCTGGATGGTCGAGTTGGTGACTTGCAGCAGCGCCTGCTCGATCTTTCCGGAAAAGCGGTTGAAGCCTCCTGCCAGTTGGGCAATTTCACTGGCGCCATTTTCCGGCAAGCGGCGGGTCAGATCCCCATCGCCGCCAGCAATATCATTCATGGCGGAGGCTGTCGTCATCAGCGGGCGGGTGATGCTGCCGGCCAGGATTGAGGCCAGAATGACTAGAACAGCCGCCGCCGCACCGGTCAGAATCAAATTCTTGATGGCTTGTTCACGGACGGCCTGATTGACGTCGTCAATGTAGATGCCGGAGCCGACTACCCAGCTCCAGGGCTCGAACCCCTTGACGTAGGAAATTTTTGGAACGGGTTCGTCGGACCCCGGCTTGGGCCAGACGTAATCGACAAAACCGCCGCCTTTTTCCTTGACGGTGCGGTTGAATTCGAGAAACAGCAGCTTGCCGTTCTTGTCTTTCAGCTGATCGAGTTTTTTGCCTTCCAGTTCCGGCTTGATGGGGTGCATGACCATCAGGTCGGAAAGATCGTTGATCCAGAAATATTCCGACTTTTCGTAACGTAGGTCGCGCAGGGTTTCTTTGGCTTGCCGGCGCGCCTCCTCGTCGGTCAGGGTCCCGGTTTTTGCCAGCTTGTGAAAGTGTTCGATGGTGCTGTAGGCGACCTCGACAACATGGCGGGTTTTCAACTGTTTTTCAGCCATCAGGTTTTCCCTGACGTTGATAACGTCAATAAAACTGCCGGCGGCAATGGCGCCAACAAAAAGCAGCACCATGGCCCACAGTTTGTTGCGTACGCTTAAGCGCTCAAGAAAGCTGAACATGTTGTCCCCCCAAAGTGTTTTGTTTGTGAGCCGGCGGGCGAGCCGGCATATTTTTTCCAATGGTAGCACTACGGGATATATTCGTCATGGGCCAATGGGTCGTTTTGATCGGCGCTGGTCGAAGGGGAACGGCTGACGTGATAACATCAACTTTTTGCACTGCAATATAAATTGTGATTCCGGCGAACTTTGATTTTCATTGTCACTCGATTGTTTCCGATGGCTTGTTGCCTCCCGAGGAGTTGGCCCGGCGGGCCGCTGCCAATGGGGTGGATGCCTGGGCGCTGACCGATCACGACGATCTGGGCGGCCTTGATGTAGCGGCGGCCAGTGCTGCGGAGTGCGGCATGCGTTTCGTTACCGGCGTTGAAATCTCCATTGAATGGCAGGGAACGCCGATCCATGTCGTCGGCTTGGGCTTCGATTCCCGGCATCCGGCTCTGTGCGGCGGTCTGGAAGCTTTGCGCTCGGGGCGCCTGGAGCGGGCCAGGAGGATGTCGGACGCCCTGGCGGCAATCGATATTCCCGGTGTCTTCGAGGGCGCCATGCGCTATGCCGGCAACCCGAGCCTCATTTCCCGCGCCCACTTTGCCCGCTACCTGGTCGAGATCGGTATCGCCAAGGATGTCCCCGGTGTTTTTCAGCATTACCTGACGCCGGGCAAACCCGGTTATGTGGATCACCGCTGGGCAACCCTGGAGGATGCTGTCGGCTGGATTGCCGCTGCCGGTGGCGTGGCGGTGGTGGCCCATCCGGGGCGCTACAAGCTGTCCGGTGCTGAGACGCGCAAATTCCTCGGTGAATTCAGCGATGTTGGCGGGCGGGGCATTGAAGTGGTGTGCGGCAGCCACTCGCCGGATAACGTCATGCACTTTGCCCGATTGGCTCGTCACTTCGCTTTTCATGCCTCGCGTGGCTCGGATTTTCACGGACCCCAGGAGAGTTATGTGGACCTGGGGCGGCTTCCTTCGTTGCCGGAAGATCTTAAGCCGGTTTGGCGCCTGATTTTTTGACCATGACCCAGTATCTGAGCATTCATCCCGAAACGCCGCAGCCACGCCTGTTGGCCAATGCCGCCAGAATGGTCCGCGAAGGCGGCGTGGTGGTTGTTCCTACCGATTCCTGCTATGCCCTGGGCTGCCATCTTGGCGACAAGGCAGCGCTTGATCGTATTCGCGAAATCCGCCGGGTGGACGATCGTCATCATCTCACCCTGATGGTCCGGGATCTTTCCGAAATTGCCCAGTACGCACGGGTGGACAACGTTCAATACCGGATGCTCAAGGCCGCTACGCCGGGCAGCTATACCTTTATTCTTGAAGGCACCAAGGAGCTCCCCCGGCGGGTCATGCACCCCAAGCGCAAAACCATCGGTCTGCGCGTGCCGGATCATCCGGTGGCCCTGGCTTTGCTGGAAGAACTCAACGAACCCTTGCTGACCACCACCTTGCTCTTGCCGGGCGATGACGATCCGATGACCGAGGGATGGGAAATTCGCGACCGTCTGGAGGGCGTGGTGGATCTCATTCTCGATGGCGGGCATTGCGGCATCGATCCGACGACGGTAATCGACCTCACCACGGGTACCCCGGAACTGTTGCGGGCCGGGCGGGGGCCGTTGGCACTCTTCGGCCTGGAGTAGGTGTGTCTGCTATAATCTTCTGTTTTTTCAGGAAATGATCGAGAGTCTGATCCAGACCATCGCTGTTGCAGCTTTGCCGGTGATTTTTGCCATCACCCTGCACGAAGCCGCGCACGGCTATGCGGCGCGCCATTTTGGTGACCAGACGGCCTGGCTGGCTGGCCGCATCAGCCTGAATCCGCTGCGGCACATCGATTTGCTGGGAACCATTGTCATTCCGGTAATGATTCTACTGGTCTCCGGAGGGGAATTCCTGTTTGGTTATGCCAAGCCGGTGCCGGTGGATTTTGGCCGTTTGCGGCATCCCAAGCGCGACATGTTGTGGGTAGCGGCAGCGGGGCCGGCAGCCAATCTGGTCATGGCGCTGGGTTGGGCGTGCCTCCTCAAACTGGCCTGGGTCATGCCGGGGAATGCGTTTACCGTGCCCTTGTCGGAGATGGGCAAGATCGGGATTACCGTCAATGTGGTACTCATGGTGCTGAATCTGTTGCCGTTGCCTCCGCTCGACGGCGGGCGCATCGCGGTCAGTCTGCTGCCAAGCGGGCTGGCCTGGCGTTTTGCGCAACTGGAGCGCTGGGGGTTCCCGATTTTGCTGGTGCTCTTGTTTAGCGGCATTCTGGGGGCGATCATGACCCCCTTGGTCGTGCTGGTGGCCCGCCTGATTGAAGCTATTTTTGGACTTTATTGAACGATTATGTACGCAGAACGTGTGCTTTCCGGAATGCGCCCGACGGGGGCGCTGCATTTGGGCCATTACCACGGGGTCCTGAAAAACTGGGTCAAGCTGCAACAGGAATATCCGTGCCTGTTCTTTGTGGCCGACTGGCATGCCCTGACCACTCACTATGACAATCCCCAGGGCATCGAACAGGCAGCCTGGGATATGGTGATTGACTGGCTGGCGGCCGGTGTCGATCCCAATCAGGCGACCCTCTTCATCCAGTCTCGCGTGCCGGAACATGCCGAGTTGCACCTCCTGATGTCGATGATGACGCCGCTGGGTTGGCTGGAACGGGTGCCAACCTACAAGGATCAGCAGGAAAAGCTCGACAACAAGGACCTCTCCACCTACGGCTTCCTGGGTTATCCGCTGCTGATGAGCGCCGACATCCTCATCTACCGCGCCGACAAGGTGCCGGTGGGCGAAGACCAGATTCCCCACGTCGAATTCACCCGCGAGCTGGCCCGCCGCTTTAATCACATGTACGGACGTGAGCCGGGATTCGAAGACAAGGCACGGGAAGCAGTCAAAAAGCTGGGGGGCAAGAAGGCACGGCTGTACGAGGAAATGCGCACCCGTTTCCAGCAGAACGGCGACAAGGAGGCTGTAGAACAGGCCAAGGCCATGCTGGGCGAAATCCAGCATCTTTCGGCAGCCGACCGTGAGCGTCTGTTCGGTTTTCTGGAAGGGACCGGCAAAATGATTCTGGTCGAGCCGGGCTACCTGCTGACCGAAGCTTCCAAGATGCCCGGCCTGGACGGCCAGAAAATGTCTAAGTCTTACAACAACACCATTACGTTGCGCGAATCGGAAGAGTCGGTGACCAAAAAGGTCCGCCACATGCCCACCGACCCGGCCCGTGTCCGGCGTAATGATCCGGGTGAGCCGGCCAAGTGCCCGGTATGGCAGCTGCACCTGGTTTATTCCAACGAAGGCTGTCGGGAATGGGTCAGCCACGGGTGCCGCACCGCCGGCATCGGCTGCCTGGAATGCAAGCAGCCGGTGATTGACGGCATTCTCCGGGAGCAGGCTCCCATGCGCGAACGGGCGCAGGTCTATCTCGACGATCCAGCGCTGGTCAAGAACATTATTGCCGACGGTTGCGAAAAGGCCCGCGAACTGGCCCGCGAAACCATGCGTGATGTCCGCGAGTCGATGGGGCTGGAATATAACTGATGGCAAGCGACAACAGAAAATCCGTTTCAGTGGTGGTTCCGGCTCTCAACGAGGCGGAAAACATTCGCCCGTTGGTCGCGGAGATTCTCGCGGCTCTGGGGAACGATCCCGAGCTTGAAATCATCTATGTCGATGACGGCAGCGACGATTCCTCCCCGACAATATTTGCCGAACTGGCCAAGGAACTGGCTCCGCGCTTCAAGTGCGTTCGTCACCAGCAGCGTTGCGGGCAGAGTACCGGCGTCTGGACCGGTGTGCGGCACGCCCGGAATCCCTGGATTGCCACCCTTGATGCTGATGGCCAGAACGATCCGGCCAATATCCCGGCCATGCTCGATAAATTGCTCGAAGCGCCGGATCCAACCCTGCGTCTGGTCGCCGGCTGGCGCACCCAGCGCAAGGATACCTGGCTCAAGCGCATTTCCTCGCGTATCGCCAACCGGGTGCGTTCGGCCTTTCTCAAGGACAGCACGCCGGATACCGGCTGCGGTCTCAAGGTATTCAGTCGCGAGCTGTTTCTGAAACTGCCGTATTTCAATCATATGCACCGTTTTTTACCAGCCCTGACCATCCGGGCCGGTGGGGAAGTGGTTTCCGTGCCGGTCAACCACCGTCCACGGACGCTGGGTGTTTCCAAATACGGTTTTCACAACCGCCTGTGGGTAGGTATTGTCGATTTGTTTGGTGTCGCCTGGCTGCAAAGGCGGGCCAAGGTTCCGATGGTGGAACGCGTTACCGGTGGCAGGGAGAGTTAAGTGACGGACGAAAAAATCTGGCTAGCCATCGGCTTGCTCGGACAGGCCTTGTTTTCAGCCCGCTTCATCATCCAGTGGCTGTACAGTGAAAAAGTCAAGCGTAGCGTGGTGCCGGTTGCTTTCTGGTACTTCAGTCTGGCCGGCGGCCTGGTCCTGACCACTTACGCGGTGTATCGCCAGGATCCCGTTTTCATCATCGGTCAGGGAGCCGGCCTGTTTGTCTATTTCCGCAACCTGATGCTGATCAGGAAGCATCATCTCAAGGCAGGCGACGAAGCTCCGGTCGAGTGAACACCTTGCGACCCTCTACCCTGATTGCGTGGGCAGCCTGTCTTCTGGCAGTGCTGCTCGCTTCCATTTGGGGGCGACCGGATATTCCCATCGACGAGACCCGCTACGTCAGCGTAGCCTGGGAAATGTGGGCGGGAGGCGATTGGCTGGGCATGCATCGCAATGGCGAGCCCTACCACCATAAACCGCCGCTCCTCTTCTGGCTGATCGGCATGGGCTGGAGCGTCTTGGGGGTCAACGACTGGTGGCCGCGTTCCATTTCGACCGTGTTCTCTTTTGCCTCCCTGTTGCTGACTTCAGCCATTGCCCATCGTCTCTGGCCGGGGGAGGGCAAGATCGGGGCCAGAGCTGGCTGGTTGCTGCTGGGCTGCGGGTTCTGGCTTTTTTTCAGTACTGCCGTGGTCTTCGATGTCATGCTCACGGCATTCGTCCTGCTCGCCCTGCTGGCGGCGCTTCGCGCACGGGACGGCGAGCGGCGCGGAACCTGGGGATTATTCGGACTGGCCATTGGCCTAGGTGTGCTGGCCAAGGGGCCGGTTGTTCTTCTCCACGTTCTGCCGCCCCTCCTTCTGGCGCCCTGGTGGGCTGGTCGGGGAAATGTGGGCAAACGCTGGTATGGCGGGATTGGTGCAGGCGTGCTGCTCGGTGCCGGGATTGCGTTGGCCTGGGCCGTTCCGGCTGCCATTCAGGGAGGCGAGGAGTTTCGCCATGCCATTTTCTGGGGGCAGACAGCCGGGCGGGTTTCCGGCTCCCTGGCCCACAAGCAACCTTTCTGGTTCTATCTGGCAGTGCTTCCCCTGCTGCTTTTTCCCTGGGTTTTCTGGGGGCGTGCCTGGCGGGCGGCGGTGACGGTGGTGCGGGATAGCGGCAACGATGCCGGCTTGCGTTTCTGCCTGGCCTGGATCATTCCGGCTTTCATCGGATTTTCCCTGGCCGGCGGCAAGCAGGCGCACTACATCCTGCCCTTGCTGCCGGCCTGCATGCTGGCCCTGGCCTATGGTCTGCTCGACCCCCGCTCATCGAGCCGCTGGGCGGTGTTGCCTTTGACTCTGGTACTGGCCGCCCTCGGTGGAGCCCTTCTGCTGTCTGATCATTGGGTTTCCCGCTTCTGGTTTGCCGGCCTGGTTGAAGCCGACTGGAAAATTGGCGGAGGGCTGGTCCTCCTGGCTGGCCTGCTCTCCCTGTGGGCTACGGCCCGGGGAGCGGTTTGCCGTCTGGCGGCCGTGATAGCGGGAGTGGTGATGATCGGGATGCTCTGCCTGCTTGCTCCATTGTCGCCGGCTTTTGATATGGAACCTCTGGCCGGGCAATTGAAACGGCTGGAGGAACAGAGGATTCCCGTAGCCCATGCCAGTGCCTACAACGATCAGTACCATTTTTACGGTCGTCTGAACAAGCCGCTGGTGGTGATCGGGCGGGAAGAGATCGCCGCCTGGCTGGAAAAGAATCCGAAGGGCAGGGTGGTGGCCTATCTCAAGAACGTCACGGATCTCGACAAGGTCAAGGCAGAATTTTCCCAGCGCTATCTGGATGGGGCGGTGGTCCTGCTGGATCGGGTTTCCGTGCAGCGCATGCCTGGGGGGGGCAGGTGAGCGACAGCGTGCTCGACATTCCGCTGCAAGCGGCCCGGCCCGAACTCGACTTGGCTCCGGTGGCGCGCATCTACGGCGAGGCGATGGCGACCTTGCCAAGCGATCTCTATATTCCGCCGGACGCCCTGGAGGTCATGCTTGATGCCTTCGAGGGGCCGCTTGATCTGCTGCTTTATCTGATTCGCAAGGCCAATGTCGATATTCTCGATATTCCCATGGCGCCCCTGACCCGGCAGTATCTCGATTACATCGAGTCGATGCGGGCCAGCAACCTTGAGCTGGCGGCGGACTATCTGGTCATGGCGGCCATGCTGATCGAGATCAAGTCGCGCATGCTCTTGCCCCGGCCCAAGACAGCCGACGACGATAGCGCAGAGGATCCCCGGGCCGAGCTGGTGCGTCGCCTGATGGAATATGAGCAGATGAAGCTGGGGGGGCAGCGCCTGAATGAGCTGGATCACGCCGAGAGGGAGTTTTTCTGGGTGGAGACCCTGGTCGAAAGATCCCTGTTGCAACGTTTGCCGGAAGTCTGCGCGGATGACCTGAAAACAGCGTGGATGAATATTCTGCGCCAGGCTACCCTGAAAACGCACCACCGGATCGGTCGTGAGGAGTTGTCCGTGCGTGAGCATATGGGCATCATCCTGCGCCATTTGCAGGAACGTGGCTGTTTTGTCCAGTTTGAAACCCTTTTCGACCCGGCCATGGGAGCGCCCGGCCTGGTCGTGCATTTTCTTGCCATGCTTGAGCTGGCTCGGGAAAAAATGGTCGAAATGACACAAACCGAAGCCTTTCAGCCAATTTACGTGCGCTTGCATCAGGGAGGAACGGATGGACCGGTCTACCGTCAAGAAAGTGCTTGAGGCGGCCTTGTTGTCGGCCCAGCAGCCGATGATGCCGACCGAATTAAAAAAGATGTTCGACGAAGAGTTGTCGAACGATACTCTGCGCAAGCTGCTGGATGAACTGCGCGAGGAGTGGCGGGAGCGTTCCGTGGAGCTGATTCAGTTGGCCTCGGGATGGCGTTTCCGGACCAAGGCTGAGTATTTGCCCTATCTCGAACGCCTGAATCCGGAAAAGCCGCCAAAATATACGCGGGCCGTACTGGAAACCCTGGCCATCATTGCCTATCGTCAACCGGTCACCCGGGGCGATATCGAAGAAATTCGCGGCGTTGCAGTCAGTGCCGGCGTCATCAAAACACTGGAAGACAGGGGCTGGATTGACGTCGTCGGGCATCGTGACACGCCCGGTCGCCCGGCCCTGTTTGCCACCACCAAGAAATTCCTCGACGATCTGGGGCTGCGCAGTGTCAGCGAACTGCCCCCCCTCGCCGAACTTACCCAGAATCTGGAGCTAGCCAATGCGGCCTAAAAAATCCCCTCTGCGTCCTTCGTTAAAGAAGGCAACTCCTGGCGAGTCGCCGGAGCGTACTCCCCGTCCTCGGCGGGGTGCGCCTGTCCCGGAAACTGCTGAACGAACGACCCGGGGGCGGCGCGACGCCGACGAACGGCCCGACCATTCCGAAGAAAGCGATGCGCCGGTACGGCATGGCCCCCGTGCGGCCCAGCCCGGTGCCCGCGCTCCAGCCGCCGGACCTCGTCGCGGTGCCGGGGGAGGGCGCTTTGCTGCACCGCCGGTCAAACCGGAGCGCCTGCACAAGGTGCTGGCCCAGGCCGGGATCGGTTCGCGCCGGGAAATGGAGGAGTGGATCGCCGCCGGGCGTATCAATATCAATGGCGAAACGGCTCAGGTCGGGCAACTGGTCGGGCCGGACGATCGCGTCAAGGTCAACGGCAAGCTGGTGAACCTGCGCTTTGTCGCCCTGCGCACGCCTCGCGTCCTGATGTATCACAAGCCGGAAGGGGAAATCGTTTCGCGGGATGACCCGGATGGCCGCCCGTCGGTCTTCGACGCCCTGCCGCGTATGCGCAATGCCCGCTGGATTGCCGTCGGCCGCCTTGATTTCAATACTTCCGGGCTGCTCCTGTTTACCACTTCCGGTGATCTGGCCAACAAGCTGATGCATCCGAGTGCCCAACTGGTACGCGAATACGCCGTGCGTGTTCTCGGTGACCTGTCCGAAGAAGCCAAAACCATGCTCACCACCGGTGTGCAGCTGGACGATGGCCCGGCCAGTTTTGCCAGCCTGGTGGAAGCCGGCGGCGAGGGGGCCAATCAATGGTACAAAGCCACTTTGTTCGAGGGACGGAACCGGGAAGTCCGGCGCATGTTCGAGGCGGTGGGCTGTACGGTCAGCCGCCTGATCCGGGTGCAATACGGGCCTTTCGTTTTGCCGCCGCGTCTGTTGCGGGGCAAGTGCAAGGAGCTGAATGAAGACGAGGTCAAGCGTCTGATGCGTGACCTCGAATTGCCGGGCAAGGGGGATCGACCGCGTCAAAGGCGCCCCTGATCGTTGAAGACGGGCTCCTAATCGAGCAGCGCAATTTACCGGGCGGGGGAAAGTCGTTATAATTCACGGGTTTCTTCCGTTCGCCGTCACTGGCGAGACATTTTTTTTCGGGTGGGCGATTCGCCCACTTTCTATTTGTAGCTATGGATTTGAACGCACTCATTGAACAAACCGTGCTGGGCCTCGGTTACGAACTCGTTGATATCGAGTTGTCGCCCCGTGGCCGCACGATTCGCGTCTTTATCGACTGCCCGGCCAAGGAATCGGGAGTCGATGTCGAGGACTGCACCAAGGTATCCAATCAGTTGTCGCGGGTGCTGGAGGTTGAAAACGTCGATTATGACCGTTTGGAAATCTCTTCTCCCGGCCTTGATCGTCTGGTCAAGAAGGTGGCTGATTTTGAGCGCTTTGCCGGGCAGGATATCCAGATCAAGCTACGAATTCCAGTGAATGGACGGCGGAATTTCCAGGGGGAGCTCCTTGGGCACCAGGACGGCAAGATCGGTCTGCGGCTCGAAAAGGACGATGTCCAACTGGAACTGAATAATATCGAGAAGGCACGTCTGGTGCCGCGATTCGACTAAAGGATGGGGAGGTCTAGCTCATGAGCCGTGAAATATTGCTGCTGGTGGATGCGCTGGCGCGCGAAAAGAACGTTAGCAAGGAAATTGTATTTGGTGCTTTGGAACTGGCGCTTGCCTCGGCCACCAAAAAGCGGATTCACGACGAGGCCGATGTGCGGGTTTCGGTGGATCGCAATACCGGCAATTTCGAGTCCTTCCGTCGCTGGCAGGTGGTGCTGGATAGCGAGTATGTCAACGAATACCTTCA
>CAZHVZ010000005.1:55909-59030 GCA_964536245.1 uncultured Rhodocyclaceae bacterium
AAGCCGGCGATTTCCTGGAGGAAGCGCTGGAGCCCATCGATTTTGGCCGTATCGGTGCCCAGGCCGCCAAGCAGGTTATCCTGCAACGTATCCGCGATGCTGAGCGCGAGCAGATCCTGAGCGACTTCCTGGAGCGCAAGGAGCTGGTTATTTCCGGCACCATCAAGCGCATGGAGCGTGGTAACGCCATTGTCGAAGCCGGCAAGATCGAAGCCCTGCTGCCCCGTGATCAGATGATCCCCAAGGAAAATCTGCGCGTCGGCGACCGTGTCAAGGCCTACCTGCTGCGTATCGACCGCAATGCACGCGGCCCGCAGATCATTTTGTCCCGGACTGCGCCGGAGTTCGTCATTCACCTTTTCGATCTGGAAGTCCCGGAAATTTCCGATGGTTTGATGGAGCTCAAGGCCTGTGCCCGCGATCCCGGCCTGCGTGGCAAGATCGCCGTCAAATCCAACGATCCTCGGGTTGATCCGATCGGTACCTGTGTTGGCTTGCGCGGTTCCCGCGTCACCGCCGTGCGCAACGAAATCGGCGGTGAGAATATTGATATCGTCCTGTGGTCGGCTGATCCGGCCCAGTTTGTGATTGGTGCCCTGTCCCCGGCAGAAGTCAGTTCCATTGTGGTGGACGAAGAAAAACATGCCATGGACGTGGTGGTGGATGAAGACAATCTCGCCATCGCCATCGGTCGTGGCGGCCAGAATGTCCGGTTGGCCTCCGAGTTGACCGGCTGGACCATCAACCTGATGACCCAGGACGAGTCGGCCAAGCGCTCGGAAGCCGAACATGCCGTCACCCGCGTGCTCTTCATCGAAAAACTGGATATCGACGAAGAACTGGCTGACGTGCTGATCGAAGAGGGTTTCTCCACTCTTGAAGAAGTGGCCTATGTGCCCCTGGCTGAAATGCTTGAAATTGAGGGGCTCGATGAAGATATCGTCAATGAGCTGCGTAACCGTGCCCGTAACGTCTTGCTAACCGAGGCCATCGTCACGGAAGAGCAGCTTGAAGGGGTGGCCGATGACATGCTCAATCTGGAAGGGATGAGCAAGGATCTGGCGGCCAAACTGGCTGGTAAAGGAATCAAAAACCGCGATGATCTGGCGGAGTTGGCGGTGGATGAACTCACCGAGATGACGGGCATGGATGACGAGCGTGCCAAGGAACTTATTTTGAAGGCACGAGCTCACTGGTTTGAGTGAGCGGGAGGGTACCACCATGGCGGCAACGACCGTTTCGCAATTCGCAACAGAACTGAAAATGCCGGTAGAGGCGCTGCTTGAGCAGTTGACCAAAGCCGGTGTCTCCATCACGGGCAGCAACGCAGCCTTGACCGATCTCGACAAGAACCGCTTGCTCGACTACTTGCGCCGTTCCCACGGGGAAGCAGAAACCAAGACCAAGATCACCCTGACGCGCAAGCAGACCTCGGAAATCAAGGCGACCGATTCAATGGGCCGGGCGCGCACGGTGCAGGTGGAAGTGCGCAAGAAGCGCGTTCTGGTCAAGCGGGATACGCCGGAACATGCTCCGGAAACGCCGGAAAGCCATGAGCCGGAGCCGGTGGTCGAGGAGATGCTAGCGGTCGAAACGCCGACTACGGAATCCGTCGCTGAACCGGTAGTGATCGAGCCGGCAGCGGTAGAGCCGGAAGTTGCCGCAGCGCCGGTAATCGAAACGGTGATTGAGCCGGAAGTCGTCCCGGCAGAGCCTGTCGAGCCGGTTGCCGCTGAGCCGGAAGTGGTGGAAACCCCGGTTGCTCCGGCGGCCTCTCCGAAGCAGACCTTGCGCTCGGTGATCGGCGCCAGCGAACTGAAGGCCCGGGAAAAAGACGAGCGGCGTCACCAGACGCTGCTGGAAATTCAGGCCCGGGAGTACAAGGAAAAGCAGGAACGTGCTGCCGAACTGGTGCGTCTCCGCCAGCAAGCCGAAGCTGCCGCAGTGGCCGCCAAGGCTGCCGAAGAAGCCAAGCAGCAGGCTGCGGCTCAGGCCAAGACCCAGGAAGCCAGTCCGGACAAGGGGACCTTGCACAAAAAGCCGGATGGCGGCAAGGATGCCAAAAAGGGCGGCGGCAAGGATGCCGGTGACGGCAAGAAGAAGCCTGGCCTCAAGACCCGTGGTTCCGACACCGGCGGTGGCTGGCGCGAGGCCAAGCATGGCCATAAGAAGCACGGTAAGGCCGACGAGGGGCAGGGCAGCTTCCAGGCGCCGACCGAGCCCATCGTCCGCGAAGTGCATATTCCGGAAACCATCTCGGTAGCCGATCTGGCCCACAAAATGGCGATCAAGGCCACGGAAATCATCAAGACCATGATGAAGATGGGTTCCATGGTTACCATCAATCAGGTGCTGGATCAGGAAACCGCCATGATCGTGGTGGAAGAAATGGGGCACAAGGCTGTGTTCGCCAAGCTGGATGATCCCGACGCCTTCATTGCCGACTCGGGCGAACACAAGGATGTTCCGCTCGAGCCACGGGCTCCGGTGGTGACGGTCATGGGCCACGTCGATCACGGCAAGACTTCCTTGCTCGACTATATCCGTCGCGCCAAGGTGGCCGCCGGGGAAGCCGGCGGCATTACCCAGCATATCGGTGCCTACCACGTGGAAACTGAACGTGGCATGGTGCCCTTCCTCGATACACCGGGTCACGAAGCCTTTACTGCCATGCGTGCCCGGGGGGCCAAGGCTACCGACATCGTCATTCTGGTTGTTGCGGCAGATGATGGTGTCATGCCCCAGACCAAGGAAGCCATCCACCACGCCAAGGCAGCCAATGTGCCGCTGGTGGTGGCGATCAACAAGATGGACAAGCCCGACGCCAATGTGGACCGCGTCAAGCAGGAGCTGGTGGCCGAAGGCGTCATTCCGGAAGAATACGGTGGCGATTCGCCCTTCGTTCCGGTATCCGCCAAGAAGGGTACCGGTATCGATGAATTGCTGGAGCAGGTGCTGTTGCAGGCGGAAGTGCTTGAACTGACGGCGCAGAAGGATGCGCCGGCCAAGGGCCTGATCATCGAAGCCCGTCTCGACAAGGGGCGCGGCGCCGTCGCTACCATGATGGTGCAGTCCGGTACCCTGAAGCGCGGCGATGTCGTTCTGGCCGGCCAGGTGTTTG
>CAZHVZ010000006.1:0-1237 GCA_964536245.1 uncultured Rhodocyclaceae bacterium
CCAGGTGGTGGGCACGACGCACTGGTAGTTCTTGATCTTGCCGGATTCGATCACCACCCAGTGCGACAGTACGCCACGCGGCGCTTCGTGGAAACCGACGCCAACCTGTTCGCCCTTGGGGAAAACCGGCTTGTTGAAGGTCTTGAGATCGCCCTTGGCCATATTGGCGAGGAGCAGATCCCACTGATTGGCCAGTTCGTCCATTTGCACGGCACAACCGACGGCCCGGGCAGCGTGGCGACCGATGGTGGAGTGCATGGCGTCCAGGCCGACCTTGGTCTTGGCAATGGAGGAAACCAGGTCCAGAGCGGTGGTGGCGTACTTCTTGGTCGGTTCGTGGCCGGCGGCCAGCATGCCGAGGACGCGGGCCAGGGGGCCAACCTGCATCGGCTTGCCGTAGAAGGTGGGCGATTTCAACCAGCTGTACTTGCCGTCATCCTGGAAGTCGGTGTAATTCGGCGTTGTTTCGCCCTTGTACGGGTGCAGGGACTTGTCGTTGCCGCCGCTGTAGTTGTACCAGGAGTGCTTGATGGCTTCCGAAACGCCATCGGTGAAGTACTTGTCGCCAAAGGTCTTGATCGGCTTGAAGGAGGCCAGGTCACCATTGGCGATATAGCCGCCGGGCAGGGCGAACTGGGTGCCCTTGGTGTCGAGGGGAATGTCCGGAACGCACAGGTAATCGGTGATCCCCTTGCCGTATTTGGTCCAGTCGGCATAGAAGGCGCCAATGGCGGCGACGTCCACCAGATAGACGTTCTTGACGAAATCGTCGAGCTTGCCGATCCATTCCTTGACCGCCAGCAGGCGCTCGACGGTGAGGACCGATTGCGAGTCGATGGCCAGCGGGTTGGCCACGCCGCCGACGGCGACGTTCTGGATGTGCGGCGACTTGGAGCCGAGAATGGCGACGATCTTGTTGGCGTAACGCTGCACTTCCAGGGCTTGCAGGTAGTGCACCACGGCCAGCAGGTTCACTTCCGGCGGCAACTTCATGGCCGGATGGCCCCAGTAGCCGTTGGTGAAAATGCCGAGCTGGCCGGTGCCGACAAAGCCCTTGAGCTTTTCCTGCACCTTCTTGAATTCCGCCGCGCTGTTGCCGTTCCAGCTGGACAGGCTTTGCGCCAGGGTGGCGGCCTTGACCGGGTCGGCCTTGAGGGCGGAAACCACATCCACCCAGTCGAGGGCCGAGAGGTGGTAGAAGTGCACGATGTGGTCGTGGGTGGCGTGGGCCAGCATG
>CAZHVZ010000006.1:1431-24073 GCA_964536245.1 uncultured Rhodocyclaceae bacterium
GGCCGATCAGGATATTCTCGACCCCGCGCCACATCTGGCCCGAGGCCCAGGCCTTCTTGACCTTGCCGCCGTCAACTTCCACGTCGACACGCAGGTGGCCTTCAATGCGGGTGATCGGGTCGATGGTTACTCTTTTGGACATGTTTTTCTCCTATCCCTCAAATTCAGTGGGCAGCCTGCGCATCTTCCCGGGGCAGAACCGGGAAGCGGCGAGTGATGATGATGTAACCGAGCACTTCAATGGCGAACATGCCGGCGGTAACGATGATTTCGGCAATCGACGGGAAGTAGTTCCAGCCCGGATCGACACCGAGACCGGTGTCGTAGCCGATGAGAAAGCCGTTGATGCGCAGGAAAATGCCGCCCAGCATGATGGACACCCCGGCCAAGAAGAGGCGGGCGGGATTGCGCCGCGCTTCGTTGGAGCCGATGATGACAAAGGGCAGCAGGAAAAGGATGTTTTCCACCCAGAAAACCAGGGCTTCCAGATTCGGCCGGAAAGCATTGCCGAGCGCGCCACGGATGACCAGGTCGCCGACCCGGATCACCATGTAGGCAGCCAGCACACCGAGCATGACCTTGGCCATGGGTTGCAGCAGATGCACCTCGATCTGCCTGCGGTAGCCCGAGGAGGCGACGCAGGATTCAAAGAGCACCACGCCGTAGCCGATGACAATGGCGGTCAGCAGGTAGAGCAGGGGAACAGCCGGTGTCTGCCAGAGCGGATTGACCTGGGGCCCCATGACCACCAGCAGGGTGCCGAGGGAGGACTGGTGCATCATCGGCAGGACGGTACCCAGGGCAACCAGGAAGAACAGCACCTTGTTGAGCTTCTTCTTGGCATCCTTCATGCCCCATTGTTCGAAGAAAGCCGGCGAGAACTCCAGCCACATCACCGTGATGTAAGCCGAAATACAAACCGCGACTTCAAACATCACCGAGTTGGGATTGGCGTAGCCGGGGGAAAAGATGTGCCAGAAGTTCCAGTAACGGCCAAGGTCGAAAATGACCCCGACGCCGGCCAGGGTGTAGCCGAAAAGACTGGCCAGCAAAGCCGGGCGCACCAGAGGGTGATACTGCCCCTTGTTGAAGATGTACACCAGCATGGCCACCGAGAAGCCGCCGCAGGCGAAGGCCGAACCGATGACCAGGTCCACCACCACCCAGATGCCCCATGGGTAGCCGTCGTTGAGGTTGGTTACGGCGCCGAGCCCGAAGAGGAAACGGCAGACCAGAACCGCCAGCATGGCGACGATGAGGGCGCCGCAAACCAGCGTGGCGGTGTTGAGGAGATTGCCGCCGACCGGAGCCGGCGCGGCGTGTTGATGATTGGCCATGATTACTCTCCTCCCTTCTGTTCGTCGTCGCTGACAACGTTGCGTTTGGCGACGAAGGTCAGGGCGCCGAGTACGGCGATGGGCATGATCAGCCCGCCGTAAAGCGAATGCTGGATGGTCTCCGAAGTGGCTGCCGATGATTTTGGCGGCAAGTCCGGCAAACCGACCTTCTGGAAATTGACCGCCGACAGCTTGAGAACCTGGGTCCCGCCGTACTCCTTCTCGCCATAGACGTGTTGGAGATAGTTGCCGACCTGGGCTTCATAGCTCTGGTCCGACCCGTCGATGCGGCCACGCGGAACCCTGGTCCATTCGCCGGGCTTGAGAGCCAGGCGGCGTTTGGCTTCGGCCAGCAGGTCGCTGGTTTTGCCATAGAGGGTGGCGCCGGTCGGGCAGACCTCGGCGCAGGCCGAGTAGCGGTTGTCCTTGTAACGGTGGCGGCACAGCTCGCACTTGCCGATCTTGCCGGTAGGCGAGTCGTACTGGTACTTGGGAATGCCGAAGGGGCAAGCGGCGACGCAGTAACGGCAGCCGATGCAGGCATCCGCATCGTAGCCGACGACGCCGGTCTTGGGATCCTTGGTCATGGCTGAAACCGGGCAGGCGGAAACGCAGGAAGGATCGGCACAATGCATGCACGAAGTCTTCATGAAGGAATAGCCGTTGGTTTCGGCATCCTTGGTTTCCATCGTCCCGTTGCGGTACATCTTGATCAGGTTGAAGGTGTGGCCCGAAGTATCCAGCGGGGTATCCCACAGCTTGTCGGGATCGGCCACGGAAAATTCCGGCGGGTTGTCGTTGGCCTGCTTGCAGGCTGCGACGCAGGCCTTGCAGCCGACGCACAGCGTTGCATCATAAAGCAGGCCGAGCGCGTCGGCCGGGCGCTCAAGGGTGTCCCGGGCTTCGGCAACAGTCGGCGCGCAACCGCCGGCCACCGCTGCGCCGCCGGCCAGGCAGCCTTTCAGGAAATTGCGACGGGTCGTCATTTCAGACCTCCGCTTTCTCGCCGTTCTTCTTTGCTTCTTCCATCTGCTCGGCTTGATGCGACAGGCCGAGATTCTTGGCGACCATGGCGCCGGCACCGGCAGCAGCGCCTGCCACGGCGGCCAGCACGGCAGCCGAACCAAGAGTGGCTCCGGTGCCTTTTTCCTCGTGGATGCGGGGGTACTGGAGCGGGGGCTCGACATTCTTCATCTTGGCCATGGCATGGATCGGCTTCTGGAAACCAATGCCTTCCTCGGTACAACCGATACAGGGGTGGCCGCAGCCGACCGGCCAGGTACCGCCGCCGACATCTCCGAAGAGTATGGTCGGGCAGTTGGCGTAGGTTTCCGGACCCTTGCAGCCCAGCTTGTACAGGCAGTAGCCTTTGCGGTGGCCTTCATCGCCGAATTCCATGGCGAAACGGCCAGCGTCAAAGTGGGCGCGGCGCTCGCAGTTTTCATGCACGAGACGGGAATAGGCAAATTTCGGGCGGCCCAGCTGATCCACCGGCGGCAGGGCGCCGAAAGTCAGGAAGTGCACCACGGTGGACAGGAAGTTGTAGGGGTTGGGCGGGCAGCCGGGAATGGTCACCACCGGCTTGCCGAGCACCTTGGCGACGCCGGAGGCGCCGGTCGGGTTGGGCGAAGTGGAGGGCATGCCGCCCCACGAAGCGCAGGAGCCGATGGCGATCACTGCTGCCGCATCGGCGGCACATTCCTTGAGCAGGTCGATGGCGGTATGACCGCCGATCTTGCAGTAAACGCCGCCATCCTTGGTCGGGATGGCGCCTTCGACGACCAGCACGTATTTGCCCTTGTTTTCCTTCATCGCCTGCTTGCGGGCGGCTTCCACCTGATGGCCGGCAGCGGCGAAAAGGGTTTCGTGGTAATCGAGGGAAATGACATCGAGAATCAGCTTTTCCAGGGTCGGATGCTCGGCACGCAGCATGGATTCGGTGCACCCGGTGCACTCCTGGAAATGCAGCCAGATGACGGAAGGCCGCTTTTTGGTAGCCACTGCCTCGGCAACGGCTGCATCAGCACCCTGCGGCAGGCCCAAGGTAGTGGCCAGTGCCGCGCAAAATTGCAGAAATTCACGCCGAGACATGGAGAGACGTGCCGCAGCCGCCTCGATCTTCTCGTTGTGTTCCAGCGAAAGCAAGTTGTTGTTCGCCATGAAACTCCCCCGTTATTACTGTATCGCCGGCAATGGGGCCGGCACGCTGTCTCTGTTGAATGGATGTGTGTCTTTTGGTCACTGCTTATTGCAACTCTTGTGCCATGTCGAAATACATTCGATAAATCATGGTGTTATGGACTTGTTTGGGGCGATTCCGGAGCGAGGCGGCGGTATGGGCGCGTCCACCTTGTTTTCTCGGGTGGATATTTGGTAATCAGCCGAAAGAACTAATTCGGCCATTTGGTTTCCAGTTCTACTTCCCTGCAAAGCGCACGGGAGATGATTTATGATGGGGCATCGGTCATCACGGTTGAAGGGAGGTTTCAGTGTTCAAAGGAACCACACCGCCTATCCGGGGGACGGCGTTGGCTGCCCGGTTTGGTGGGCCGGACGCCCTGCTGGAACACGCCATGCACTCCCTGCTCGCCCATTTTGCCGAGTTTTGCGAAGGGGCCGTGGTCGTCGATACCGAAGCCCGGGTGGTATGGATGAACGACAGTTATCCGCAGCGTCTGGGGATTGCCGATCCGGCAGCGGTCATCGGTCGGCCCATCGAAGAGGTGATTCCCAACAGCCTGATGCGTCAGGTGCTGGAAACCGGTCGTCCGGTCATGCTCGATATCATGGAGTTTGGCGAGGAGTCCTTCGTCGTCATGCGGCTTCCATTAAAGGACCATGACGGCCTGATCATCGGCGCGGTTGGTCTCATGCTCTACGACGATCCCCGCCAGCTGGCTCCGCTGATGGCCCGTTACCAGAATCTGCGCAACGAACTGGCCGATACGCAACGCAAGCTGGCCGAAGCACGGCGTACCCGCTATACCCTCGCCAGTTTTGTCGGTGCCGGCCAGCGTTGTTTCGAGCTCAAGCAAGTGGCCCGGCGCGCCGCCCGGACCGCCTCGCCGGTCCTCATTCTCGGTGAAACGGGAACCGGCAAGGAACTGCTGGCCCAAGCCATCCATGCTTCCAGCCCGCGTGCCGGTGCGCCCTTCATTGCGGTCAATATCGCCGCTGTGCCGGAAACCCTGCTCGAAGCGGAATTTTTTGGCGTGGCGCCGGGCGCCTATACCGGGGCGGATCGCAAGGGGCGGGATGGCAAGTTCAAACTGGCCGATGGCGGCACCCTGTTTCTCGACGAAATAGGCGACATGTCCCTCGCCCTCCAGGCCAAATTGTTGCGCACCTTGCAGGAGCATGAGTTGGAACCGGTCGGCTCAAACCGGCTGATCCGTGTCGATGTGCGGATCATCGCCGCCACCAGCCGGGATCTGGTCAGCATGGTGGCGGAAGGGCGGTTCCGTGCCGATCTCTACTACCGGCTCAATGTGCTGACCCTGGAAACGCCGGCTCTGCGTGATCGCCTGGAGGATGTGCCGATTCTTGCCGAAACCCTGCTCGACAACCTTTGCCGCCAGCAAGGTCTGCCCTTGCGCACGCTGACTGCCGACGCCCTTGAGCGTCTTGCCCGGTACGACTGGCCGGGCAATGTGCGGGAGCTGTCCAATGTCCTGGAAAGGGCGCTGCTCATGGCGGATGGCGATAGCGTGCAGGCCGCCGATATTGGCCGGGTCCTGCCCGCTGTGCGGAGCGGCCAGCCACCCCCGGCGGCTGGCGGAACGCCGCTGCTCAGCGCCCACAAGGCCCTCGGGGTGGCCGTCGCCGATGCCGAGCGGGCAGCTATTGCCGAGGCATTGCGCAGTGTTCGCGGCAACAAGGCGCAGGCGGCCAGGCAGCTCGGCATTTCGCGGGCGGCACTGTATGAAAAAATGGCTGCCCTGGGCCTGAGTGCCAACTGAGGACCGAGGGTTTTCCCTGTCATGGGTGCTGGACAGGATGTCTGTTCCGGCAGACAGCGGAGACCGGGAGATTGGCCGGTAATTTTCTGAAATAATTCATTGATTCAGTGTGTTGCCAACTCTGGCACGCCCCGTGCGATGTCTTCTCCGTTGCAATAATTTCTGACGGAGACAAAAAGTGGACTTTCTGATCGTACTGGCCTCCCTGGCCTTCCTCATGTTCGTGGCCTATCGCGGCTACAGCGTCATCCTCTTCGCCCCCATAGCCGCCCTCGGGGCGGTGCTGTTCGTCGATCCCTCGCTGGTGGCGCCGATGTTCACCGGGCTGTTCATGGACAAGATGGTAGGCTTCGTGAAGAACTTCTTTCCGGTCTTTCTGCTCGGTGCGGTATTCGGCAAGGTGATCGAGCTTTCCGGCTTTTCCAAATCCATCGTCGCCTCGGTGATCAGGCTGATCGGCCGGGAGCGGGCCATGCTCTCCATCGTGCTGGTTTGCGCCCTCCTGACCTACGGCGGGGTTTCCCTCTTCGTGGTGGTCTTCGCGGTCTACCCCTTTGCGGCGGAAATGTTCAAGCAGGGCGCCATACCCAAGCGCCTGATTCCCGGCACCATTGCCCTCGGCGCCTTTACCTTCACCATGGACTCCCTGCCCGGTACGCCGCAGATCCAGAACATCATCCCCACCACCTTTTTCAAGACCGACATTTATGCCGCTCCCTGGCTTGGGACCATCGGGGCATTGTTCATTTTCGTCGCCGGCATGAGCTACCTCGAATGGAGCCGGCGCAAGGCCGCTCTGGCGGGTGAAGGCTATGGCGAAGGGCATAGCAACGAACCGGAATCCTTTTCTGCCGAAAAGCTGGCCCATCCGGTGATCGCCCTGTTGCCGCTGGTCATGGTCGGCGTCATGAACAAGGTATTCACCAACCTGATTCCCCTGGTTTATGGCGACAAGACTTCCTTTCTTCCAGCCGTCATCGGCAAGGCCGCGCCCGTTGTGCAGCAGACCAAGGCGGTGGCGGCCATTTGGGCGGTGGAGGGGGCGCTGCTGATCGGAATCGCCACCGTTTTCGCATTTGCCTGGCGAACGGTCTTTGCCAAATTTGCCGAAGGCAGCAAGAGTGCCATTGGCGGCGCCTTGCTGGCCACCATGAATACCGCTTCCGAGTACGGTTTCGGCGCAGTGATTGCCGCCCTGCCGGGCTTTTTGGTGGTGGCCAATGCGCTCAGTTCCATTCCCAACCCGCTGATCAACGAAGCGATTACGGTGACCTCCCTGGCGGGGATTACCGGTTCCGCCTCGGGTGGCATGGGCATTGCCCTGGCGGCCATGGCTGAGACTTTCATCGCCAATGCCCAGGCGGCCGGGATTCCCCTTGAAGTCTTCCATCGCGTCGCCTCGATGGCGTCCGGCGGCATGGACACCCTGCCCCACAACGGCGCGGTGATCACTTTGCTGGCGGTCACCGGCCTCACCCACCGCCAATCGTACAAGGACATTTTCGCCATTACCTGCATCAAGACCCTGGCTGTTTTTGTGGTCATCGCGGTGTTCTACGCGACAGGTCTGGTTTGATTCACGGATAATCAGAGAAACCCAAGGAGAGAGACATGCCCCTTTCGCGTCATCCCATTGCAGCATCCCTGCGGGCCGGCGATACCGGCAAGGTGGTTTCGGCCCGCGAGGCGGTGCGCCTCATTCGCGACGGCGACACCGTGGCCACCGGCGGCTTCGTCGGCATCGGCTTTGCCGAGAACATCGCCATCGCCCTGGAGGAACGCTTTCTTGAAGGCGAGGAGGCAGATGTCCATGGCCTCGGCAGTCCGCGCAATCTGACCCTGGTCTATGCTGCCGGGCAGGGGGACGGCAAGGAACGCGGCCTCAATCACCTCGGCCATGACGGCTTGGTGGCCAAGGTCATTGGCGGCCACTGGGGCTTGGTTCCCAAGTTGCAGCAACTGGCGGTGGCGAACCGCATCGAGGCCTACAATCTGCCGCAGGGCGTGATTACTCACCTTTTTCGCGATATTGCTGCCGGCAAGCCGGGAACCATTACCCGGGTCGGCCTGGGCACCTTTGTCGATCCCCGCTTCGGCGGCGGCAAGCTGAACGAAAAAACCACCGCCGATCTGGTGCGTGTGATGGATATTGACGGTGAAGAATACCTGTTCTACAAGGCGTTTCCGATCAACATCGGCATCATTCGCGGCACCACGGCGGATCCGGATGGCAATATCAGCATGGAGAAGGAGGCGCTGACCCTGGAGGCGCAGGCCATCGCCATGGCCACCCGCAACTCCGGGGGCATCGTCATCGCCCAGGTCGAGCGGGTCGCCGAGCGCGGCACCCTGAATGCCCGCCAGGTCAAGATTCCCGGCATTCTGGTCGATTGCGTGGTGGTGGCGGAAAAGCCGGAATACCACATGCAGACCTTCATCGAGCAGTACAACCCGGCCTACTCCGGGGAGATTCGCGTTCCCCTGTCGGCCATCGCCAGCATGCCGATGAGCGAACGCAAGATCATTGCGCGCCGGGCGGCCCTGGAGCTGAAAGCCAATGCCGTGGTCAATCTCGGGATCGGTATGCCGGAAGGGGTGGCCAATGTGGCGGCGGAAGAAGGCGTCATTGACCTGTTGACCCTGACTGCCGAGCCCGGTGTGATTGGCGGGATTCCGGCGGGGGGGCTGAGTTTTGGCGCGGCGGTGAATACCCAGGCAATTATCGATCAGCCCAGCCAGTTCGATTTTTACGATGGCGGCGGTCTCGACCTGGCCTTTCTCGGTCTTGCCCAGGCTGACCGCCAGGGCAATCTCAATGTGTCCAAATTCGGCCCGAGGCTGGCCGGGGCAGGGGGCTTCATCAACATTTCCCAGAATGCGAAGAAAGTGGTGTTCGTCGGCACCTTTACCGCCGGCGACCTGGAAATCGCCATCGAGGACGGCAAGCTGCGTATCTTGCAGGACGGCAAGGCCAGGAAATTCGTCGAGGAGGTGGAACACCGCACCTTCAGCGGTCCGCAAGCCGCCAAGTGGGGCAAGGAGGTGCTCTACGTGACCGAGCGCTGTGTCTTGCGCCTCTGCGAAGAAGGACTGGAGTTGACTGAAATCGCTCCGGGAGTGGATTTGCAGAAGGACATTCTGGACCGGATGGATTTCGTCCCGGTCATGAAGCGGGAGCCGGTGCTGATGGATGCCCGCATCTTCAGCAACGACTCGATGAACATCCGGCCCGACATGCTGGAAATTCCCCTGTCTGAGCGCCTTTCCTACGATGCAGCGCAGAACCTGTTCTTCGTCAATTTCGAGGGGCTGTCCGTGCGCAGCGAGGAGGACATCAACCGTATCCTTCAGGCCGTGGAAGCCCGGTTGTCCCCGATCGGGCACAAAGTGAACGCAATCGTCAATTACGATCGTTTCAGCATTGTTCCCGAATTGGTGGACGACTACATCGGTGTCGTCAAGGGCATCATGGACCGGCATTACTCAGACGTGACGCGCTACACCAGCAGCACCTTCCTGCGCATGAAGCTGGGTGAAGCCCTGGAAAAGCGCCAGGTGCCGGCCCACCTCTACGAAACACCGGGTGAGGCGGAAGCCCACCTCGGCAGCGGAGGCTGACTCCGCCTAGCCCGCACCCCCTTCATCGACGCCAATGTCCTCGTTCCACAATTCCGGGCTGGCGGCGATGAAGCGGCGCATCAGGTTGATACAGGCAGCATCCTGCACCACCTCAACCTGGACGCCGCGGGAGCGTAACAAGGCTTCTTCCCCGGTGAAGGTCTGGTTTTCACCGATCACTACTCTTGGAATGCCATAAAGCAGAATGGCACCGCTGCACATGGCGCAGGGAGATAGCGTGGTGTAGAGCACCGACTCCCTGTAGATTCGGGCAGCCTGGCGGCCCGCATTCTCGAAAGCGTCCATTTCTCCGTGCAGAATGCTGCTGCCCTGCTGCACCCGCCGGTTGTGACCACGCCCGATGATGCGCCCGCGATGGACGATCACCGAACCGATGGGAATGCCGCCTTCCGCCAGGCCGGTCTTTGCTTCGTCAATGGCTGCCTGCAGGAATGGGTCCATGATGATCCTCGCTGAATGGTGAGAGGGGGCTCTGCCGGGGAAATGAAAATCCAGTGATCTGTTACCACTGCCTGCCGTAATCGAATCAGTCGCCGGCGCCCTACTCCCCCAAGTATAACGGTGCCCGTTTTTCCTTGAAGGCATGAATTCCTTCGGCATAGTCGCGGCTGCTGTACACGACCCGGCGCAAGCCCTGGATGCGTTCAAAGTCTGCCGGTGACAAGGCATGTGCGCCGGCCAGGATGCGCAGCTGTTCCTTCATGACGCCGATGGCCAGGGGCGAGTTGTGGGCGATGGCGTGGGCAATTTCCCGGGTGAAGGCAGTGATCTCGTCAGCTGCGATGACGTGGTTGATGATGCCCTGGCGTTCGAGTCGGGCAGCGGTCATCGGCCTGCCGGTGAACAGCAGTTCCTTGGCAATGTGCGGCGGGGCTGCGTTCAGGAAGGTGAGCAGGCCGGTGGCGTTGTAGGGGACGCCCAGTTTCGCCGGAGTGGCGGCAAACGTGGCTTCCGGGGTGGCGATGATCATGTCGCAGGCGAAGACCAGCTCGCAGGCGCCGCCCCACACGCCGCCCTCGATCAGGGCAATGACCGGTGAGGGAAAGGATTCCACGTCACGGATCAGCATGCGCAGGGGATCCTGCCAACCGAGGGGGTCACGGCCACCTTCCGGCAATTCGGACACATCGTGCCCGGAGGACCACACCCGGCTGCCGGGTAGGGCCCGCAGGACGGCGACGCGGACGCCGTCCTTGCGAAAGGTGTCAAAGGCGGTGGAAACGTCCTGGACCAGTTTTTCCGAGAGGGCGTTCCGTTTGATCTGGTAATTCAGGGTGATAGTGCCAATGCCGTCGCTGATTTCGGCAAGAATGAAGGACATGGGATTTTCCTGAGCTTATTCGGTAGTATTGGTCGCGGCATCTTCGGTCGCCTGCCAGCCGCCGCCGAGGGCCTTGTAAAGAGTGGCGACGGCGGTCAAGGCCTGGGCGTGGGCCTGGGAGGCGCTGATCTGGGCCTGGAAAAGGCTGCGTTCGGCGTCCAGCACTTCGAGATAGTCGGAGTAGCCGCTCTCGTAACGCAGGCGGGCGTTGCGGGCATAAATGGCGAGGGCGTCGACCTGCCGGATGTAGCCATCCACCACCTCCCGCGTCTTGCTGCCGGCGATCAGGCTGTCTTCCACATCACGGAAGGCCGCTTCGACAGCCTTGCGGTAGCTTTCCAGGGCTTGCACCTGTCGGGCTTCGGCGCTTTGCAGCTGGCCGGCAAGGCCGCCGGCAGTGAAAAGGGGGGCTGTGGCATTGCTGCCGAAAGACCATGCTCTGGCGGGTCCCGTAAAGAGTCCGGAGTAAGCGCTGCTTACGCTGCCGAGCAGGCCGGTCAGGCTGATGGTGGGAAAATAGGCGGCTCTGGCAGCGCCAATTCCGGCATTGGCGGCGATCAGGTTCTGTTCCGCCTGGCGAATGTCGGGACGCCTTTCGAGAACACGGGAAGGCAGGCTCACCGGTGGCAGGGGCAGCCCCAGTTGAGCCAGCGGCTTGCCGCGCGGGATGGGGCCGGGCAAGCGCCCGAGCAGGGCGGAAAGATTGTGCTCCTGCTGGGCAATCGCTTGTTCGAGGGCGGGAACGGTGACCCGGGCGGCTTCAAGCTGGGAGCGAGCCTGGGACAGCTCCATTTCCGAGATGACACCACCCTTGTAGCGCAGCTCGAAGATGCGCAGGGCGTCTTCCCGTGTTTTGACAGTGCTGCGGGCAATCTCCAGCTGGTTGTCGAGGTCGCGCAGGTTGACGTAACTGTTCGCCACCGTGGCCGCCAGGGAAATGACCAGGCCACGGCGGGCTTCCTCACTGGCCAGGAGGTTGGCCCGGGCGGCTTCGCTGGAGCGCCGCAGGCGACCGAAAAGATCGATCTCCCAACTGACATTGAATGCGGCGCTGTACTCCTGGGCGACCCGTCCTCCGCTGGTGCTCGTGCGTCCCCGGTTATCCCCCAGGCTGGCCCCCAGCTGCGGAAAAAGCTGGGAGCGGGTGCTGCCCAGCTGGCCGGCGGCTTCGTCCACCCGGGCGGCGGCAATGCGCAGGTCGCGGTTGCTGGTCAGGGCCTCGCGTACCAGTTCGTCCAGAACGGGTTCCTCGTACAAGGTCCACCAGGGCAGATTGGCGAGTTCCTGGGGTTCCGCCTGGGGCGTTTCCGGCGTTCCGGAAAAACGCCAGGCCGTGGGCAGTTGAAGGTCGGGCCGCAGGTAGTCCGGCCCGACCGCGCAGCCGTTCAGGAGGGCGGTCATTGCGGCGGCCAGGACAAGGGGGCGGCGGTGTCTCATGGCTTGCCCTCCGTGTGCCCCTTCTGGCTGAAACGTTCGGAGAAACGGGAGAGCAGAACATAAAACATCGGAATGAAAAAGATGGCGATGACGGTGGCGCCCAACATGCCGCCGATCACTCCGGTGCCGATCGAGTGCCGGCTGTTGGCCGAGGCGCCGGAGGCGATGGCGAGGGGGACAACGCCGAGGATGAAGGCAAAGGAGGTCATGGCGATCGGCCGCAGGCGCAGGCGGGCCGATTCGGTCGCCGCCTCGACAAAGGATTTTCCCTGCTCCCGGAGCATGACGGCAAACTCGAAAATGAGAATGGCGTTTTTGGCAGCGAGGGCGATGAGCGTGATCAGGCCGATCTGGAAATAGACGTCGTTGGGGATGTTGCGCAGGACGATAGCAAGGAGGGCGCCGAGCAGGGCGAATGGGACCGCCAGGATGACCCCGAACGGCAGTGACCAGCTTTCGTACTGGGCGGCGAGAATGAGGAATACGAAAATCAGGCCGAAGACAAACGCGATGGCCGAGGTGTTGCCGGACAGCTTTTCTTCCCGGGCCTCGCCGGACCATTCGTAGCTGTAGCCGGGGGGCATCACTTCCCTGGCGACTTGTTCGATGGCGTCAAGAGCCTGGCCGGAGCTGTAGCCGGGGGCCGCCGAGCCGGTGATCTTGACGGCCGGGTAGTTGTTGAAGCGGGTGACGAGGTCGGGACCGGTGACGTAGCGGGTTCTGACCAGGGCGGAGAGCGGTACCATGGTCTGCTCCCGTGTGCGTACGGAAACCTGCTGGATATCTTCCGGGTTCATGCGGTAGCCCGGTTCGGCCTGCATGATCACCTGCCACAGCCGGGAATCCCGGGGGAACTGGCTGACAGACATGGAGCCGAAGAGGGCTTGCAGGCTGTTGTAGATGTCCTGGATGGGAACGCCCAGGGTTTCCGCCTTGTCCCGGTCCACCTCCACCAGCAGTTGCCGGCTGTTGGCGCTGGCTGTCGCCGATACGCCCCGCAGTTCCGGGTACTCCCTGGCCTTGGCGACCACCTTTTTCATGGTCTCCACCAGTTGGCCGTAGCCGCTGTCGCTCTTTTGCTGCAACCACATTTCAAAGCCGGCGGTCACGCCCAGTCCGGGAATGGAAGGAGGGTTGAGGGGCAGGACAATGCCTTCCCGGATGCCGGCAAAGTGCTGTCCAGCCGCCTTGATCAGGGCCGGCGCCTGCTGGCTGCTGTCCTTGCGTTCCGCGAAATCCTTGAGGGAAACGAAGAGCAGGCCGGCATTGGTCTTGAACTGGCCGTCGATCAGGGAAAAACCGTCGACCTGGGTGACATTGGCCACCGCCGGGTGATTCTGCATGAAGCCTGCTGCCTGCGCACCCACCTGTCCGGTTCGGTCCAGGCTGGCTGCGTCCGGCATGAAGTAGGGGACAAAGAGGTACCCCTGGTCTTCCTGGGGAACAAAGGCGCCGGGCCAGGTCTTGAAGAGGAAGGTTGCACCCAGGCAAATGGCCAGAAAGGTGGCGACGGGGAGTCCGGGGCGGGCAATAAAAACACTGACCCCCCGCGTGTAGCGATGGGTCAGGCGCTCGAAACGCTCGTCGAACCATTTGAAGAATCCCTTCTTTTCGCCGTGCTGCGGGGTGAGCAGAAGGGCGGCGAGCGCCGGGGACAGGGTCAGGGCAACAATGCCTGAGAAGACCACGGAAATGGCTATGGTCACCGCGAACTGCTTGTAGAGCTGGCCGGTCATGCCGCCCAGGAAAGCCACCGGAACAAAGACGGCACACAAGACCAGAACAATGGCGATGACCGGTCCGCTGACTTCGGTCATCGCCCGCTTGGCCGCTTCCTTGGGCGAAAGGCCGAACTCGGTCATGTTGCGCTCGGTGTTTTCGATGACCACGATGGCATCGTCCACGACAATGCCGATGGCCAGGATCATGCCGAACAGGGTCAGCATGTTGATCGAGTAGCCGAGAAGGAGCATGCCGATGAAGGTGCCGAGGATCGAAACCGGTACGGCAATGGCCGGAATGATGGTCAGGCGCAGGCTTTGCAGGAAAATGTAGACGACGAAGACAACCAGGGCGACGGCCTCGAAGAAGGTGTGCACCACTTCGTTGATGGAGGCCTCGACAAAGCGTGTGGTATCCATGGCCACTTCGTAGGCCATGCCGGAAGGAAAGCTACCGGCCAGTTGCTGCATGGTGGCGTTGACCTGTCGGGACACTTCCAGCGCATTGGCCCCCGGCTGCTGATAAACAGCGATCAGGGTGGCCTTTTTGCCGTTGTACAGGCTGCGCAGGGAGTAATCCTTGCGGCCCAGGTCGGCACGCCCGACATCCTTGAGGCGGACGATGGAAGTGCCTTTGGCGTCGGTACGCAAAATGATGTTTTCAAACTCCCGGGGTTCGCTCAGGCGGCCTCTGGTGGTGACCGGGAAGGTCTGCTGCACCGGTTGGGGCGTCGGAGCCTGACCGATGCGGCCGACGGCGAACTGGTTGTTCTGCTGGGCGACGGCATTGGCGATGTCCGAGGCCGTAATGCCGAGGGCCGCCATGCGGTCCGGTTTGAGCCAGATTCGCATGGCCGGATCGACAACGCCAAAAATGGAGGCTTGATTGGCGCCGGGAATGCGCTTGATGGCGTCGAGCACATAGAGATTGGCGTAGTTGCCGACGAAATCCTCGTCGTAACGCCCATCGGTCGGGTAGAGGGCGACGATCATCAGAAAGGACGCGCTCTTTTTCTGGACCAGTACGCCCTGCTGGGCCACCGCCTGGGGCAGCAGGGGGAGCGCGGCATTGACCCGGTTCTGGACATCGACCTGGGCGAGGTTGGGGTCGGTACCGATATCGAAAAAGACATTCAGGCTGTAGTTGCCGGTGGAGGAACTGGTGGACGACATGTAGATCATGTGGTCGGCGCCATTCACCTGATTCTCGATCGGGGCGCCGATATTCTGGGCCACGGTGCTGCCATCGGCTCCGGAATAATTGGCCGAGACGGTGATCTGGGGCGGCGTGATCTCCGGATACTGGGCAATGGGCAGGGCCAGCATGGCCACCCCGCCGGCAATGGAAATGATGATGGAAATGACCGCTGCGAAAATCGGCCGGTCGATAAAGAAGTGGGAGAGCATGTCGGCCCCCTCTACTTGGCGGCAGGCGGGCTGGCCGGCGCCGCCGGTTTTTCGGCAATTTTCACCGGAGCGCCGGGGGCGAGGCGGAGCAAACCGTCAGTGACCACGGTTTCGCCACTGCTCAACCCGCCCAGAATCAACCATTGCTCACCGATCCATTGCCCCACCTTGACCGGCCTGGGCTGCGCCTTGCTATCCTTGCCGACGACCCAGACGAAATAGCCCTGGCCGCTTTGCTGCACCGCTCGCTGCGGCACCTCGATCCCGTTCGGGTAAGCGTCGCCGAGCAGCCGGACCCGCACGAACTGGCCGGGTTTGAGGGCGCCCGCCGGATTGGCCACTTCCGCCCGCAATAGCAGGGTGCCGGTACTTTGGCCGAAGGAGGTGTCGGCATAGGTGATCCGGCCCTGCTGGGGAAAGACCGTGCCGTCGGCGAGAATGATTTCCACCAAATAACTGCCGTCCGCCGGTTTGCTCAGGCCGCCGCTGGCCAGATTGTCCCGGTGTTTGAGCAGCTCGTTTTCGGAAACCGAGAACGTGACCCGCATCGGGTCCAGTGCCGCCACCGTGGTCAGCAGGCTATCCTGACCGGTGGCGCCGAGATAGGTGCCGTCCTGAACCTTGGCCGAACCTGCCAGCCCGGTCAGGGGGCTGCGCAGGGTGGTATAGCCGAGATTGAGTTCGGCGGTCAGGACGTTGGCCCGGGCCACCTCAACGGCGGCCAGAGCCGAGCGCTCCTGGCCGATGGCGTTATCCAGGTCCTTGGGGGAAAGGGCATTCTGCTCGGCCAGGGGCCTTACCCGTGCCAGACTGGACTGGGCGACGGCCAGGCTGGCCTGCTGCGCGGAAAGCTGCCCCTTGGCGGCTGCCAGCTGGGCTTCAAAGGGTTTGCGGTCAATCTGGAACAGCACCTGGCCCTGGCGGACGATCTCTCCCTCCCGGTAGCTGCGCCGGTCGAGAAAACCCGCCACCCGGGTCCGGATTTCCACCAGGCGGGAGCTTTCCGTCTGGCCGGTGTATTCGTAGGAAACCGGCGTGTTTTTGGCTTCCACCCGGATCACGTTGACCTCGGTCGGGCCGGTGGCCGGCGGGAGCTTTTGCTCGCCGCAGCCAGTCAGCAGCAGAGCAAGGCAGCAAAAAGAGAGATTGCTGATAGGAGTCATGGCCATGCTTCCCGAAAAGAAACGGCCAGTCAGGGCCGTCGGGAAATACTAGCGCATTTTCCGGGGATGGAAACTATGTGGGCTGAATTATTCGGGCTCGCCGGGCGCGTCCATGACCGCCCAAAATTCGGCTTGCCAACGGGAGGATATTTAATAGAATCGGCTCCGTCGGCATCCCCCGCTGCCGCAACCGGAGCGGGTTCTGTCCAGCCGGCAGGGGTTGAGCCGGCTTGTCCGGCGTATCCTGTTCTCCTGATCCCAGCCATGGATTCCATGAAATCGTTTCTCCTTGCCATGCTCTTGAGCCTGTTTCTGGCAGACGCGAAGGCCGTGCCGCCCAGCCGTCTGGATCGGGTGCTGGCGGCCGGGGAAATGCGTGTCTGTATCTGGCCGGACTACTACGGCATTTCCTATCGCAATCCAAAATCCCTCCAGCTTTCCGGAATTGATATCGACCTGGCCCGGGAACTGGCCGGCGACCTCGGGATACGGCTCCGTTTCGAGGACAGTTCCTTTGCCCGTCTGGTGCGTGACATCAATCAGGATCGTTGCGACATCGCCATGTTCGCCATCGGTGTTACGCCTGCGCGGGCCGAAAGTTTGCAATTCACCGTCCCCCACCTGGTCAGCGACATCTACGCCATTGCCAGCAAAAGCAATCGCCGGGTCAGGGAATGGAGCGATATCGACAAGCCCGGCGTCGTGGTGGCGGTGGCGCAAGGCACCTACCACGAACAGGTCATGCGGGAGCGGCTGCAACAGGCTTCGCTGCTGGTGACGGCGACGCCCCGGGGACGGGAGGAAAGTGTCGAGTCCGGTCGGGCCGATGTTTTCATGACCGACTATCCCTTCAGTCGGCGCATGCTGGAAACCACCGATTGGGCGACACTGATTTCCCCGCCGGCCACTTTTCATCTGACGCCCTATGCTTTTGCCTTGCCACTGGGGGATGCGCGGTGGCACGCCCGAGTCGAGCAGTTTGTGGACGCCATCAAGCGCGACGGCCGTTTGGCCGAGGCGGCGCGCCGTCACAAACTGGACCCGATTGTGGCCCGGAACTAAGCCCGTGTCGAACAAGGGGCCCGGTCGCCGTGCGACCTTCGTGCTGGTGACCGGCGTCGTGGTTTTCGTCATTCTCGCCGCGACCACCTATACCCTGTGCCGCTTGCGCACGGAAGCCGTGGACCGTCATTTCGAGACGGCCAGAATGGTTGCCCGCAGTTTTGAAGAGCATCTGACCCAGAGTTTCAATGTCATCCACCTGACCCTGGCCGGTATTGCCGATGAGGCACGCCACGGCGAAGGACTGGCGGCAGCGCTGCATCATGCGCCCTACCTGCGCTCCCTGTCCCGGCTTGACGGGCAGGGCCGGGTTGCGCAGAGTTCCGATCCCCGCAATCTCGGGCGGCGGGTTGATCATCGCGCTTTTCTGCCGCCGACCGATGGTCCCATGGCCATCCTGCGCATCGGCCCCCCCTGGAGCGGGCGTGATGTTTACGACGGGCAGCCGACCACTCCCGAACACCCCGCCGATCCCGACGGGCCGAGCCTGATTCCCGTTCTGCGCGATATCGACGTCGATGCCGGGCAAGGGGGGGGAGATACCCTGCTGGCGGCAGTCAACAGCGACTATTTTCTGAATTACTACAGTCGCAACCTGGTTGCAGGCAGCGGGGTGGTCGAACTGTTCCGCTATGACGGGACGTTATTGCTTTCCACTGACCCCAAACGCCAGCCGGGCCTTCGGGACAACAGCCCGCTTCTCTCCCGTTTTCTGGCCAGTGACGACCTCGGCCACGGCGAACAGGTGCTGGAAGATGGCCGTGCCGTGCTGACCGCCTATCGTCCTTCCCGGAACTATCCGCTGGTCATCGTCGTGCATCTGGACCGGGAGAATGGCCTGGAAGCCTGGCGCCAGGAGGCAGTGCGGACGCTATTTGCCGTCTGCGGACTGTTGTTTTCAAGCTTGGCCCTGGCCGCCCTGTATTTTCTGCGCATGGAGCGCCTGGCCCGGCAACATGATGTTGATATGAATCAGCTGCGCTTGCGCAGCGCCGCACTGGAGGCGGCAGCCAACGCCATCATCATTACCGACCCAAAAGGGACCATCGAGTGGGCCAATCCGGCCTTTTGCACCTTGAGCGGGTACACCATGGAGGAAACCCTGGGTTGCAATCCAGGGGCGCTGATCAAGTCCGGAGTGCAGTCGGCGGCGGATTATCAAGACCTGTGGCGGACCATCCTGAGCGGAGAAGTCTGGCGGGGCGAGATGGTCAATCGCCGCAAGGATGGCTCGATCTATCCGGAAGACCAGACCATTACACCGGTCCGGGACGCGGACGGAGAGATCAGCCATTTCATCGCGGTGAAGCAGGACATCACCGAACGCCGCATGGCGGAAAAGAGAATGGAGGCCCTGTCGCACCATCTGGTATTGATCCAGGAAAGTGCAAGAAGGCGGCTGGCCGGGGAACTGCATGATCGCACCAGTCCCAATCTTTCGGCCATCGGTGTTCACCTTGATGTTCTGGCTGCGATGTTGCGTGAGGGGGATTCGGACAAACTCGCTTCCCACCTTGAGGACGTTCGTGCCCTCGTCGAAGACACGACGGCGAGCATTCGGGAAATTTCCTCTGATCTGCGCCCGCCGATCCTCGATTACGCCGGTCTGGAAGCGGCCCTGGAAAGCTACGTCAAACAGTTTCAGCGGCGTACGGGAATGGTGGTCCGCCTGGAATGCAAGGCAGCTTCCCGGCGTTTGAATCCCGAGTTGGAATCGGTGCTTTTCCGTATTGTGCAGGAATCCCTGACCAACTGCGGCAAGCACTCCCGCGCCAAAACGATAGGAGTAAGCCTTGATCTTGAAAGCAATCCGATGAACCTGAACATTGTCGATGATGGTATTGGTTTTGACCCGGCCTGCCTGGGTAAAGCGACTCATGCCGCCGGCCTGGGTATCCTCACCATGCGGGAAATGGCCGAGTTCTCCGGTGGGCGCTGCACGGTTGAGTCCGTGCCGGGCCAGGGGACGCGCATCGGAGTGGCCATTCCGGTACCGAAAGGCAAGGCATGAAGCTCAAAATCATGCTTGCCGACGATCATCAGATGTTCCGCGAGGCCTTGCGCCTGTTGCTCGAGAGGAATCAGGATTGCGAGGTGGTGGCAGAAACCGGCGACGGTCTTCAGGTTTTTGCACTGGCCCGGGAATCCTCGCCGGACATCCTCTGCATGGACATCGACATGCCGGGCATGAATGGCATCGAAATCACCCGGCAGATCAGCGCTTCCCTGCCTCAAGTCAAGGTGGTCGCCCTTTCCGTTTTTTCCGACCACGGCTACGTCGCCGACATGCTGAATGCCGGGGCGGCGGCATATGTGACCAAGGCGGCAGCAGGGGTTGAACTCTTGCGCGCCCTTGATGCGGTACGCCGCAATCGTTCCTATCTCTGTCCGGATGCGACCGATGCCATACGCCAGGCCATTTCCTTCAGCGGCAGCAGAAAGGACGAGGCACCCGGCGTCAAGCTTGGCCCCCGGGAAGTCCAGGTGCTGCAACTGGTGGCGGTAGGAATGACCTCCGGGCAAATCGCCGAGCGGCTGGAAATCGCCCCGTCAACCGTCGAAGTGCATCGGCGGAACATCATGCGCAAGCTGGGGGTCGATAGTGCTGTGGGCATGACCCGTTATGCCATCCGTAAAGGTCTGGTTTCCAATGCCTGAGCCCTGGCCTCGCGGGGGACCCGGCGCATTCCCCGTCTCCGGAGGGCGGATGAACTGATCGCTACGGGTTTACCGGTAGTTTTAGTAGTCGGATGCAGTGATTTCATCTTTTTCTGCCGCTCTCTAGAATCCCGCGTAGCCCCGGATCAGCCTTGCCGCCATGGAACTGCCGCCTCGGATTGCCGTTACCTTCCGGAGTGTGCGTTGTCACCGGTGACACTCCAGGTCTTTGTTCTCTCTCTCAGCACCCGCTCATGAAAAATAATCAGCCCGTTACCAACAGAGAAGTTCCCTTCCCCAAGGGGCGCTACATCGTTTCACGAACCGATCTGAAGGGCATGATCACCTATGCCAACGATACCTTCATCGATATCAGCGGCTTCAGTCAGGACGAGCTGATCGGCAAGAACCACAACATCGTCCGTCATCCGGACATGTTGCCGGGGGCTTTTGCCTGGTTGTGGGGCACCCTCAAGGAAGGCCGGCCCTGGCGCGGTATCGTCAAGAACCGGTGCAAGAACGGTGATTTCTACTGGGTCGATGCCCTGGTGGTGCCGGTACTCAAGGACAATCAGTGCATCGGCTACATGTCGGTGCGCACCGAACCGACGCGGCAGCAGATTGCCGATGCCGAAGCCCTCTATGCCCAGCTCAAGGATGGCAAGGCGAAGATCCCCCAGCCCTCGGCCTGGATGCGCCTGTCCCTGGCCAGCAAGCTGAGAGGCTTTGTCCTGTGGTTGATTGCCTCGCAGGTGATCGGCGCTGCCGTGAATATTTTTGGGCCGTCGATGGGGGTTTCTGCCGAAGCCGTGCAGCGTACCCTTCAGGTTCTCGGACTTTCCAGTATCGTTGCCGGAGTCTGGCTGCTGGCCATTCAGGGCCAGGTGATGACCATCATCAACCGCATTGTCGGGCGGCTGGAACACATCGCCCAGGGCGATCTGACCGACCCGATCCCCCTGCACCGGGTGGACGAACTGGGCCGCTTGAACGACTCTCTCGTCACCATGCAGACCCACCTCAAGGCGATGATGGCGGAAATTGCCGAGGCGGCAGAGCAGGTGGGGCAGAACGCCGATGTGCTGAGTTCGGAAATGGATGAAACGCGCAGGGTAACCGAAGTCCAGTCCGGGGCGGTGGGCCGTATTGCCGCTGCCGTCGAACAGCTGGTCGCTTCGGTGGATGAAATTGCCGGCAGCGCCCAGGATGCGGCACAAGCCGTGTCCGAATCGCGTGGCCTGCTGGATGAAGCCTCCCTGCGCATGAGTGAGAGCCAGGGCGCTTCGCAAGAGGTGGTGGGGACGGTGAATAGCGCCGGGCAGACCATGTCCGAGCTGTTCCAGTCCATTTTTGCCATTGACCGGGTCAGCCAGGTGATTCGCGGCATTGCCGAACAGACCAATCTCCTGGCCCTCAATGCTGCCATTGAAGCAGCCCGGGCCGGCGAGTCGGGGAGGGGCTTTGCCGTGGTGGCCGATGAGGTGAGAAAGCTGGCCGAAAACGCCAGCAAGCAGACTTCGGAAATCACCTCCAGCATTCAGGAAATCCAGCGCATCACGCAAATCGCCGTGACCACCATGGAGGCCGCCGGTGGTCATGTGGCCGGTGCCGACTCGGCAGTCGGCGCTGCCCGTAGCGGTCTCGACGCGGTCGCCCGGCACGGTGAGCAGGTGGCGTCCATTTCCCGGCACATTGCCGACGGGACACGCCAGCAATCGGCCGCCGGCAACGAAATCGCCAGTCAGGTGGAAGGTATTGTCAGCGGAATTGATCAAACCTCCTGCTCCATCGCGGAAGTCACCGAGAAAACCGTCCAGATGAAGGGGACCGCTTCCCGGCTGCGGGAATTGATCGGCTATTTCCGTTTTATCCGCTAGTCCGCAGGGCCTTGGTCGGCATCATCGGCCCCCCGGATGGCTGCCGGCAAGTCTTGTTTCCAGTCACTTTCCCGGTGCGTCGCCTTGGGCGGGCGGCCCCGGAGGCAGGAAAAAACTCCCCGGTTTATCCTTGAATCGCTGCCAGATGGCAGCCAGGGGGGCCATCGGATGGAGCATTTCCGCCTGGCGGGCGTTGAGGGCGGTGCGCAAGGCGAGAATGAAGCTGACGCCAAGATTGGTCAGGCCGATCAGGGCAATGCCGAAGGCAGCCCAGAGCAGGGTGGTCCACGGCAGGTCAAAGCCGAAGCCGGCAGCTGCATAGCCGAGGTTGGCCGACGAGAAAGCAATGTGGCGGATATCCAGGGGCAGGCCGAGGAGGGTGCCGATGACTCCGGTCGAGCCGAGCATGCAGCCGAACAGGAAATTTCCCATGATGCCTCCCAGCCTCTCCTGGATATAGCCGCCGACGGCGGCGGCACCCTTGCCGCCGAGCAGGCGCCGCATGAAAGGCAGGCGGGCGAGGCGGGGGCCGAGATGATTGTAGGTCGCCCGATTGTCGAAATAGCCGGAGAGCAGTCCGGACAGGTAGAGGTAGAAACCGGCAATGGCAGCGTGAGGAATCGCCCAGCTCAAGGGGTCGAGATCGGCCATCAGGTGGGCGCCCTTTTCCAGGCTGATGGCCGGTTCGCCGGCTATTTGCGCCAGTCCCCAGGCGAGGCCGACAGCCACCGGCAGGGCGACCATGACGTTGCCGAAAATGGCGGCGATCTGGCTGCGCGTCACGGCCGCCGTGAGGTCGGCAATGCGTTCCAGTTCGGCCGGACGATGGGGTTTCAGATCGGAAAGATAGGCTGCCAGGGTTTGTGCCGTCATGGCCGGCTGTTTGGTGGCGACGGTAAAACCGAGAAGGTAGATGAGAACGAAGCCCAGTCCGTATATCAGGCTGAACAGGGCGGCCTCGACGAAAAGCGGGGCGTGCAGGCCGGCCGCCAGGATCTTGAGATAGGCCATGCCGCCGATGAGTATGCCGGCCCCGGCTGCCGAGCGCCACATGGCGCGGT
>CAZHVZ010000006.1:24083-36174 GCA_964536245.1 uncultured Rhodocyclaceae bacterium
CGCAGATATAGTGTTCGCCGGAGCGGGCCGCATTTTCGGTCACCCGCAAGGCCAGCAGGCGTCCCAGCTGCCGCCAGTAATGGCTCAGGCTGTTGCGCCGGTTTTCCGCGACAAAAGCCTGGTGGGCAAAGGCCGCCCAGGCTTGTGTCGCCCGCTGGCGTGCCGCCCCGGCGCTGGTCGAGGCGAGCATGTCGATCAACTCCTCCAGGCGAATGAGGCTTTGTTCGCTGCGTGTCAGCAGATAGGTCAGATGCAGGCTGGTCCCCATGCTTTGCGCCTGCTTGTGGACGCGCTGCAAGGCTTCGATGCACTGGCCGGCGATGACCGCCAGCTGCCGGCCATCGTCGGCGGGGTGCGCCGGATCGGCGAAATGGGCGCGCAGGCTGTTGGTGTAGTCGAGCGCCTCGGCGGAAAGAGCGACAAAGCAGGGAGTGTAGCTGTCGAAATCCGGCGTTACCCGCATCAGTTCCGATTCGACGCCGAGACCGCTGACCCGGTGGGCGAGGAGAACGATGGAATCAAGAATCTGTTCGCGGATATGGCACCAGTCGCTCCTGTCCAGTCCTTCGGCGGACAGGGCCAGCTGCCAGAAGCGTTGTGACTGTCCGGGCAGGGCGGATTGCATCCAGCGCCAGTCGTCGCTGCGGTCATAAATGATGTGCAGGCAATCTTTCAGGCGGCGCTCATCCGGGATCTCCGGAAGCAGGCGGTGCCACAACATGCGCCACCATTCCGAAAAAAAGCCGGTGCCGGGCAGGATGCCGCTGTCGGTAAAAAAGGTGACCAGGCGGCGGGAAGCGAGAAAGGCAGTGATTTTCTGCTGGAAGGCGCGGCGGAGGTCCGGATCGCCCTCCAGGCAATCGATCAGGATGTTTTGCCGCTGCCGGACTTCTTCCGCATCGTCGAAGCGCCTGGGACGGAGGGCGGCTACCAGGCGGCGCAGGCCTTCCAGCGGGTCGGATCGGGGGTCGCGAAAGCCCTCCAGGGCGCTTAGCAAAGCCTCGGCAGTCGTTGCCGGAGGGCGGAATAATTTCTTGAGCCAGGTCAGCATGGGGCGTCGCTCCCGGATGATCGTCCGATAGTTTAGCCCAGGGCGATGGCCATAATGGGGTAGACTTCCGAAGCGGATGGCATGGCTGGCCATTGGCCGGCAACCCATGGCGCGGTGGTGAATCGCCGCACGGCAAATCACAAACAGTATTGGCTCGATGTCCCGGATCACGGAACCCCCCCTTGTTCTCTGCGCGACCTCCCGTCTGGCGCAGGTTTTGCGCGAGCAGAGCGGGGTCGGAGACGCTCCCCGGGTCAGCTGCCGGGCGCTGACCATTCCCCAATGGCTGGCGCAGGCCGCTGAAGAGCTGAGCTTGCGCGGCCTGGCCGACCTGCCCGCCTGTCTCGACCCCTACGCCGAACGGCTGCTCTGGGAACAGGTGATCGCCGCCGGTCTGAAGGACGCCGGGGGGCTGCTGTTCGATATTCAGGGCATGGCGGCAGCGGCTGCCGAGGCCCATGCCCTGGGCGAAGTCTGGAATCTGCAAGCAGAAGGCGCCTTCCTGGCCGAAGAAACCCAGCTCTTTCTCTCCTGGCAGCGGGATTTCCTGCGGCGCTGCGAGAGCCGGCAGTGGCTGGACGCCGCCCGCTGGCAGGGACGGGTGATCGATCTGCTGGCGACGGGCGCCCTGGCTTTGCCGCCGGTCATCACGTTTGCCGGGTTTGATCGCCCGGCGCCCCCGGAAAACCGCTTGCGCCAGATATTGCGGGGCCTGGGGGTGACGGTGGAAGAACAGGCGCCGCCCTTGCCGCTTGCCGGAGAGCTTGGCGGGCTGGCCTTTGCGGACACTCTGGCCGAGTGTCGCGGCGTCGCGGCCTGGGCGCAGCAAACCCTGCTTGAAAGCCCGGAGGCCCGCCTGGGCGTCGTGGTTCCCGATCTTGCCGGGGTCCGCCATGCCCTGGAGTGGGCGCTGGAAGACAGCCTGAATCCGGCCATGATCCGTCCGGCAGCGGCGGAGCTGCCCCGGCGCTACAATTTTTCCCTGGGTCGGGCCCTGGCGGAGATTCCCCTCGTTGCCACGGCTCTCGATCTGCTGGCTCTGGCTCCGGCCCTGGGGCGTTCGGCGCGCCTGGAGCAAGCCCGTTTGGCGGCCCTGCTGGCTTCACCCTACTGGTCGGCAACGGTCAGCGAGGCCGACGGACGGGCCCGGCTGGATGCGGCCATGCGTGCGGGCCTGGGCCATTTCACCAGCCTCGACGGTCTGTTCCGCCTGGCCCGGCGTCTGGCCGCCGAGCAGGGCAGTCTTTGTCCTCGAACGATGGCCGCCTTGCAGGCCTTCGATCAGGCGGTGCAGTCCGCTGCCCGGAGCGGGGGCGGGCGCAAGCGCCGGCCCGGAGAGTGGGGGCCGGTGCTCAAGAGCTGGCTGAAGGCGGCGCACTGGCCGGGTGAGCGGGGCCTGTCCAGCCACGAATTTCAGGCGCAGCGAGCTTTTCTTGACGTGCTGGACGGACTGGCCGGTCTCGATCAGGTGCTCGGCGCCGTCAGTTTGGGCGAAGTGCTGCGGCGCCTCGGGCAATGCTGCCGGGAACGGGTCTTCCAGGCGGAAACCAGGGGGCGGCCGGCGGTGCAGGTCCTCGGCGTGCTCGAAAGCGCCGGTTTGGAATTCGATGCCCTGTGGGTGATGGGGATGAATGACCATCGCTGGCCGCCGCTGCCCCGCCCCAATCCGCTGCTGCCGGCAGAACTCCAGCGTGCCGCCGCTTCTCCCCACGCCAGTGCGGAAGTGGAGCAGGCCTTTGCCGCCACCGTGCACGCCCGCTTGCTGCGCAGCGCCAGGCAGGTAGTTTTTTCCTGGGCGGCCAGCGAAGGGGGGCGCCCCCTGCGGCCCAGTCCCCTGGTTCAGGGCATTCCGCCAAGCCGGCTGGCGATTCGTCCGGCACCGGGAATGGCCGAAAGGCTGCTGGCCGGCGCCCGGCTGGAGTTACTAAGCGATGACAAGGCGCCGCCTGTGCAGGAGGGAGAGAAGGTTCCCGGAGGAACCTGGCTGCTGCGTGCCCAGGCCATTTGCCCGGCCTGGGGGTATTTCCAGTATCGCCTGGCGGCCACCGCCCTGAAAATTCCGGTGGAGGGGCTGGATGCCGCCGCCCGGGGCAGCCTGACGCACCTGGCGCTGGAGTGTTTCTGGCGGCAAATGGAGAGCCAGCAGGCCCTTCTGGACCTTGCTCCGGCGCTGCGTCAGAAGGCCGTCGAGGCCGCCGTCGAGCGGGCGCTGGAGGCTTACGAGAGCGAGCGTCATGCCGTCCTGCCACCCCGCTTCCGGCAACTGGAGCGGGCTCGCCTGGTCCGTCTGCTGACCGTCTGGCTGGCGGTCGAAATGGAGCGTCCGCAGCCCTTTGTCGTCGCGGCGTGCGAACAGGAGGCGGTGGTGGATATCGAGGGCATCCGGGTGCGCATGTTTGTGGACCGGATCGATCAATTGGCGGATGGCCGCCGCATCATCATCGACTACAAAACGGGGGCCGGGATTGACACCAGGAACTGGGCCGAGGAGCGCATCAGCGAGCCGCAACTGCCCATTTACGCAGCCATAGCCGCACCGCAAGGCATTGCTGCCGTAGCCTTCGCCAAAGTGCTGGTCGACCAGCCGGCCTTTGCCGGGGTGGCGGCCAGCAGCGGTCTCTTGCCGGATGTCCGGGGGATCGACGACGACAAGCAGAAACTATTCGACCGCCAGCGCTTCCCCGATTGGGAGGCCGTTCTCGCCCATTGGCATGAGCGCCTGCATGCCATCGCCAGGGAGGTGCGGGAAGGCGCTGCCGGAGTGGTTTTCCGTGACCTCCAGCAGCTCGGGTATTGCGAGGTGCTGCCTATTTTGCGGCTGGCCGAGCGGCAGGCGCAACTGGAAGAGGCGAAGGGACAATGAGCGCAATACGCCCGACGGACGCAGACAACCAACGCCGCCTGGAGGAGGATGCTGCATCCCGCCGGGAGGCCCTTGAGCTGGCCTCCTTCATCGTTGAAGCACCCGCCGGGGCGGGCAAGACCGAGCTGCTCACCCAGCGTTGTCTGCGTCTGCTGGCCGTGGTCGAGCATCCGGAAGAAGTGGTGGCGCTGACCTTCACCAACAAGGCAGCCATGGAAATGCGCGACCGCATCCTGGGCAATCTGGAGCGGGCGGCGACCGGCGTCCCGCCGCAGGAAGCTCACAAACAGCTGACCTTCCGCCTGGCCGGGGCCGTCCTGGCCCGGGATGCCGAATGCGGCTGGGGTCTGCTGCGGCATCCGGGGCGTTTGCGCATTACCACCATTGATGCCCTTTGCGCCGGGTTGGCGCGCCAGATGCCCTATCTCAGCCGTTTCGGCGCGCAGCCGGGGATTGCTGAAAAAGCAGGGACTTACTACCAGCAGGCTGCCCGCCAGACCATCGCCATGCTGGAGGATGAGGGCGCCGACGCCGAGGTGGTGGCAACGGCCCTGGCTTTCGTCAATAACGATGCCCTGCGTCTGGAGCGGCTGCTGGTGGCCATGCTCGGGCGGCGGGACCAGTGGCTGCACCACACCCACCGGGTCGGACCGGGCAGCGATGGGGCGGGCGATTTGCGGCAAGAGGTGGAGAGCGGCCTGCAAGCCTTGGTCGAGCGGGAGCTGTCGGCCACCCGGCAGTTCCTGGACGGCTACCGGCAAGGGCTGCTGATGCCCCTCGCCCGCTTTGCCGGCGGCAATGTGCCGGCGCTGCGGCCGTTGGCCGACTGGCTGTCGCCATTGACCGGCGAGGCCGGGGAACTCCCCTGCTGGCGTGCCTTGGTGGGCTTGCTGCTGACCAAGGAAGGGACGCTGCGCCGCAGTCTGACCAAGAACAACGGCTTTCCTGCCGACGCCAAGGCACAAAAGGAAGCCATGTTGCAGATGCTGGGCGATCTTGCCGCCGTGGACGGGCTGGAGGCTGCCCTGGACCGCTTGCGGCGGGTGCCCGAGGCGCAGTTGAGCGACGGCGAGTGGGCCTGTGTCGAGAATTTTTCCTGCCTCCTGCAACTGGCCGCCGGCCAGCTCTGGCTCGCGTTTCAGGAAGCCGGCGAGGTGGATTTCATCGAAATTTCCAGCCGGGCCAGCCTGGCCCTGGGTAGCGAAGAGGCACCGACCGATTTGGCCCGGACGCTCGATTACCGCATTCGACACCTGCTGGTGGACGAGTTCCAGGACACCAGTCCGCAGCAGGTCATCCTGCTCGGGCAGCTGACCCGCGACTGGGCCGGGGAGGATGGGCGCACCCTGTTTCTGGTCGGCGATCCCATGCAGTCCATCTATCGTTTCCGCAAGGCCGATGTCGGGCTGTTTCTCAAGGTCCGCCAGGCCGGGATCGGCAACATTTTCCTGCGCAAGCTCCGCCTTTACCGCAACAACCGTTCCTGTCAGTGCATCGTGGACTGGGTCAATGGCTGTTTTCCGGGCATTTTTGCGCCGGCGGACAATCCGGAATTCGGCGCCGTCCGCTACGCCGAATCGGCGGCCACCCACCCGGATGTGCCGGGCGCCGGGGTGCAATGGCATCCCCTCGTCCTCGCCGTCGAGGAGGCGGAAGCCGGGCGGCGGGAAGCCGAATGCCTGCTGGACATCATCGCGGCGCGCCGGGCGGCTGACCCGTCGGGGCGGATTGCCGTGCTGGTGCGGGCGAAAACGCACCTTGACGACCTCGTCGCGGAAATTCGCCGGCGGGCGCCGGATCTGCCTTTTCAGGCCGTGGAAATCGAAGCCCTGGCCGGACGGCAGGCGGTGCAGGATGTTCTTTCACTGACCCATGCCCTGCTCCACCGGGCCGACCGGGTGCACTGGCTGGCCATTTTGCGCGCTCCCTGGTGCGGCCTGACCCTGGCCGACCTGCACGCCCTGGTGGCGACTGACGGCAAGAGCACGGTCTGGCAACTGATCCATGATGCATCCCGTCTCGCCGCCCTGACGGCGGATGGCCGACAACGCCTGCTCGCCCTGCGGCAGGTGCTCGGCGAGTCCCTGGCCGAGGCCGGGCGGCAGCACCCCCGGCGCTGGGTGGAAGGCAGCTGGCTGATGCTGGGCGGCCCGTCCTGCCTGGCCAAGGCGGGTGAGCTGGCCGATGTGCAGGCGCTGTTTCAGCTCATGGACAAACTGGTGGCGGGCGGTGCGTTCACCGCCGAGCGCTTGCAGGAGGAGGCCGAGGCCCTCTTTGCGCCGCCCAGCGCGGTAGCGGGCAGTGATCTGCTGCAAATGATGACCATCCACAAGTCCAAGGGGCTGGAGTTTGAAACTGTCATCCTGCCCGGCCTGCATCGGGATACCGGCAATAACGATGCGCCCCTGCTGGTTTGGGACACGGTCGCGGTAGAGGGCGTCAACGAGCATCTGCTGGTGGCGCCAATGCCGGCCAGGGGGGAGGCGGGCGATTCCCCTTCCGCCTACGATTATCTGCGCAAGCTGGAAGACGAGCGCAGCCGGCGGGAGGACGAACGGGTGCTTTACGTGGCGGCCACCCGTGCCATCCGCCATTTGCATCTGGTCGGGATGGCCCGCCGGGATGCCGGCAAGGCCGACGGACTCAAGCCGCCGGCCAGGGGAACCCCTCTTGCCCTGCTCTGGCCGCAGGTGGCGCGGGCGCCTTTCGTCGAGGCGGCGGCCAGTCTCGGCGGGGAGGTCGGGTCGAGTGACCAGGGCATCGATTCGGCTTCGTTTGTCCCGCAGCTGGTGCGTCTGGCCGAGGTCGGTCGTTCCCTTCTCTTGCAGGGAGACATGGCTGCGGGCCAGCCCAATCCTCCGGCGGCGGGGGAGAGCGCGGCCAGTGAAGCGGCCTTCGGCACCCTGGTCCATCGCTGCCTGGAAATCATCGCCCGGGATGGTCTGGACGACTGGCCGGCGGAACGGCCCGGCCAGCTCGGTCCGGTTTACCGGCAATGGTTGCAGCGTCAGGGCCTTGCCCCGGCGGAAGCGTCTGCCTTGGCGGACCGGGCGGTCGCTGCGTTGCAACAAACCCTGCGCAGCCCGGCCGGGCGCTGGCTGCTCTCTGACCACGCCGAAGCCTCTGCCGAACTGGCCCTGTCTCGCCGGGAAAATGGCGAATCGGTGCAGCAGGTGATCGACCGCAGCTTCGTGGCGGACGGCAGCCGCTGGATCATCGACTACAAAACCCTGCTGCATGGCGGCGATGCGGACGATGAAACCGCATTGCGCCAGCGGGCGGAAAGCCACCGCCCCCAGTTATTGCGTTATGCCGATCTTTTCCGGGGTGAGGGATTGCCAATCCGGACTGCCATTTTCTATCCCTGTCAGGGCTGCCTGATTGAACTTCAGTGATTTAGAATAGAGCGATATTCTAATAACGCTGTCAGGCGTCCCAGGGAGGGAGCATGTCGTTCAAGGTTCGCGTATTGTCCATGATGGGGGGCGCCTTGCTGGTCGCCTTTGTCGCTCTGGCCTATTCCCTGTCGGCGCTCTACGACACGCGGGACCGTTTCACCGGCTTTGTTGATCGTGACCTGGCCGAATTGCAGTCCCTGGAAGACATGTATGCGCAAGGCTTGCAGTCGGGGCAGGCCTTGCGCAATGTGGTGCTGGATTACAGCAACAAGCAGGGCCACAAAAATCTGGCCAAGGCCTTGGAGGACTTCTCGGCGGCGGCCCGACGGGCCGAACAGCTTGCCGGAACGGTTCCCGAAAAGCTGTCCCTGATCCGGCAGCTCGGCGAACTGCAACAAAAGCGCAAGCAGGCCATGGACAAAGTGCTGCTGGCTGCCGCCGAAGATCGCGGCCAGGCGGTGACACTTCTCAATCGTGAAGAAACTCCGGTCTGGCGTGAAATCAGAAAACTTCTTCTCGAGACTCTGGAGGCCAAGAAGCAGCTTGCCGGAGAGGCCCGGGATGGAACCATTCGTCAGGTGGAGCGGGCGGTCATGGTGGCTGCGCTGCTCGGGCTGGTCAGTATTGTCCTGGCCTTTGTGCTGATGGGGCGATTGGCCAGTGGCTTGCAGCGCACGCTGGGCGGAGAGCCGGCAGAGGCCGGGCGGGTGATGCAGCAAGTCGCGGCCGGCGATTTGACGGTTTCTCTTTGCCGGGCACCAAAAGGAAGTTTGCTGGCCAATCTCGACGATATGGTGCGTTCCCTGCGGGGCGTGCTGGGCGAAATAGAGCGGCAAACCGCCGCGTTGGCCAGCGGAGCACGGGAAATCAGCCGGGATTCGGCGGGCGTTTCCGAAAGTGCCAGGCAGGAATCGGAATCGGTATCTTCCATGGCCGCCACCATCGAGCAGTTTTCAGTCAGTGCGGCCCATATCTCCGACGGCGCAGGGGCAACCCGGAGTGACTCCGAATCGGCCGTGGAATTGTCCCGCGACGGTGAAGAAAAGGTTCGTCTGGCGGCGGAAAAGATCGGGCAGATCGCCCTGACGGTGACCACCACTTCGGAAAAAATCCGTTCCCTCGACCAGCGGGCGGACCAGATTTCCGCCATGGCCGGGGCGATCAAGGATATCGCCGGGCAAACAAACCTTCTCGCTCTCAATGCTGCCATCGAGGCCGCTCGAGCCGGGGAGCAGGGGCGCGGGTTTGCCGTAGTGGCGGACGAAGTGCGCAAACTTGCCGAGCGAACCTCCCTGGCGACGGTGGAGATTGAAGGAATGATCAGCGGTATCCAGCATGATACCGAGGGCGCCGTGCAGGCCATGAACTCGACCCTGCCGCAGGTGGATGAAGGCGGGCGGCTGGCCCGGGAGGCATCCGTGGCGCTGTGCCACATTCGCGAAGGGGCGGCGAGAACCCTGGAGCGGATCAAGGATGTGGCCGATGCCACCCAGGAGCAAAGTACTGCCAGCGCAGTCGTGGCCGATCAGGTGGAAAATGTGGCGCGAATGGTTGAAGAAACCAGCGCCATGGTTCTGCGTACCGCGCAAACTGCCGGGACCCTGGAAAACGTCGCCGCCGTTTTGCAAACCGAGGTTGCACGGTTCCGTATTTGAGCCGGACAAACGGGCCTCTGGATGGCTGTTTCAAGCGGTTGCACAAAATTTGACCAGTGTTAGACTTGGCAGCCATAACGATGGAACAAAATCATGCATGGCTCGCATCTGCGTCGCTCGCTGTTTTTTGCGCTCATGGTGGTGGTCGGCCTGCTTCATGCGGAAGACCGTCCCCTGCGCGTTGCCGTGCTGACCGATGCCCCCCCCATGTCCTACGTGGATGCGGCAGGCAATCCGGCGGGTTTCAATGTGGGTATTGCGCAGGCCCTGTGCGAGGTTATGGAAGTTCGCTGCCTGGTATCAAGCACCTCCCTGCAGTGGGTGGTGGACGCGGTGGCCAACGGCGAATTCGACTTTGCCGTGGTGAGCCTGCTGGCGACTCCGGAAAGGCGGGCCAAGGTTCTGTTTACCAAACCCTATTACCGCTCCAACAGCGTCTGGTTTGCCCCGTCCGGCATCAAGCCGGGAGAGGCCAGCGTGGTCACCGTGGCCGGGAGCGCCCAGTACCAGTTTGCCCGCTCCCAGGGGTGGAAAGTGAGCACCGTACGACATCACTCGGCCTTCCCCGCCTTGCTTGAGTCCGGGGCGGTGGGGGCAGTGCTGGTGCCCATGGCCACCGCCTTGTCCTTGCGCCAGGAGCCGGCGATTCGCAAGCTCGGCCTGACGACCACGGTCATGCAGAATCCGGAGTTGAGCGGGGATGTCTGTATCAGCGTTCATCCCAAAGCTCCCGAGTTGCGCGACCGGCTGGACAGGGCCATCGACCGTATCAAGCGGGATGGCCGCTTTGATCGTCTGAACACCGAATACATCCCCTTCCGGTTACAGTGATGAGCAAGAAGCTGAGCCTCCTCTGCGGGTTGATTCTGGCCTGGGCAGGCACCGCCGGAGCCCTGGAGTTGCAGGTGGTGTACGGCTTGTCCGGCGTGTCGGAGCTGGAAGGCGCCGAGCGTCCCTCGGCGCTGCAAAAATTCAATGTGGCTCTGGTGCGGGAGATTTGCCGCCGGATTGATGCCAAGTGTGTTTTTTCCAGGGTTCGCTTTCAGGAAATGATTCCGGGTGTTGAGGACGGACGCTATCAACTGGGGGTTGGGAATTTTCTCCGTACAGCGGAGCGGGAGGAGCGGGTGGCTTTCAGTCAGCCGATCTGGAACTCCTCTTCCCGTCTGCTGGCAAGGACCCAGGCGGGAGCATCGTCAGGAAAGGCGGTGGACCGGGAGATGCGTTTCGAGAACCTGAGAAATGTCCGCCTGGCGGTTCTGGACGGCTCGCAACAGCATCGCTATGCGCAAAAGCGAGCCGAGGCCCAGGGCTTGGAACTGCTTCCCCTGATCAGCACGAGGCAATGCCTTGATGCCCTGCGGCGGGGGGAGGCGGATTTTGCCCTGGTGTTCGTACTCGGTGCTTTTGTCCTGCTTGATCGGAATTCCTCACCGCAGCTTGATTTCGTTGGGCCGGCCATGGTTTCCGACGGGCTGGGCGGCAGCATCCATATCGCCCTGCCCAAAAACGATCCAGCCTTGCTGGCGGCGGTGGACGGTGCCCTTGCCGGCATGCGGCGGGACGGAAGCTTTCAGCGGATCTGGCGTCGGCATTTTCCCTTCAATCCCCTATGAGCCTGTTTAACGAGCATCTTTCCGATCAGTTGAAGAAGCGCGGTTGGCCGGCCGGGCAATCCTTTGCCGTGTTGGGGGGGGTATTCGGAACGGTTTTTCTCATTCTGGTTTTGTGGCTGGCACTGGATCAGCGCCAGGTGCTGGAAAGCAGCCAGCGGCTGCAAGGACAAACCGTGCCCGGCACCCTTGAGCATTTCCGGTTAGCCCGCAATATTGAGCAGCTTCGCCTGGAAGGGGAGCGCGTGTTTTCTGGAAGAACGGCGGAGTCCCGTCAGCAGGCGCTGTTCGTGGTCAGTCTGGTGGCCAGCCATCCGGCACTGCTGGCGGACAACAGAGCGGCAAGCCTGGCCAGGGAAACCGAAACCTTTCTCATGCGCGTGGCGCAGGAGGGAATGAGCGATGTCCGCTATCTGGAGTGGGCCACGCTCTCCAGTCGGTTGAGTCTGCTGGCCGATGATGTCTCGGTGGAAGGGGTGACCCTGGTGACCGACGATTTGCGGCAAATGTCCGAGGTGACCCTGCGCAGCCGCCTCAAACTGGGCATTGTCCTGGCGCTGGTGGCAGGTTTTGTGGCGCTTATCCTGTTCCTGGTCCGGCGTCATCTGGTCGGCCCCTTGCAAGTCATGAGCCGGGCGTTGCTGGCTTTGCGGGCTGGCAAGCCGGTGCTGCCCTTTGCGCCTTCCGCCATGGCTGAAATCCGGGCCATTGAAGGCGCCGTCGTCCAGTTGCAGACAATCATGCAGGAAAACGAGCAGACCCGGCAGCAACTTGAACATCTGGCCACCACCGACGGCTTGACCGAGCTCTTCAACCGGCGCCATTTCATGCCCCTGGCCGATGCGGAAATTATCCGGGCGCATCGCTACGAGCGGCCCATCTGCGTCGCCTTGGCCGACCTCGACTGGTTCAAGCGGATCAATGACAGCCAAGGGCATGCTGCCGGAGACCAGGCTTTACAGGCGGTGGCCGCAGTCTTTCGGGAAACCCTGCGTCAATGCGACCAGGTATGCCGTTACGGCGGCGAGGAATTTGCTTTTGTTTTTCCGGAAACCACCCTCGAAGACGCCCTGTTCCTGGCCGAGCGCTTACGCAAGAATGTGGCGGAAAATGCCGTCGAACTGGCCGACGGCAGCCGTCTGCATTTCACGCTCAGCCTGGGGCTGGCCGATGCTTCGTACTGCTCGCTGGATGCCGCCCTCAAACGGGCGGATGAAGCCCTCTATGCGGCCAAGGAAGGTGGACGCAACCGGGTGGTGATGGTTTCTTCCGCCGACGATCTGGTCTCGCCGGTTGATTCCCTGACCTGGATCGATACTCCCGACGCTGACCGGTAGCCGTTCCGGGTGCGGCACGCAGCGGATTCGTAGCGCCCGCGTGCGGCCTGGCCATGGGAATCCGCCGTGCTCCCGGCGGCGTGATGGATCAAGCTCTCAGCGCCCCTGCTCAAGGGGAGCTGAAAAGGGGGGGTTACTCCAGATTCTGGATCTGCTCGCGCATTTGCTCGATCA
>CAZHVZ010000006.1:36184-45176 GCA_964536245.1 uncultured Rhodocyclaceae bacterium
GGGTGTTGGCTTCCCGGTTCAGTTCCTGCATCAGGAAATCGAGACGTTTGCCACAGGCGCCGCCCTGCTTGATGACCCGCTCCACCTCGTCGAGATGGGTGACCAGGCGGGAGAGTTCCTCGGCGACGTCGATGCGGCTGGCAAAAACGGCCACTTCCTGCAGGACGCGCTCCTCGCTATTGCCGCCCAGCGCTTCACTCAGGCGCTGCTTCAGCTTTTCGGTAAACAGGGCCTGGGCTTCCGGGATGCGCGGCGCCACGGCGGCGACAATGTCCCGGATGCGGGCGACGCGTTCGATAATGATGGCTCCCAGTTTGTCGCCCTCCCGAGCACGGGTCGCGACAAACTCGTCCAGGGTCTGCCGGGCCAGTTCGAGGACCAGGGGAGACAGTGCCGAGCAATCCAGGCTCTGGTCGCCCAGCATTCCCGGCCAGCGCAGCACGTCGCTCACCGACAGCGAGCGGGCGTCGGGCATGGCGCTGCGTACCTGCGCCTCCAGGGTTTGCAGGGAGGTCAGCAACTGACCGTTGATCTGGAGCGAATCGGCACCCGTCGCCGCTGCATTGAAGTTGAGTCGGCACTCGACCTTGCCCCGCGACAGGCGGGAAGAGAGAAGCTCGCGAAGGGGCATTTCCAGCGCCCGCAATTCTTCGCCAATGCGGAAATGAATATCCAGATAGCGGGAATTGACGCTTTTCAGCTCCAGTTGAATATTGCCGCGTTCCACTTCGCGGGTTTTTACGGCATAGCCGGTCATGCTGCAAATCATTAAAAATACACTCCAGCTTTACAGGCGAGGGCTTACGCCTGAGAATGAGGTAAATTTGCATCATACCCGCGACGTCAATGGCGCAACAAGCGAACCAAGCTCTCCCCAATGGTTTCAAGCTCGAAGAGTACACCATCGAGCGACAGCTCTCTCTGGGCGGGTTTTCCATCGTCTATCTGGCGGACGATGCCAGCGGCAAACAGGTGGCGATCAAGGAGTATCTGCCGAACAGTCTGGCCTTGCGCGGAGAAGGCGGGATCTGTCCGCAGATTTCCGAGGAAAACCTGGGCGCCTTTCGCTACGGCATGAAATGTTTTTTTGAAGAAGGCCGCGCCCTGGCCAAGCTGGCTCACCCTAACGTCATCCGCGTGCTCAATTTTTTCCGGGCCAACGAAACGGTTTATCTGGTGATGGAATACGAGCACGGCAAAACCTTGCAGGAATTCATCCAGAAGAACCATGGGCATATTTCCGAGCGCTTTATCCGGGGGGTGTTTACCCGTATGCTCAACGGTCTGCGCGAGGTGCACTCACACAAGCTGCTGCATCTCGACCTCAAACCGTCCAACGTCTATCTGCGTACCGACAACACGCCGGTCCTCATCGACTTCGGAGCGGCCCGGCAAACCCTGATTTCCGACCAGCCCATGCTGAAGCCGATGTATACGCCGGGCTTCGCTTCGCCGGAGCATTACGGTACGCGCAAGGACATGGGGCCGTGGAGCGATATCTACAGCGTCGGCGCCTCGATGTATGCCTGCCTGGCCGGAGCCGCCCCGCAGGCCGCCGACGAGCGGCTGAAGAAGGATACCCTGACCCCGGCCATGGTGCGCTGGGAGGGGCAGTATTCGGATCGTTTGCTGGAAATCATGGACTGGTGCCTCAATCTGAATCATCTTTACCGGCCGCAGAGTGTTTTCGCCTTGCAGAAAACCCTGGTGGAAACAGTCATCCCGCCGACCCCCAAAGCGCCGCCGAACTGGCTGGACCGCGTCAAGGAAAAACTTAACAGGCCGATTGGAAAATGAGATTCACCGTTTATCAGGAAAGCCGCCAGGGCGGTCGTGACAACAACGAGGACCGCATTGCCTACTGCTACTCGCGGGACGCTGTCCTCCTCGTGGTGGCCGATGGCATGGGCGGTCATTATTTCGGCGAAATCGCCGCCCAGATTGCCGTCCAGACCCTGACCGACTGTTTCCAGCGGGAAGCCCACCCGGCCCTGGCCGATCCCTTCCGCTTTCTGCAAAAAGGCATGGTCAATGCCCATCATGCCATTCTCGAATACTCCTCGCAGCACGGCCTGGAGGAGTCTCCCCGCACCACCTGCGTTGCCTGCATCATTCAGGACAATGTGGCCTACTGGGCGCATGTCGGCGATTCCCGCCTGTTCCTGATGCGCAGCGGCAAGGTCATTGCCCAGACGCGGGATCATTCCAGGGTCCGCCTGCTGGTCGAGGAGGGCATCATCAATGAAGCCCAGGCGGCGGTTCACCCCGAGCGCAACAAGATTTACAGCTGCCTCGGGAGTGACCATCCGCCGGAAATCGATTTTTCCCGCAAGACTCCTCTCGAAAACGGGGATGTTGTTCTTCTCTGCACCGATGGCCTGTGGGGGATCCAGTCCGGCGATCTGATGGCGGTGGCCCTGAAAACGGCCAACCTGCTGCACGCCGTTCCCCTTCTGCTCAACCAGGCGGAAAAAAAGGCCGGGCCGCATGGCGACAATCTTTCGGTGGTGGCCGTGCGCTGGGAACAAAGCTATATCGAAGAGGCCAGCAGCACGGTTTCCACGCAAACCATGGGGCTGACCGATGTCACTACCAAGCTGGAAGAGTTCGGCCGCAACCCGGCCTACAAAACCGACTTGACCGAAGATGAAATCGAGAAGGCGATTGCCGAAATCCGCAACGCCATCGACAAATACAAAACCTGAGGAACTTCCATGCGGCCCAGCCAAAGACAACCCGACGAACTGCGCCCGGTACGCATTACCCGCCAGTTCACCCGCCATGCCGAAGGTTCGGTCCTCATCGAAATGGGAGACACCCGGGTTCTCTGCACCGCCAGCGTCGAGGAGCAGCTGCCCTCTTTCTTGCGCGGCAAGGGGCAGGGCTGGGTGACGGCCGAATACGGCATGCTGCCCCGGTCGACGCACACCCGCTCGGCGCGGGAAGCGGCCAAGGGCAAGCAGACCGGGCGCACCCAGGAAATCCAGCGCCTGATCGGCCGCGCCCTGCGCGCCGTCGTTGATCTCAAGGCTCTTGGCGAGCGCCAGATCACCCTCGACTGCGACGTTCTCCAGGCCGACGGCGGCACCCGCTGCGCCTCCATCACCGGCGCCTGGATCGCGCTCTATGACGCCTGCGAACACCTGGTGAGCAAGGGCAAACTGGCCGAAAACCCGGTGCGCGAACACGTCGCCGCCATTTCGGTCGGTATCTACCGGGGCGCTCCGGTGCTCGATCTGGACTACCCGGAAGACTCCGACTGCGACACCGACATGAACGTGGTGATGACCGGCTCCGGCGGCATTGTCGAGATCCAGGGCACAGCCGAGGGCGAGCCTTTCAGCCTCAGCCAGATGAATACCCTGACCGATCTCGCCGAAATGGGCATCAAGCGGCTGGTGGCGGCCCAGGAAACAGCCCTCGCCACATGAACTGCTTGTCCGTGGCCTGATCATGCCAAAGCTGTATGAGTATCTCGGCCTGATCGTTTTCTTCTACGCAAACGAACATGACCCGGTACATGTCCATTGCCGCCGGGAGGATCGCGAAAGCCGGGCGGAACTTATCCTGATCGAAGGCATTCTCAGAGACATCCGGCTTACCAATGTGCGAGGAAAACAACCGCTGTCTCCCGGAGAACTACGGGATTTTGAAATCCTGGTAAAAAATTTCTCTAGCGAAATCGTCCAGAAATGGGTTGATTTTTTTGTCCTCCACAAATCCATCACCCCTGAACGCATTACCCGGAGGCTCAAATGACCCCGATCTCCATCACCCAAGCCTCCGTGATAGGCGACTACCAGCTTCACTTGGTATTCAACGACGGGGTTGAGCAAGACATCGACTTCCACCCCTTCCTTTCCGGGGCGCTCCACCCGGCTATCCGGCGCTTCCTCGAACCTGCCTGTTTTGCCAATTTTCACCTTGAATACGGCGATCTGGTCTGGGGTGACCACGAACTGTGCTTCCCGATTGCCGATCTTTACGAAAACAATCTCCTCCACAAACCGATTGGGCTTGCCGCCTGATACAAGACCTCTACTGTGAAAAAACTCGTCCTCGCCTCGAACAACGCCAAAAAGCTCAAGGAGCTCCAGGCCCTGCTCGCTCCCCTCGGCTTCGAACTGGTGCCGCAAGGCGAGCTGGGCGTTGCGGAAGCCGAAGAGCCGCACTGCACCTTTGTCGAAAACGCCCTGGCCAAGGCCCGCCATGCCGCTGCCGCAACCGGATTGCCGGCTCTGGCGGATGATTCCGGTCTCTGTGTGGAAGCCCTGGGCGGCGCCCCCGGCGTTTACTCCGCCCGTTATGCCGGCGAGCCCAAATCCGACGCCCGCAACAACGAAAAACTGCTGGCCGAGCTGGCCGGACAAACCAAGCGGGCGGCCCATTTCGTTTCGGTGATCGTTCTGGTGCGCCACGCCGATGACCCGCAGCCCCTGATTGCCGAAGGGGAATGGCACGGCGAGATCATCGCCGACCGGCGCGGTGAAGGCGGTTTCGGTTACGACCCCCTGTTTTACCTCCCGGCTTTTGACAAAACCGCCGCCGAACTCGAACCCCATACCAAGAATGGCCTGTCGCACCGGGGCCAGGCGTTGGCCCAGCTGACCGACCGCCTGCGTTCGCTGTGAAGCGCGTCATCCCGATTGTGGCGGCGGGCGCTGGCGCCAAGCCGGCGGGCACCCTGCAATTCACCGTCTCGCCGCCCCTGGCGCTGTATATCCATGTGCCCTGGTGCGTCCAGAAATGCCCCTATTGCGATTTCAATTCCCATGCCGTGGCAGGCGGCATTCCGGAAGAGCGCTACATCGACACCCTGCTGGCCGACCTGCAAAGCGCCCTGCCTCTTATCTGGGGCAGGCCGGTGGTCAGTATTTTCCTCGGCGGCGGCACCCCCAGCCTGCTTTCGCCGGCCGCCATCGACCGCCTGCTGACCGGCGTGCGCACGCTGACCCAGCTACAGCCGGAGGCCGAGATCACGCTTGAGGCCAATCCCGGCACCGTTGAAGCCGGCCACTTCGCCGGCTTTCGCGCCGCCGGCATCACCCGCCTGTCCCTCGGTATCCAGAGTTTCAACGACGCCCACCTGCACGCCCTGGGGCGCATCCACGGCAGCGCCGAAGCCCGCCGTGCCGCCGAGCTGGCCGGCCAGCACTTCGCCACCTTCAACCTTGATCTGATGTACGGCCTGCCCGGCCAGTCGCTGGATGAGGCCGTGCGCGACGTGGAAACCGCCCTCGGCTTTGCCCCGCCCCACCTTTCCTGCTACCAGCTGACCCTGGAGCCGAACACCCCCTTCGGCCTTACGCCCCCCCCCAGTCTGCCGGAAGGCGACCTCTGCGCCGACATGCAGGAAGCCATCGAAGCCCGCCTGGCGGCTGCCGGCTTCGCCCATTACGAAACCTCGGCCTTTGCCCGCTCCGGCCACGCCTGCCGGCACAACCTGAACTACTGGTATTTCGGCGACTATCTGGGCATCGGCGCCGGCGCCCACTCCAAGCTCACCCTGCACGACCGCGTGCTGCGCCAGATGCGCTGGAAACACCCGGCGGCCTATCTCGACAAGGCCGGGCAAGGCCAGCCTCTCCAGGAAGAGCGGAGCATCCCCGCCGATGAACTGCCCTTCGAGTTCATGATGAACGCCCTGCGTCTGACCGATGGTTTTCCCCCGGCCTTGTTCGAAGCGCGCTCCGCCCAATCCCTGCTCACCCTCCAGCCCATTCTGCACGCCGCCGCCCGCGATGGCTTGCTTGACCTCGGCCCGGAGCGCATTGCCCCGACCCGCCAGGGGCGGCGCTTTCTCAATGTGCTGCTCGAACGTTTTCTGACCTGAGCGCCTGATACACTGTCACCTCTTCGCTGGCCGGGGCGCTTCCTCCGCCGGCTGCCCGTTCGTCCTGCAAACCCGCCGGCAGGCCTGCCCCCGGCCCCAGGAACCTGTTCCGCACGTACATAAAGGTTACTCCGATGCACCCCATCCATGATGTTGACGTTCTCCTTCTCTTGGCGACCACCCTGGCCTCCAAGCGGCGGCCGGCCGAGCTGGTCGAAATCATGGCGGCGACCGATCTTATCCACGGCAACATTCCTTCCGAAGCAAAACTGGCCGAGGCGTTCTCCCGCCTGGCCAGCAATGGGCTCCTCAAGGAAATGGAGGGCGGCCTTACCCTCACTCCGGCGGCGCAGGAGGTGATGACCGGCCTGCCGAAAAAAGGCGAGTCTGACGAGCGCCTTTTCCATGTCCGGAAAAAACTGGACGCCTACGAAGCCCGGGGCAGCCATGCACCCATCGTATTCAGCGAAGAAGCGCTGCGTGCCGCCATTGTTGCCCACCGGAGCAACGCCGCCAGCGCGCCGAAAAACCTGCTCATGCCCAAGCCCAAACCGGAGGGCAGCAAGCCCCGCCCCGGCCAGCGGCAGCGCAAGCCGATGCCGGCCCGCAAACGCAAGGTTTGAGCCGCGCCATGACGGAAACCCTTCCTGCCGACACGGCGGCCGATTCCCCCGCCGCCGGCGGACGCTCCTTCAGCGAACTGCCGCTCTCCCCCGGCCTGCAAGCCACCCTGCAGCAGCTCGAATACCTGGCCATGACGCCGATTCAGGCGGCCAGCCTGCCCCTCACCCTGGCCGGACACGACCTGATCGCCCAGGCCAAGACGGGCAGCGGCAAAACCGCCGCCTTCGCCCTGACCGTGCTATCCAACCTGAACCCCCGGCGCTTTGCCGTGCAGGCCATGGTGCTCTGCCCGACCCGCGAACTGGCCGACCAGGTCACCCAGGAAATCCGCCGCCTGGCCCGTTGTGAAGAGAACATCAAGGTGCTGACCCTGTGCGGCGGCAGCACCATGCGGCCGCAGATTTCCAGCCTGGAGCATGGCGCCCATGTCGTGGTCGGCACGCCGGGACGGATCCTGGATCACCTGCAACGCGCCAGCCTCGACCTGTCGGCGCTCGACACCCTGGTGCTGGACGAAGCCGATCGCATGCTCGACATGGGCTTTTACGACGACATCGCCTATGTCGCCAAGGCCTGCCCGAAGGAGCGGCAGACCCTGCTGTTCTCCGCCACCTATCCGGAAGGCATCGCCCGGCTCGCCCGCCAGTTCCTGCGCCAGCCGCAGGAAATCAAACTGCTTGAGCAGCACCGGGAAAGCCAGATCCGCCAGCGCTTCTACGAGGTCAAGCATGAAGAACGCCTGGCGGCGGTCGGCCTCCTGCTCAAACACTACCGCCCGGTGAGCACCCTGGCTTTCTGCAACACCAAGCAGCAATGCCGCGACCTGCTCAATGTGCTGCGCGGCCAGGGCATCCACGCCCTCACCCTGAACGGCGACATGGAACAGCGCGACCGCGACCAGGTGCTCATCCAGTTCGCCAACCGCAGCTGCTCGGTGCTGGTGGCCACCGATGTCGCCGCCCGGGGCCTCGACATTGCCCAACTGGAAGCGGTCATCAACGTCGATGTCACGCCCGACCCGGAAATCCATATCCACCGCATCGGCCGCACCGGCCGCGCTGATCAGGACGGCTGGGCGCTCAGTCTGTGCAGCCCGGCCGACCGCCGGCGGGTGGCCGGCATCGCCCAGTTCACCGGCAGCAAGCTGGAATGGCACGACCTGAGCACCCTGGAAAACATCGACGAGGCGCCCTTGCTGCCCCCCATGGCCACCCTCCAGATGCTCGGCGGGCGCAAGGACAAAATCCGCCCCGGCGACGTCCTCGGCGCCCTCACCGGCGAAGCGGGATTCAGCCGGGAGCAGGTCGGCAAGATCACCGTCACCGACCAATCCACCTACATCGCCGTCGCCCGCGACATCGCCAGGGAAGCCGTGCGCCGGCTGTCTGCGGGCAAGGTGAAGGGCAAGACGGTGAAGGTAAGGGCGCTGTAGGGATCAAACCTTGGCCCTGGATGCCAGGAATTCCTGACTGGCCTTCCGGGCAAGCGTCTCGGCCAACCTGGGGGTGCGGGGATCACTGACGGGATCAGCCTCCTCGGAAGCGGTCAGAGAATCAACGTCAACTGCTCGGCCTGAGCGGTCGTACGACCCTCGCTAGATCAGCGACAGGTGTTCTGCGGTCAGCGGACCTTCAGGGCAGTGCTGCCTCCAAGGCCAGGATTGGGTATCGGTGTCAGACGGCACCCAACCACCGACCCCAAACGGTAGTACCACCCTGCAACCTTCCAAGGGCAGGTTCCTGAGCGGAGCAGTCTTACGGAGCGCTCAACCGCCGACAGGACGTCCGCCATGGCCGACCGACCTGGTTTGCCGAATGGGCGAAATATGCCGCCAAGCTGGCATTGCAGAAACCGGATAGAATTCGAAGCCCAACAGTGCACCGATGGCGCAAACAAGCCATGCTCCATTCAACTTTGGATTCACCTGATGGATAGCAAAGAGAAGAAGGAACTCAGCGAGTCTGACATCAAGGCCAAGTTCATCACGCCGGCGATCGTCCAGGCGGGTTGGGACGAGATGACGCAGATTCGCCGTGAGGTGACGTTGACGCCGGGGCCGGTCGTCGTTCGCGGCAATCTATCCTCGCGCAACAAGAAAAAGAAGAAATTCGCCGACTACGTGCTCCAGAAGGAAAAAGGCGTGCCGGTAGCGGTGGTCGAAGCCAAGGAAAACAACACCACCATCAGCCATGGCTTGCAGCAGGCCCTGGGCTATGCCGAAATCCTGGATGTGCCCTGCGCTTTCAGTTCCAACGGCGACGGATTTGCCAGCCATAACAAGGCGGCTGCCGAAGGCGAAGACACTGAAACCGAATTCGGGCTGGATGCGTTTCCCTCGCCAGCGGAACTCTGGGCGCGCTACAAGCGTTTCAGAGGCATTGCAGACGATCAGGAATCCCTCGTCACCGAACCCTATCACGATGACGGCAGCAGCAAGGAGCCCCGCTATTACCAGGCTGAAGCCATCAACCGCGTCATCGAGAAAGTGGCCCAAGGCGAAAAACGCCTGCTACTGGTCATGGCCACCGGCACCGG
>CAZHVZ010000006.1:45186-45761 GCA_964536245.1 uncultured Rhodocyclaceae bacterium
CCACCTTCCAGATCATCTACCGTCTCTGGAAGGCCAAGAAGGCCAAGCGCATCCTGTTCCTGGTGGACCGCAACATTCTGGCGGACCAGACACTGGTCAACGACTTCAAGCCCTTCGGCTCGGTCATGACCAAGATCCGCAATCGCAAGATCGACCCTTCCTACGAGGTCTATCTGGGCCTGTATCAGGCACTCACCGGCCCCGATGAGGAAGACAAGATATTCAAGTCGGTCAAGCGCGATTTTTTTGATCTGATCGTGATTGACGAGTGTCACCGTGGCAGCGCCAACGATGACTCCGCCTGGAAAGAAATCCTCGAATATTTTGACGGTGCCATCCAGCTGGGCATGACCGCCACACCCAAGGAAACCAAATACGCCTCCAACATCACCTATTTTGGCGAACCGATCTACACCTACTCGCTGAAACAGGGCATTCAGGACGGGTTCCTCGCCCCCTACAAGGTGGTGCGTATCGACATCGACAAGGACATTCACGGCTGGACGCCCCCGCCCGGCATGAAAGACGACCTCGGCAACGAGATCGAGCAGCGCGAGTACAACCAGGTCGACATG
>CAZHVZ010000006.1:45771-54268 GCA_964536245.1 uncultured Rhodocyclaceae bacterium
CGCATCCTGGTGCTCAATCAGCGCACCCGGCTCGTCGCCGAGCGCGTCATGAAGCTGCTCAACGCCACCGACCCGTTCCAGAAGACCATCATCTTCTGTGAGGACATCGACCACGCCGAGCGCATGCGCAAGGCCATCGTCAATGCTTCCGGCCCGCTGGCGAAAGCCAATAGCAAGTACGTGATGCGCATCACCGGCGACAGCATCGAGGGCAAGGCCGAGCTGGACAACTTCATCGACCCGGAAAGCAGATACCCCGTCATCGCCACCACCTCGGAACTGCTGACTACCGGCGTCGATGCCAAGACCTGCAAGCTCATCGTGCTCGACAAGTCCATCAACTCGATGACCACCTTCAAGCAGATCGTCGGCCGTGGCACGCGCATCGAAGAGTCGCAGAACAAATTCTTTTTCACCATCATGGATTTCAAGAAGGCCACCGAGCTCTTCAAAGACCCGGATTTCGATGGTGAACCGGTTGTCATCTACGAGCCAGAACCTGACGACGACCCCGTCCCCCCTGATCCAGAAGGTGAAGGAGAAGAGGGCGAAGCGGGGGGCGAAGAAGGCGAGGGCATCAAGAAGTACCACGTTGGCGGCGTCACGGTCTTCATTGTCTCAGAGCGTGTTGAATTCCTCGGCGATGACGGCCAGATGGTCACCGAAAGCTACCGCGACTACAGCCGCAAAAGCATCCGCCAGGAATTCGCCTCGCTGGATGACTTTCTGCAAAAGTGGAACGGCAGCAAGAAGAAGGCCGCCATCATCGAGGCCCTTGCGGAGTACGGCATCGAGCTGCCCAAACTCGCCAGGGAAGTCGGCAAGGACTACGGCGATTTCGACCTCATCTGCCACATCGCCTTTGACCAGCCGCCCCTCACCCGTGCCGAGCGTGCCAACAACGTCAAGAAACGCAACTACTTCACCCAATACGGCGACAAGGCGCGCGCCGTGCTGGAAGCCCTGCTCGACAAATACGCCGACGAAGGCATTGTCAGCATCGAGAACAACAACGTCCTCAAGCTTGATCCCTTCAAGCAGCTAGGCACGCCGGTGGAAATCATCAATGGCGTATTCGGTGGCAAGGCCCAATACGAAGCAGCCTTGCAGGCTCTTGAAACCGAACTCTTCAAACAAGCAAGTTAAGCAACACTGGAATCTCAATGAGCAACGTCAGCGGCATCATCAAATCCATCCAGGACATCATGCGCAAGGATGTCGGCGTCGACGGCGACGCCCAGCGCATCAGCCAGTTGGTCTGGATGTTCTTCCTCAAAATCTACGATGACCGCGAAGCCGAAATCGAACTGCTCGAAGACGCCTACAAATCGCCGCTGCCAGAGCACCTGCGCTGGCGCAACTGGGCGGCGGACCCCGAAGGCATGACGGGTGACGAGCTTGGCGACTTCGTGAACCTCCAGCTTTTTCCCACGCTGAAGAACAAGCTCGCGGTCAGCGGCCCCACCGGCGAGCGCGCCAAGGTTATCCGCAACGTCTTCGAGGATGCCTACAACTACATGAAGTCCGGCACCCTCATGCGGCAGGTCATCAACAAGATCTGCGAGATCAATTTCAACAATACGCAAGACCGCCACACCTTCGGCAGCATCTATGAGCAAATACTCAAAGACCTGCAAAGCGCCGGCAACGCGGGCGAGTTCTACACCCCCCGCGCCGTCACCAAATTCATCGTCGACCGGGTTGATCCCAAGCTCGCCGAAAGCGTGCTCGACCCGGCCTGCGGCACCGGCGGCTTTCTCGCCTGCGCCATTGACCACAAGCGCGACAAGTACACAAAGAATGCGGCGGACGAAGCCGTCCTCGTTGCCAGCATTCACGGTGTGGAGAAGAAAGCCCTGCCGCACATGCTGTGCGCCACCAACATGATCCTGCATGGCATCGACACCCCAACGCAGATTGAGCATGACAACATGCTCAGCCGCCGCGCCTACACCGACTACGGCGAGACTGACCGTGTCAACGTCATCATCACCAACCCGCCCTTCGGCGGCATGGAAGAGGACGGCGTCGAAAACCAGTTCCCCGCGCCCCTGCGCACCCGCGAAACCGCCGATCTGTTCATGGCGCTGGTCGTCAGGCTGCTCAAGAGCCACGGCCGCGCCGCCGTGGTCCTGCCCGATGGCTTCCTGTTCGGCGAAGGCATGAAAACCCGCCTCAAGCAGATGCTGCTCGAGCAATGCCATCTGCACACCATCGTCCGCCTGCCCAATGGCGTGTTCAACCCCTACACCGGCATCAAGACCAACATCCTCTTCTTCACCAAAAAGCCCGAGGCCGAATGGCCGGCAAGCAAGGAAGTCTGGTTCTACGAACATCCCTACCCCGAGGGCGTCAGCAGCTACAACAAGACCCGCCCCATGCAGTTCGAGGAATTCGCCAGCGAATGCGCCTGGTGGGGCGACGAAGCCGACGGCTTTGCAGCCCGCGTCGAAACCCCGCAGGCCTGGAAAGTCAGTCGCGAAGACATTTCCGCCCGCAACTACAACCTCGACATCAAGAACCCGCACGTCGGCGAGCAGGTCAGCCACGACCCGGAAGAACTCTTGCAGCAGTATCAGGCGCAGCAGCAGGACATCCAGTCGCTGCGCGACCAGCTCAAGGGCATCCTCGCCGCCGCGCTGGAGCGCGACGCATGAGCCGGGTTGAAAACATCGCCACGATCGAAGCCTACTGGCAGAGCGTGCACCGCATCGTTGAGCAGATTCGCTACGCACTGCGTAGCAATTTGACCTGGACCCATCTGCGCCAGCTCATGCGCATCGACAACCTCGACGCCTGCAACTGGTACGTGAACGAGGCCAGCCAGCAAGGCTGGAGTGCCTGCGCTCTGCTCGAAAACCAGCGCGAGGCTCAGGCATGAACGTCGCAACGCCTGTGGAAACCCTCGTGACGGATCACCTCGATCTGTGGACCGCCGCCCTCAAACGCAAATCCACCGCCGGCCGGGGCTCGTCAAGCAAGGTCGAGCTGTACGGCATCAAGAAGCTGCGCGAGCTGATTCTGGAACTGGCCGTGCGCGGCCTGCTGGTGCCGCAAGACCCCAACGACGAATCCGCGAGCGAACTGCTTAAGAAGATTGCCGCCGAGAAGGCGAAGTTGGTGAAGGCAGGCAAAATCAATAAGGAAAAGCCCCTATCGCTGATTGCGGAAGAGGAAAATCCGTTTGATCTCCCGAAAGGGTGGGTGTGGGCACGGCTCGGATCTTTCGGCGAAACCAACATTGGACTGACTTACAAACCTTCTAATGCGGGTGACTCCGGAATCCCCGTTTTACGCTCTTCAAACATTCAAAGAGGAAGAATAGATCTATCCGATTTGGTTAGAGTCTCCAATGTGGGAATCAAAGAATCGGCCATGGTTGAGGTCGGCGATCTATTGATTTGTGCTCGGAATGGCAGCAAAGCATTGGTGGGAAAAACCGCACAAATCAAAGCCCTTAGTGAGCCGATGTACTTTGGCGCTTTCATGGCGATATTTCGATCAAGGTTAAACAACTACATTGAAGTCTTCTTGAACTCACCATTGTTCAGAAAAAATCTTGAGGGGGTTGATACGACTACGATCAATCAACTGACTCAAGCCAATCTAATAGGCACTCTAGCAACTATTCCCCCCTTGGCTGAACAACGCCGCATCGTCGCCAAAGTCGATGAACTGATGGCGCTGTGCGACCAGCTTGAGCAAGAAACCGACGCCAGCCTCGGCGCCCATCAAACGCTGGTGGAAACCCTGCTGAGCGCGCTGACCAGCGCCGGCGATCACGCGCAATTCGCCAACGCCTGGCAGCGCATCGCCGGCCACTTCGACACGCTGTTCACGACCGAAGAGAGCATAGCCCAGCTCAAGCAAACCATCCTGCAACTGGCCGTGATGGGCAAGCTCGTCCCGCAAGACCCGAACGACGAACTCGCCAGCGAACTGCTCAAGAAGATTGCCGCCGAGAAGGCGAAGTTAGTCAAGGAAGGTAGGATCAAGAAGGAGAAACCGCTGCCCCTCGTGACCGAGGTGGAGAGCGTATACGAGCTGCCAGCGGGGTGGGAATGGGTGAGATTGGGGGACGTTACATCAGGCATGGATTCGGGTTGGAGTCCGGCATGTTTGGAGCACATGTCGCCATCAGATGATGTCTGGGGAGTCCTAAAAACAACTGCTGTTCAAGTTATGCAGTATTGGGAGCACGAAAATAAGGAACTCCCGTCAAAGTTGAATCCGAGACCAGAGGCAGAGGCAAAGGTCGGCGACATTTTGTTCACTAGAGCGGGCCCCAAAAATCGCGTTGGTATATCGTGTTTTGTCGATCGAACACGACCTCGACTCATGATTTCGGACAAGATCATCAGATTTCATCCGATCGAAATAGGCGTGTATGGAAGATTTTTGGCTTTATCCATGAATTCTGGTGGAACAGCTGAGTATCTTGAGAAGGCGAAATCCGGGATGGCCGCAAGCCAAGTAAACATTTCTCAGGAAAAGCTGAGGTGCGCTCCTGTGCCGTTGTTGCCACTCGCCGAACAACACCGCATTGTCGCCAAGGTCGACGAGCTGATGGCCCTGTGCGACCAGCTCAAGTCCCGCCTCAACGATGCCCAAACCACTCAGCTCCACCTCGCCGATGCCCTCGTCGAGCAAGCCATCTGCTGAGTCACAGAACATGATGCCGGCGCTGCACAAGATCTGGTGCGACGAAGACGAGCACACCCGTTACGAGCATTTTGCCGATTTCAACGAGTGGCTGGATAGCGAAGAGGGGCAGGATGCCCAACTTGAATATGGCGTTGACGCCTTGCCCCAGCCCAGCAAGGCGCTGTTTGCGGGGGACAGGAAGCGCTACGACGAAGCGTTTCAGGCGTTTCGCAAAGCCTGTCGTCACGAGGCGCTGGGCGAATCCTGGTTTCAGGAGCAGCTTGGCGATGATCATTGGTTCCAGCGCAATGTGGATCACTTCATCCAGCTGGTCGATCTCATGGCTGCCGGCGCAGTGGTGCCGTTTGTCGGGGCGGGCATCTCGGTATCGGCGGGGTTTTCAAGCTGGAAGGAGCATCTGCGCCACCAGGGCAAAACGGCGCATATCGCTGCGGAACGCATCGAAGACCTGTTGGCCTGCGGCGCGTACGAAACGGTGCTGGAAGAGATCGAGGCTGTTCGTGGCCGCGAGGTGTTCATCAACGAAATTCGCGATGAGTTCTCCCGCAACCCCACCATCCCCGATGTGGTCTGGCGCATCTCCGAGCTGTTCACGGATACGGTGATCACGACCAATTATGATCGCCTGCTGGAGCAGTCGTTTGAAACCGGCGAGACCGGCAGGGTTCAGGTGATCAATGGCCTGAATGCGCTGGAGCAGCCCGATCCGAAGAGGATCACGGTCATCAAGCTGCACGGGGATATTCGCGAGCCAAAACGCTGCATCCTCAGCAAGAACCAGTACGACGAGGCCTACGGCAACGGCAGCCTGAATCTGCACAAACCCATTCCCAAGCTGCTTGCCTACCATTACAAGAACAGCAGTCTGCTCTTTTTGGGCTGTAGCCTGAGCAATGACCGAACGGTTCAGGTGTTCCAGAAGATCAGGGAAGACATGGGCGAAGAGGAGGAGACCAAACAGCACTTCTCCATTGAGCAAGCCCCGGAGACCCTGGACGGGATCGCCCAGCGCAACGCGGAACTGGCCAAGTTGGGCATCACCCCGATCTGGTTCGAAAAAGAGCGGTATGAGCTCGTCGAAAGCCTGCTCAGCCTTGCCAAGAACGAACTGCGGCACCGGGGTGTCGCACCTGGGTCGCTACCGGTGGACGAACCGCCGATCAAACTGGATATGGACCTGAGCCATTTCCTTGGTGACTTCATCGACCTGATGCCATTGCTGCACTGGCTGCACCGGGCTGTTCCGCAGACCGCAACACGCCAGTATCTTTCTGCCATGCAGTGCGTGTTTCATGGATATTCTTTTGCGACTCGGCAAACGGACGAGAATCTGAGGATGGCGCTGGATAATCTGCTTCGCGCCTTATCGAATTCGCCCGAGTTTGATGGCTATGCCCATGGAAAAATGTCAGTGGCCTTCAGCTGCCTGCAGCAATATCTGAAATCGATTGGCGAACAGAATTATCTTGAAGATGATTTTGAGTGGAACATCCACGAACTCTTGACCACCCCTGTGTTGCAACTTGAGCCGCTGCTGGCGCACAAAGCTGGCGGGAGCTTTGATTACCACGCCATTCGTTTGATTTCTGCCCTGTTGCAGCACGGGAAGCGGCAGCATGGATCGAAAGAGTCATTTTGTGAGTTGCCGGGCGCGGTAAACCATGAGTTTGGTGATTACATTGCCTTGTCACTCGCTGCGAATCTGGGCCTAACGCTTCCTGATCGCCTTGATCAAATCTACACGGGTGACATTCAAAGCCTGTGCGAAGACGCTTGGAATAACTTGGATAGGCCGATCGAACTCAGATTTGTCGAGCGAGTGAAGTTGAAATTTGCATCAATTTTTAAGTAGCGACGGGAGACCGTGGTCACTTGGAATCGATGTCGTATTTATGTCCAGATTCGATTTCATATTGGACGTTGGCGAATCTGACCGCCACCGCCAGCAATGGCCGAGTTCCGGTCCGTCAGCCATAATTTCAAGCGACAGCTCCATTCCGCGACCTGTCGTTGAACCTCCGATATGTCGACCGGCTACTTCAAGGCGCCACCGGCCCGCCGGCACCTGCCACCAACCGCCTCGCCCGATGCATTCAGCCCCCCTGGCTCAGCAAGTAGGCCAGCCCGATCAGGAATAGAACAAAAACCACCGCTCCGGCAATCTTCCACGGCGAATAGGGGCGCTCGCCCTGTACCGCGCCGGTTTGCCCGTTGATGATGAAGCGGTAGCTCTTGTCGCCGTAGCGGTAGGAAGACAGCCAGGTCGGCAGCAGGATATGCTTGAAGCTCACCTGGGCGTAGTGCGGGTTCATGTTGAGGATGCGCTGCTGATCCCCGCCGATGTCCCGGCAGATCGCTTCGCGGATGCGCCCTTCCATCAATCCCCGCGCCTCGGCAAACCCTGGGGCCAGCCCGACTTGATAGGCCTCGACGGAAAACCCTGCCACATAGTCGTCCCGGTAGGGTTGAAGCTTTTCCAGGCGCCAGGGGCCGAGCTTTGCCCCGAAGCCTTCCGGCAGTGTCCTGGAGCCGATGACCAGGACATCATCGAAGCGGAGTTGCACAGACCCCGCCGCCGGATACCAGTTGGTTCGCTGCACTTGCCGCGAACGAACCTGGCCGTTGCTCTCGTAGGTTTCGGTGACGTAGACATTCTCGCCGCGCTCCCCCTGGTAGGGCGTTTCGGTTTCGGCGTCGTAAGTCCAGTAGGGAAGGTAAACGCCTTTCAGCCCATGCTCGGCCCGGTAGGTCTGCCGGAGGGCGCTGGGTGCGAACCACAGGCGATCAATCCACTGCTTGAATGCCTTGCGCGCGTTGTCTTCCCCGATCTCGAAAGAGGCCATGGCCTTGGGGCGGATCGAACGGTGGGCGTAGGCCTCGACCGCTACGATGGGCAACGCGCAAAAAGGGCAGCGATCGGCCACCACGTTGGCCGCCAGTTGGGATTGGGCGCCGCAGCCCGGACATTTGACGGTCTGCCGCTCAATGGCCGGTTCATTGCCAGCCCGTTGTGCCAGATAGGCGTCAAAGTCCTGCTCCTGAACGGCAAGGGCGATGTCCTCGCTGCTGGCCGCATCGATGGTGTTGGTGCTGCCGCAGAATGGGCATTTCAGGGCCTGTTCGCCGGGGGCAAACTCCAGCTTTGATCCGCATTGCCGGCATTCAAGGGTCTGGCTCACCAGGGGTCTCCAAAGTTATGGTGCCGGGGAAACGGGGGCACGGGTTGTTCAGGTTTTGGCCAAAGCGGCGGGGGGCGTTCCGGGCATGGGCAAATGAATATCTTGACGGGCATGTCGAGCGGCAGAGCGTGCTTCGGGTGTGATGGGCGGAAATTCTGACACACAACCGGGCTTTCCATCAGCCCCGCCAGCGGTCCGAAGGCGTAGCCCGGAGTCGGCTGGTTTGTCTAGTCCGCCAGGCGTATGGCCCCAAGGTAAACCTGCTAACATTGCTGCACTGCAACCAAGTTTTTTCCGCATGACCATTTCTGACCGCATGACTCCGGATGAGCGCCGCGCCGGTTCTTCGCTGGCCTCCATCTTTGCTTTGCGCATGTTGGGGCTGTTTCTCATCCTGCCCGTTTTTTCGGTGTACGCCAAAACCCTGCCCGGCGGCGACAGCCTGGCCATGGTTGGTTTTGCCCTGGGGGCCTATGGGCTGACCCAGGCGGTGTTCCAGATTCCCTTCGGGATTGCTTCGGATATCTATGGCCGCAAGAAAGTGATCGTCATCGGCCTGCTGCTCTTTGCCTTCGGCAGCTTTGTGGCGGCCTGGGCGCCGGATATGACCTGGATCATTGTCGGTCGGGTGCTGCAAGGCGCCGGCGCGATTT
>CAZHVZ010000006.1:54278-54952 GCA_964536245.1 uncultured Rhodocyclaceae bacterium
GGCCGCTGATCTGGTGCGGGAGGAGCATCGCACCAAGGTGATGGCCATGATCGGCTCCTCCATCGGCCTGGTTTTTGCGTTGTCACTGGTTGGTGCGCCGGTTCTCTATGGCTGGATCGGCATGGCGGGTCTTTTTGTGCTGACCGGGGGGCTGGCCCTGGGTGCCATTGTTCTGCTGCTCAAGGCCGTGCCGCCAGCTCCGCCGGTGGCGGGGCATGACAAACTGCCCTTTCGTCTGGTTCTGGCCAACCGCGACTTGTTGCGCCTCAATGCCGGAATTTTCATCCTGCACATGATCCAGATGGCCATGTTCGTGGTCATTCCCCACGCCTTGATCGAACATGCCGGGCTGGGCGCATCGGAACACTGGAAAATCTATTTGCCGGCAGTCCTGCTTTCTTTTGTGGTCCTGGTGCCGGCCATCATTTCCGCCGAAAAGGGGAACAAGATGCGGCCCGTGTTCGGTGGCGCCGTGGCGCTGCTGATCATCGTCCAGCTGGGGTTGTGGTTTGCCGGGCAAAGCCTGTGGGGCCTGGCGACCTGGCTGGTGCTTTTTTTCATCGCCTTCAATATTCTCGAAGCAACGCTGCCCTCGCTGGTTTCCCGTACGGCGCCACCCTCCGCCAAGGGGGCTGCGCTCGGGGTGTACAACACGACCCAGGCCCTGGGACTGT
>CAZHVZ010000006.1:55020-57901 GCA_964536245.1 uncultured Rhodocyclaceae bacterium
GGCTGGCGCTTGTCTGGCTGCTGGTGGTGGCCGCAATGAATTTTCCGCCGCGTCGCCTGGTAACGGCAGCGGCTACTTCCTGATACGGAGACTATGAATGGCATCGGTCAATAAAGTGATCCTCGTCGGCAACCTTGGCGCCGATCCGGAAACGCGCTACACGGCAAGCGGTGACGCCGTGTGCAATATCCGTCTGGCGACCACGGACAGCTGGAAAGACAAAAACAGCGGCGAAAAACGCGAAATGACCGAGTGGCATCGCGTGGTGTTCTATCGCAAGCTGGCTGAAATTGCCGGCCAGTACCTGAAAAAAGGCTCCCAGGTGTATCTGGAAGGGCGTATCAAGACCCGCAAGTGGCAGGACAAGGATGGTCAGGACCGCTATACCACCGAAATCGAAGCGACTGAAATGCAGATGCTCGGCAGCCGCCAGGGAATGGGCGGGCCTGCCATGGATAGCGAGCCGCAGGATTACGCGCCGGCCCCGCCCAAGAACAAGCCGAAACCCTCTTTTGATGACCTCGGTGACGACATTCCCTTCTAAAAGGAATTTTTCGTTTTCCGGTCAGGGTTTTTCTATTCCTGACCGTGCGGCTCCGAGTCGTTTTGCCCACAGAGTAAAACCATGTCCAACGCCCTGACCTTCAAGATTCTCGAAGACATTGCCCGCGATTTGTCGGGCGATGAGATCACTTTCCCCACTTTTCTCGACATCACCTTCCAGGTTCGCACCGCGCTGAAAGATCCCAATCTCAGCGTCGAGCAGCTGGCCAAACTGGTGGGGGCCGAACCGTTGATGAGCGCCAAGATCATCCGCATGGCCAACTCGGCGGCGCTCAATCCTTCCGGCCGGGAAATTGCCGACGTCAAGAGCGCCATTATCCGGGTCGGCATGGAGGCGGTGCGGACCGTATCCTTTGCCGTGGCCATGGAGCAACTGCTCAAGTCCAAGCAGATGCAGGCTTTTGAAGGGATTTCCCAGCGTCTGTGGGTGCATACGTCGCACGTAGCCGCGCTGTGCCGCGTCCTGGCCCGCAAGGTGGCCAAAATTAACGGCGATGAAGCCATGTTTGCCGGTCTGGTGCACGATATCGGTGTCTTTTACCTGATGTCCCGGGCATCGAACTTCCCCGAGATGGTGGCCGACAAACCGGCTTTGCATGATCTGCTGGTGGGCTGGCATGACAATATCGGTCACGCCCTGCTTTCCGCCCTCGGTCAGCCGGAGTCGATTTTGACGGCGGTGCAGGAGCACGAGACCGATCGTCCCATTGCCGAAATCAAGACCTTGACCGATGTGCTGTACGTCGCCAACAAAATTGCCAATCGGGAAAGCAGTTGGCGCGATCCCGAGCTGGATGGCGGAGTGGATACCTCGATGCTGGACAGTCTCTTCGATGCCGAAACCCTGAAGGAAATCATCGAGGAGTCGGAAGAGGAAGTACAGTCGCTGAAAACCGCCCTCGGCGGTTAGTCTTCGCTTGGCAGATTGATGACAGCATCGGTAGGCAAGATGCACAGAGCGGCTTGAAGCCGCCGGTTGTTAGGGGGGTTTATGAGTAGTAGTCACGGTCTTGCCGGGGAACTCCGGGGCAAGCGTCTGGCTGTGATGGCCTTGGCCGCGCTGGGGGTGGTTTATGGGGATATCGGTACCAGTCCTCTCTATGCGGTGAAGGAGGTTTTCGCCGGCAATCATCCCATTCCGGTCACTGAAGCCAATATTTACGGCAGTCTGTCGCTGTTTTTCTGGGCTTTGGTCATTGTTGTCGCGGTCAAGTACGTGACCTTCATTATGCGCGCCGACAACCGGGGGGAGGGCGGCATCATGGCCCTGATCGCCCTCGCGCTGCATGATGCCCAGGGCAAGCCGGCGCAAGCCAAGGCCATCATGATCATCGGCATTCTCGGTGCCGCCATGTTTTACGGGGATGGCATGGTCACCCCGGCCATTTCCGTGCTGTCTGCCGTCGAGGGGCTGGAGGTGGTGACACCGGCCTTCAAGCCTTTCGTCATCCCCATTACGATGGTGGTGCTGTTCATCCTGTTTTTTGTCCAGCGCCGGGGGACGGCGGTGGTCGGAGCAGCTTTCGGGCCGGTCATGCTGGTCTGGTTCTCGGTGCTGGCCCTGCTGGGGCTGGGTAATATCGTCGGCAATCCGGGTATCCTTCAGGCGATCAATCCCGTCTATGGCGTGGAATTCCTTTTTGACAACAAGGCCATGGCCCTTGTCGCCATGGGGAACGTTGTGCTTGCCGTCACCGGGGCGGAGGCGCTTTATGCCGATATGGGACACTTCGGGCGCAAACCCATTCAAAGGGCGTGGTTCGGCTTTGTGCTGCCGGCGCTGGTGCTCAACTATTTTGGCCAGGGCGCGCTGATTCTGGCGAATCCGGCGGCGGCTGAAAATCCGTTCTACCTGTCGGCCCCGGAATGGGCTTTGCTGCCCCTGGTGGCCTTGTCCACCCTGGCCACGGTGATCGCTTCCCAGGCGGTGATTTCCGGGGCTTTCTCGGTCACCCGCCAGGCGATGCAGCTGGGTTTTGTTCCCCGCACGGAAGTGCAATACACCTCGGAAAAGGAGCAGGGGCAAATCTACCTGCCGGCGGTCAATTGGGGTTTGATGCTGGCGGTGATGATTCTGGTTCTCGGTTTCAAGTCCTCGAACAATCTGGCAGCGGCCTACGGCATTGCGGTGACCGGCGACATGGTGATCACTTCCCTGCTCGCGACTGTCGTCGTCGCGCGCGGCTGGGGCTGGGGTTGGGCCAGGGCGGGCGCCCTGTTTGCCTGCTTCCTGGCGGTCGAACTGGTGTTCCTGGCGGCGAATATCCTGAAGATTCCCGATGGTGGCTGGTTCCCGCTGGTCGCTGGGGTAGCGGTT
>CAZHVZ010000007.1:0-3046 GCA_964536245.1 uncultured Rhodocyclaceae bacterium
ATTACTGCTACGAATCGAATAGGCTACCGTATGACTATCACGACTCCGCCAATTAATCGCCTGACCTTTTCCGCACTTTCCTTGGCCCTTCGTGCCGGAGGTGCGATGTTTATTCGTAGTCGCAATGTCAGTGTCACCTACGCCATGTTGTTTGCTGCTATTGGCCTGATTGCCTTGTTCGCCGTTGTCAAAGCCGATGCGGTACCAATGGCTTTACCTTTGACTGGCGGCTTCATGCTGGTGGGACCGTTTTTGCTACTGGGATATTTCCGGATTGCCGACTGCTTGATAGCAGGGCAGGTGGTAAACTGGCGGGAGCCTTTCGCCGGGTTTAGGAAAGTGCCTCGTGCCATGTTTGCCGTTGCGGCAGTGTGCGCCTTGTTTTTTCTCATATGGATTACCGACGCCGCAACACTGTACGGATTCATGATCGGCGAAGTTCCGGTCAGTCTTCAGGCGATGATTCCTCCGGGAACCAACGTCCGGCTGTTCATCCTGTGGAGCTCCCTGATGGGGGCAGTGCTGGCGTTTGTCATTTTTTCGGTATTGGGTTTTGCCGTTCCGCTGCTTTATTACCGCCGGGCCGGGTTGACAGGAGCAGTCATTCTCAGTGTCAGGGCGGTATTCAACAATTTTTTTGTGTGTATTGTTTGGGCCGTGCTGCTGGCGGTAACTGTCATGGGTAGTATCCTCGTTCTTCCTCTGTTTCTGGTGGCGTTTCCGGTAATGGCCTATGCCAGCCATTCGTTCTATCACCAGACCTTTTCTCCGGCGGATTGACATGGAGCATGAGCAAGCGGTGTTTGGCGGCGGTTGCTTTTGGTGTCTGGAGGCTCTGTTCAAGGAACTTCGGGGGGTGACCGAAGTGACCTCCGGCTATTGCGGTGGCGTCACTGCACATCCCGACTATGAGCAGGTTTGCAGCGGAACTAGCGGCCATGCGGAGGTGGTTCGCATTATCTTCAAGCCCGCCGAAATCACTTTCACTAACTTGCTGGAAGTTTTTTTTGCCAGCCATGACCCGACAACCAGAGACCGCCAGGGGCATGATGTCGGTAGTCAGTACCGTTCGATAGTGGTTTGTCAGGATGATACTCAGCGACTAACATGCCAGCGCGTTATCGCTGAACTGAACGCGGCAAAGCTCTGGTTATCACCTGTCGTCACGGAGATTACCGGGCCGCAGGTGTTCTATGCGGCGGAAAAATACCACCAAGACTACTATAAACTCAACCAGGGGCAGCCTTATTGCACAGCTGTGATCGGACCAAAACTGGCCAAGTTCAGGAAAATGTTTGCCGACAGACGGTAGCCTCGCTCCGTCTGCTGCGCAAGAGTTTATTTGACGAAGTCGAGCAGATCCTTGGCGAAGCGCTCCCGTTGCCACTGGTGGGGGGAATGATCGGTGCCTTCGTAGATATGTAAAATGGCTTCCGGGATGCGGCTGGCGACATAGTGAGCGGTGCCGGTTTCGTAGAAATTGCTTTGTCCGCCATAGACCAGCATGGCTGGAACGTCGATGTGTCCAAGGACTTCCCGATAGTCCGCTTCGGTCAAGCTCTGCCAGCAGTCAATCAAGGGTTGGGCGCTTTGGGCGCGCAATGCAGCGCGGGACTTTTCCCAGCCGGAGGCATTTTCCAGGTATTTTGCCCGGGCTCGCTCATTGAGTCCGAATGCCGTCAGCCGCAGGACGCTCTCGGCAAAATCAGCATCCAGTTCGCTGGCAAACGCCCGGCTGCGCTGTTGATCGAAATTGCCATAGATACCGTGTCGCCAGTCGTCATCGGTGACCAGTTTTGGCGACTGGTCAATAAAGCACAGTTTGCCCAGGCGGCTGGTGCCGAAGTCTCGTATGTATTGCCAGAGGGTGAGTGCACCCATGGAGTGGCCAACGGCTGTTACCCGATCTAGGGAGTAGTGTTCGAGCAGGTTGTGCAGATCACGGGCCATGCGCTGGACGGTAGGGAGTGTTGTCTGGCCGAGGCGATGGCCGCCATGGCCCCTGGCGTCCCAGCGATAGACACGGTGCCGGGAATTGAGCAATTCGAGAAACGGAAACCATTCCTGATGGCTGGAGGTCCAGCCGTGCAGCATGATGATGGGTGAGCCTTGCCCGGAAATCTGTAGGTGGATTTTTTCGCCGTCATCGGCCAGGAAGTGCTTCATGTGGAATCATCAATAGTGCGGAGACCGGCAAGTATAATGCGGGGACAATAACCGGAGAATTCAAAATGTTCGATTGGAGAGATTACAGCAACGGCATTATTGCCTTTGACGCCGGCTACGTTCGTCCTATTCTGGCAGCCATTCACATGGTGGTCGAGAATGGCCGGGTTGCCTTTGTCGATACCGGCAGCAACGATGCGCTGGCCAACGCCCTGCAGGCGCTCAAGCGCATCGGACTGGGGCCCGAGGCGGTCGATTACATCATCCTGACCCACATTCATCTCGATCATGCCGGCGGTGCTGGCAGCATGATGCGAGCCTTTCCCCATGCTCAGCTGGTTGTTCATCCAAGAGGTGCCCGGCATATGGCGGAACCCTCCAAACTGGTAGCAGGAGTAAGTGCCGTGTATGGCGCCGAGTACGTGGCGCGAGTGTACGGTGAAATTTTGCCCATTGATCCTGCCCGAATTATCGAAGCGAACCATGAAACGGTGATCTCGCTGGCCGGTCGGGAGTTGCTCTGCCTCGATACTCCGGGCCATGCCCGACACCACATCTGTATCGTTGATCGTCGCACCTCTGGCATCTTCACGGGGGACATGTTTGGACTGTCTTATCGTGAACTGGATGTCGGTGACCGGCAATTCATTTTCCCGACCACCACCCCCAGCCAGTTTGAACCCGATGCCATGCGTCAGTCGGTAGAGCTGCTCCTCTCCCTTCAGCCAGGAGCGATGTATCTGACCCATTACAGCCGCCTGCACGATGTGCCGGAAATGGGGCGGAATCTGTTGCGGCGCCTCGATCGGCTGGTGGGCATCGGTATGCAGGAACGATTTTCAGGAGAAAACCGTCATCAGCGCATCAAGGACGCTTCAAC
>CAZHVZ010000007.1:3056-6361 GCA_964536245.1 uncultured Rhodocyclaceae bacterium
ACCGCGTATCTGCTGGCAGAAATACGCAGCCATGGCTGCATGCTGTCGGATGAAGCCGTTCTTGAGCTGCTCGCCACCGATCTCGAGCTCAATGCTCAGGGTATGGGAATCTGGCTGGACTCCCTGCCGGCCTGAAACAGGCGTTCTAGACCGAGCGTCGCCGCCAGAACAAAAAGAGCATCAGGGCGGCGATGCTGCCCATCAGGCCCATGGCGTAAGCAAAGCCGTTGGCGTACTCGAGCCAGGGCATTTGTTTGAAGTTCATGCCGAAAATACCGGCAATCAGGGTGGCCGGCATAAAAATGGTTGCTACCACGGTCAAGGCCCGCACTTCAAGGTTGACCCGGTGGCTCACTGTGGACAGATAGACGTCGAGCAAGCCGGTGGCGAGGTCGCGCAGATCCTCCAGAGACTCCAGGATATGCACGGTGTGGTCATAGACATCGCGCAGATACAGTTCGACATCCTGGCTGAAGAAATCCGTGGTGTCCCGATAAAGCAGGCCAAGAACTTCCCGTAGCGGGTAGAGGTTTCGCCGCAGCTGCGATACGTTGCGCTTGAGCTGGTGGATAGCCTCAAGCGATCGGGGCGAGGGCTTGCCGAGAATTTCCGTTTCCAGATTTTCGGCGTGTTCCCCCAGCTGTTCAATGAGGCCGAAATAGCTGTCTACCACCGAGTCGAGCAGGGAATAGGCCAGCGTGTCGATACCGCCCCGCCGCAGGTTGCCCCGGTCGGCGCGCAGCCGCTCGCGCACGGGCTCGAAGGTTTTCGATTGCCTTTCCTGGAAGGTCAGGAGGAAATCGTGGCCGATGACCAGGCTGATTTGATCCTTGACCAGCTCCCGGCCATCGCCGGACAGCAGGTAACGGTGCAGGACGAGATAAAGTGAGCGGTCGTAATGGTCCAGTTTTTGCCGTTGGTCGGTATTCAGAATGTCTTCCTGAACCAGCGGGTGGATGCCGAACTGTTTCCCCAGAGTGGCCAGAAGTTCCGGTTGGTGGACGCCATAGGCATTGATCCAGCGCCGGGAAAAGGCCGGGGTGGCGGGGAGCCTGGAGAGGTCGTCGAGAGGGTATTCTTCCAGTCCGCCAGGGCCGTAATCAATGACCGAAATGCTTGGCAGAGAGGTTTTTGCCTCACCAATGGGGACCAGGGAGCCCGGTGGCAAGCCAGCTTTCTGGGAGCGGAGTTTGCGGGGCTTTCTCATCCTCCGGCAATCCTGTTGAGGGCCTGCGCTGCGGCGGCCATGCCGAAGGTGGCAGTAACGCAAACCGATGATCCGAACCCGGCGCAGTTGAGTCCGCCACTCCCGGAGTCACTGTCGCAACTGGCATCGGGATAACGCAGGGGTTCTGTCGAATAAACGGCGGTGACACCGAATTTCTTGCGCAGATCCCTGGGGAATTGATGCTCCTTGCGCAAAAGCGACCGCACTTTGGCGAGTAGCGGGTCTTGCACCGTTTGCGACAGATCGGCGGCCTTGATCTGCAAGGGATCGATTTGCCCCCCGGCAGCTCCTGCCGTGACCACGGACATGTTGTTCCGCCGGCAATGGGCAATCATGGCCGCCTTGACCTTGACCTGGTCAATGGCATCCACCACAGAATCGAATCCGCGCAGTAATTCTTCAAGGTTGTCGAGGGTGACAAAATCTTCGATGCAGGTAACCTGACAAGCCGGGTTGATTCCGGCGATCCGTTCGGCCATGACATCCACCTTGGCCTTTCCGTACTCCCGGCTGAGGGCCTGGATCTGGCGGTTGGTATTGGACTCGGCGACCATGTCCAGATCAATCAGCGTCAGGCGCCCAAGATTCGTCCGGGCAAGGGCTTCCGCTGCCCAGGAGCCGACGCCGCCGAGGCCGACTACGCAAACGTGGGCGGCTTTGAGGCGCTCGGCACCTGCTTCGCCAAAAAGGCGGGCCACGCCGCCGAAACGGCGTTGCAAATCGGCTTCCATCAGGATTCGATAGTGCGCCGGATAACGGCATTAAAGGGCGCGATCCACTCCGGGGCAAACTGTTTGTCGCAGGCGTTCACTTCGGCAATGGCTCGCAGCACGGAGCGATTTTTTCCCCGATGAATGTGTTTGAGCATGACCGCCTCAAAGGCATCAACGACTGCCAGAACCTTCGCTCCCGGACAAATGGCGTCGCCAGTCAGCTGGTTCGGATAGCCGCCACCGTCGGGCATCTCGTGATGCTGGGCGACCATTTCAGCGGCCGGCTCCCAGCCTTCCATGCGCTGCAAGAGGCCGGCTGCGTAGCCGGGATGGTTACGCAGGGCACGCTTGTCCTCGTCGGTCATGCGCGCAACCTTGAGCCAGGCCGACTCGGGCAGAAACATCATGCCCAGATCGTGGATATAGACCGCCGCTTCCAGCTGTACCGGGTCTACCGGCAACCCGGCAGCTTTATTGGTTTCCAGGGCCAGGCGCAGGACGCGCATGGTCCGCCCCTTGAAGAGGGGAGAGCGGCTCTCGAATTGCTGGGCGAGGGAACGGAAAAACTGCAAGTCGCCGACGGCGTGCTTGTTGTCCTGAGGCGGCGGCGTAACCTTGGGAGCCTTGGTGGACAGGGCAGCAATAACCGGGGGGAAACCGGTAACCGCCTCGATCAGGTCTCGGCTCAGCGCATCGATGTTGTCTACGGTGGCCAAGGCCAGCTTTTCCAGGCCCTGCACCAGAGGCAGCAAGCGCAGGCTCTCCAGGGAGCGCCCCATGAGCAGGCCATCGGTGGCCAGTTCCAGACGGTCAACGGCAAGCAGGATGGCTTCGGCCAGCATGTCGGAGAAGGGAATTTCGCCTTCCCGGAACCGGGACATCAGCGTTTCGATGGGGTGGGCAATGGCAACCGCCAAGTCAAACTTGCACAGCGCGGCATCGCCCTTGATATTGTGGATGGCCCGAAACAACTCGGCGATGATTTCGCGGTCAGTCGGCGCTTTTTTCAGCCGCGCTACATCCCGTTCGATTTCCGGGGCGCGGTCCACCAGAACCTCGGCAAATTCCTCAAGGGCATCGCGATCATTGATTACTGGAGCAATGATTGAGCGAATATCCATACGGGTCTCCCTGATTTTGGTCTGATCCTGTCAGTTTAGCTTAAAGCGTCTCCGGCGTGTGGGAGGGGACTCTCCCGCCATTTGTCAATCCCGGCCGGCGGAGCAGCCCGGGCTTATAATGCGCCCCTCGTCGCGGTGCTTGCCCATGAACCCAAAAACGCTCAGTTCTCCCTCCCGCTCTCCGGGTGATTTTCTAGATCATTGCCTGACCGCCGATATTCGCCGATTGAAGGCTTTGGCTCG
>CAZHVZ010000007.1:6371-8633 GCA_964536245.1 uncultured Rhodocyclaceae bacterium
CGGGATATGGGACGTGCCGGCCCCCGGCGGGAAAAGGCGCAGGACGATTTTTCCGCCCTCCTGGAGAAATCGAAAGGGGCCGTCGCAGCGCGGCAACGTGCCTTACCCAATCCGGAATTTCAGGCGGATTTGCCGGTCAATGAGCGGCGGGTCGAAATTGCCAAGCTGATTGGCCGGCATCAGGTGGTCATTGTGTGTGGCGAAACGGGGTCCGGAAAAACCACCCAGCTGCCAAAAATTTGCCTTGAACTGGGGCGCGGCGCCCGTGGGCTGATCGGCCATACCCAGCCTCGTCGGCTGGCCGCCCGTTCGGTAGCAAGCCGTCTGGCGCAGGAATTGAAGACCCAGGTGGGGGCAGGGGTGGGGGTCAAGATCCGCTTCCAGGATCGCAGTTCGCCGGAGCGCTGGGTCAAACAGATGACCGACGGTATTTTGCTGGCCGAAAGCCAGGGCGACCCCTATCTCAGCGCCTACGATACGATCATCATTGACGAAGCCCATGAGCGCAGCCTGAATATCGACTTCCTTCTCGGCTACCTCAAACAGCTGCTGCCCCGCCGGCCCGACCTCAAGCTGATCATTACCTCGGCAACCATTGACGCCGAGCGCTTTGCCCGCCATTTCAACGGTGCTCCGGTGATCGAGGTTTCCGGGCGTCTGTTTCCGGTAGAAGTCCGTTATCGGCCCGTCGCCGACCTGGAAAAACAGGATGATGAGCGCGATCTGTACGATGCCCTTGTCGATGCGGTGGACGAACTGGCCCGTATCGGTTCAGGCGATACCCTCATTTTTCTGCCCGGTGAACGGGAAATCCGCGAGGCGGCGGAAGCCTTGCGCAAGAAGCACCCGCCGCACACGGAAATCCTGCCGCTCTTTTCGCGCCTTTCCGCCGGGGAGCAGGATCGCATTTTCAAGCCTTCCGGTACCCGGCGCATCGTTCTGGCCACCAATGTCGCGGAAACCTCCCTTACCGTACCCGGCATCCGTTATGTGATTGATACCGGCCTGGCCCGGGTCAAGCGCTACTCCTACCGCAACAAGGTGGAGCAGTTACAGGTGGAAAAAGTGTCCCAGGCGGCAGCTCGGCAGCGGGCCGGGCGTTGTGGCCGGGTGGCCGCCGGGGTGTGCATCCGCCTTTACGATGAACAGGATTTCAACGCCAGACCGCCGTTTACCGATCCGGAAATTCTGCGTTCCTCCCTGGCCGGCGTCATCCTGCGCATGAAATCCCTGCACCTGGCCGATGTGGAAAGCTTTCCCTTTATCGAGCCGCCGCCGCCCAAGGCGATTGCCGATGGCTATGCCCTGTTGCAGGAATTGGGGGCGCTGGATGAAAACAACGGTCTGACGTCCACTGGACAGGCACTGGCCCGGCTGCCTCTTGACCCGCGTATAGCCCGCATGTTGGTGGCGGCACGGGAGCTGGGCTGCCTCCGGGAGGTGCTGGTCATTGCCGCCGGACTTTCCGTGCAGGACCCCCGGGAGCGGCCCCAGGAGCGTCAGCAGGCGGCGGACGAGCGGCACAGGAAATTTGTGGACGAAAAATCCGAATTTCTGGCCTGGTGGAAGCTGTGGAACTGGTATGCCCAGGAGCTGGAGCACAAAAAATCCAACAAGAAGCTGGTCGAGGTCTGCCACGACAATTTTCTCTCCTACCTGCGCCTGCGGGAGTGGCGGGAAGTGCATAGTCAGTTGCATGCCCAGGTGAGCGAGCTGGGCTGGAAGGAAAACCAGTTGCCCGGCACGTTCGAGGGCATCCATCAGGCGCTGCTCACCGGGCTGCTTGGCAATCTTGGATGCAAGGCGGACGAGTCTGGCTACTATATGGGGGCACGGGGAATCCGCTACCTCATCCATCCTTCGTCACCTCTGCAGAAAAAGGCCGGCAAGTGGATCATGACGGCCGAGATCACCGAGACCACCAAGCTATTCGGTCGCTGTGTGGCGCGCATCGAGCCTGACTGGCTGGAGAAAGTGGGCGCTCACCTGATCAAGCGCAGCTACTTCGACCCGCATTGGGAAAAAAAGTCGATGCAGGTGTCCGCCTGGGAGCGCACCACCCTGCACGGCGTGGTCATCAATCCCAAGCGGCGGGTGCATTACGGCCCCATGGCGCCAGCGGAAGGGCGGGAACTCTTCATCCGCCAGGGGCTGGTCGGCGAGGAAATCGATGAAGGCTTTGCCCGGCGCTGGCCCTTTTTCCTGCATAACCAGCGGCTGATCCGCGAAATCGAACAACTGGAACACAAATCGCGGCGGCAG
>CAZHVZ010000007.1:8643-9878 GCA_964536245.1 uncultured Rhodocyclaceae bacterium
TTACTAGCGTTCGATGCCGGGGCCTGTCAATCGCACAAAACCCGCCGCCAGGATGTGCTGGTGGATGACGAGCTGATCTATGCCTTCTACGACCACCTGATTCCGGAAGGCATCCATAACGGCGCCACTTTTGACCACTGGCGGAAGGAAGCAGAGCGGGAGCAGCCCAGGCTCCTCTTCCTGTCCAAGGAAGACCTCATGCGCCACTCCGCCGCCGGGGTGACCACCGAGTCCTTCCCCCATCATCTGCGGGTGGGCGGGGCGGAGTATGCGCTTACCTATCACTTCGAGCCGGGTTCGCCGAGGGATGGCGTCACCCTGACTCTGCCGCTGGCCCAGCTCAACCAGATTCCGGCACTGCGCATGGAATGGCTGGTGCCGGGATTGCTCAAGGAAAAGCTGATCCAGCTGATCAAGACCCTGCCCCAGAAAATCCGCGCCAAGCTGGTGCCGGTGCCGGAGTTTGTCGAAGAGTTCATCGCCGCCGTGAGTGGGGATGAAAAGAAAATGGCCCAGGGGCTGATCGCGCCGCTCATTGACTACATCCTGGAAGCCCGTGGATTGAATGCCCGAGGTTGGGCAGTGACGCCGGACGCCTTCCGGCCCGATGCCCTGCCGCTGCATTTTTCCATGAACTACAAGCTGCTCGACGAACATGGCCGGCAACTCGACATGGGGCGCAGCCTGGTGCAGTTGCGGGCCGACTGGGGGCGGGAGGCGAAGCAGGAGTTCGCCGATTTGCACGAGACGCCCTCCGAATACACCAAACTCACCGACTGGACCTTTGGCGACCTGCCCGAGTTGATGGAAGTGCCGGTGGCCGGGCAAAGCATTCTCGGCTATCCGGCCCTTTCCGACGAGGGTGAGACGGTCAGCCTCAAGGTTTTCGATTCCCAGGAAGAAGCCGAGCGCACCCACCGGAATGGGCTGCGCCGCTTGTTCATGCTGCAATTCCGCGAGCAGGTGAAATATTTCGACAAGAATGTGCCGGGCCTGACCCAGATGGGGATGATCTATATGGCCCTGGGCACGACGGAGGAACTCAAGCGGCAGATCGTGGATCTCAGTTTCGAGCGCGCCTGCCTGATCGAGCCATTACCGGCGGATGCCGCCGCTTTCAAGCTTCGCTGTACGGAAGCCAAGGCCCGGCTTGGCTTGGTCATGCAGGAGGTTTGCCGGCTAGTGGGCGCAGTGCTCACGGAGTGGCAGGCGGTGAACAAGAAGCTGCCGGCTTT
>CAZHVZ010000007.1:9890-10390 GCA_964536245.1 uncultured Rhodocyclaceae bacterium
ACCCGCGCTATCTGAAAGGTATTCAGGTGCGGCTCGACAAACTCAAGGCCAATCCCGCACGGGATGCACAACTGATGGCGGAGTATGGACCGCTATGGAGCAATTACGAGCGGCGGGCAGTGCAATTGGCCAAGCTGGGCGCTTCCGATCCCCAGGTGGACCAATTCCGCTGGCTGCTGGAAGAACTGCGCATCAGCCTTTTTGCCCAGGAATTGCGCACTCCGGTGCCGGTCTCGGTGAAGCGTCTGCAAAAACAATGGGAAGGGATTCAGCATGGCTGATGTGATACTTGCGCTCATGCGCACCCTGGCCAGTCTTCGTGATGGCAAGGTATGGCGCTACGTGCTGGCGCCAGCGGTGTTTTCGCTGGTGTTATGGATCGGGATGGCCTTCTGGGGGCTGGGGCTGTTGGTGGACTGGCTGCTGGGCAATCCGCCCATGACCATATTGGCGGCCTGGGGGGCGGTGTGGCTGGCGCACTTGCTGGCCTACGCCGCCAC
>CAZHVZ010000007.1:10473-16902 GCA_964536245.1 uncultured Rhodocyclaceae bacterium
GGCGATATTTGCCTGTGCCTATCTGACAGCCTCCCTGCTGGCGGCCGTTTTCATTCTGCCCCTCCTGCTCAAGCATCTGGCCAACGGAGAGTATCGCGATGTGGCAGCAATGGGGGCGGACAGCTTTGTTGCGGCAGCCCTGAACAGTGTGCTGGCGTCTATATTGTTTGTCGCAGGCTGGGTTCTGACTCTCCCCTTCTGGCTGGTGCCCGGCCTTTCCCTGATTCTACCCATGTTGCTCATGGCTTGGTTCAACCGGCGCACCTTTGCCTACGACGCGCTGTCCATGCATGCCACGCAGGAAGAGTGGCGGAGCTTGCGCCAACAGCACAAGCGGGGGCTTTTCATGCTTGGGCTGATCATGGCGCTGCTTGCCCATGTTCCTCTGATCGGGCTGTTGGTGCCGGCTCTGGCGGCCTTGTCCTTTGTCCATTTCGGGCTGGAAGCGCTGCGCCGTTCCCGGGGCGGCGCCGTCGTCACCATCGAGGGAGAACGGCTATGAGTGAGCAGCGGGTTTTCGGGGCGATCATCATTGGCGATGAGATCCTGTCCGGCAAGCGCCAGGACAAGCACTTTGAAAAAATGTCCCACCTGATGTCAGCGCGCGGATTGCGGCTTTCCTGGGTGGAATACCTCGGCGATGACCGGGGGCGTCTGGCGGCGACCTTCCGGCGCACCATGGCGGCAGGAGAGGTAGTGTTTTCCTGTGGCGGAATCGGCAACACGCCGGATGATCATACCCGGCAGGCGGCAGCCCTGGCGCTGGGCGTCGATCTGGAAATTCACCCGCAAGGAGTGGACGAGGGAAGGCTTCGTTTTGGCGATGATATGACGCCGCAGCGCCTGCAACTGGTCACTTTTCCTGCCGGCGCCGCGATCATTCCGAATCCCTTCAACCGTATTCCCGGCTTCATGGCCCGTGAGCACTACTTTGTTCCCGGATTTCCGCAAATGGCTCATCCCATGATCGAATGGGTGCTGGACAACTTCTACCGGGACTTGTTTCAGCCGATGGGTGCCACGGTGGAAAAAGCTTTCCTGCTGACCGGACCGAATGCCTACGAAAGCATCCTCCTTGACCTGATGGAGCGCATTGTCGCGGAGTACCCGACTCTCCGGCTGTTTTCCCTGCCATCAATCCAAGGGAATGAACGTCGGCATCTGGAACTCGGCGTTGAAGGGGCACCCGAGTCGGTGGATAGGGCCATGGAAGAAATCCGCCGGGAGGTGGAGCAGCGCGGCATTGAATGGTGTTGGCGGCGCTGAGGTCTCCCGGATTCAGCGCTTGTTGAAGACCCGGTCATAGTTGGCCGTCGAAAAGCCGACGACCTTCTGGCCGCGCCAGAGCAGCAAGGGGATGCCCTTGCCGCCGCCACCGGCTTCGATCATGCCGCGCATGCCGGCCTCCGTGTCGATGTCGAGTTCTTCATAAGCAATCCCTTTCTCGGCCAGATAGGCCTTGGCTTTTCGACAGTAACCGCACCACTCGGCGGAAAACAGGCGAGGAACGGAAGCAGGGGCTGATCTGGCTTCGCTCAGGCGGGTTTGCATGGTTTTTTGCAGCGACTCCCGGTAGCGCATGACCGAGTCCGGCAGCGGGGTTGCCGGAGCATCGGAAAAACTCAGGGCTTTTTCGTCTTTTGCATTGGCGACGGGTTGATCGCTGTAAACCGTTCGGCCATCCACCCCCCGGGATTTGTACACGGTTCCCGCCGAGCAGCCGAGAGAAAGCAGCAAAAGAAGGAGGGCCGGAAATCTAGGGGACATCGCTCATAATCCCTTGCCGGAAGATCGGCAAAACCATGGATAAGAGTCATTACGTTAGCATGGCTGCAGGGGGGAGCCAAGAGCCGCTGACAATGAAAAAAGCCCGGCATCTGGCCGGGCTTTTGGGGGGACGCAGTAGCTTACTTGCTTTTCTTGGCGGCAGCAGCTGTGGCGCTGACGGCCTTGCCGGTGGCGCTGGAAGCGGCCTGCATGTTGGCTTCGGCGATTTCGGTCAATTGCTTGGCCATCGAGTTCATGCTGTCGAAAGCCTTGGTCGATGCGCCGAGCATGGATTTCATGGTTGCGGCGAAGACGTCGCCACCAACCGGAGCGGTAGCGGTCGCTTTTTCAACGGCGCTGTTGGCATTCTTGGAGAAGCTGTTGTATTGAGCTTCCATTGCCGAAGTGACTTCTTTTTGCATCTGGCTGACCAGATCGTAGACGCTGCGGGAATATTCCATCCACTTGTCCAGATTCGGCTTGGCCAGTTCGGCATTCAGCTTGCTGACTTCGCTGGCATCCTTGGCACCCATCAGCTGTTGGGTATTGGCGACGGCACTGTTGAAGAACTCGCGGGAGGCTGCCATGTTCAGGGCGGTCAGACGCTCAACGCCGTTAAAGGCGGTGCGCAGGAGTACAGTCATTACTTCGGCGTTGGCTTTTTGTGCGGCGGCCAGTTGTTCAGTATTTACATTGCTCATCATCATCTCCATTCTGTTTTGGGTGCGGATGCGAAAAAGCCCCCGCTGCGAAGCGGGGGCCTTGGCAGCTACGGATTAGGCAGCCTTTTTCTTGCTGGCGGTAGCCGTTGCGCCAACAGCCTTGACCGTGGCGTTGGTAGCAGCAGCAACGTTGGCTTCAGCGATTTCGGCAACTTGCTTGGCAGCCTTGTTCATGTTGTCGAAGGCAGAAGTAGCGGCAGCGATGGCGGACTTGACTGCGGCGACGGCCACATCGGAACCAGCCGGAGCGGACTTGGCAGCCTTGTCGAGCAGGCCGGCGACGGACTTCTGGAAGTCACCGAACTGGGACTCAACCATCTTGGACATTTCTTCCTGGGTCTGGGCAGAAATTTCATACACGGAACGGGAGTAGGCAACAGCCTTCTCGACATTCGGCTGGGCCAGGGAAGCCTGGATGGAAATGGCTTCTTGCACGTCCTTGGCGCCGAGAAGGGCCTTGGTGCCGGAAACGCTGTCTTCCAGAACGGAACGGGCAGTATTCAGGTTCAGGGCGGCGATGCGCTCGGCGGAAGCGAGGGCGGTGTTGGCCAGGGACAGCAGGGAATCAACGGTAGCCTTGTTGGCGGCAGCGAATTGCTCGGGGGTGGTGAACATGTGAAAGCTCCTAGAAAAGAAAAGTCATGCAAACTTGGGTAAGTTGTTGCAGCACTGATCAAGTCTCCTTTCGGGAGGTTATGTTGCGCTGCACCATGAACTCAATTATAGGGGCAATCTTTCCAAAGTCAACTTTTTTGTTGCGCTGCACCAAAAATAATTTAACCGATCAAAATCAGTGGCTTGTGTAAAAACCGTGGGGGTTTTTGAGGCTGTATTGTTGCGGTGCGTAAGGAGATGGGGCTTTTAGCGCTCGGGCGGGGTGTTCAGTCCGGCAGCGCCCTTGAGGTCAAGGCGCTCGCCTTTTTTCGGCGCCGTTTCAGGCGGCGGGGCATCCTTGTTTTTGGGCTGGATGGTGGCCCGCACCCGCTGGGGGCGCGCCTTGGGGTCGCGACTTTCCCCTGAGGTGACCAGGTATTTCTCGTTGATCGAGTCGTACCAGATGTAATCGCCCCGCACCTGGTCTTCGCCGCTCTTGACCCAGGCCCGGTGGAAAAGCTCGGCTATTTCATTGTTGGTGTTGTATTCGATGCGTTCGGCTTCGCCCTCGATGAATTCATCCTTGCCTTCCCGCTTTTGGCGGAACCGGGCGAGACCATCCTTGCCGCCGAAGGCGGTGCCTTTCTGAAAGCCGTATTTGTCCTCGGTGATGACCAGCCGGTCGGAGCGGATGACCAGCGTCCCCTTGATGACCACCACATCGCCTTCCAGGATCTGGATCTTCTTGGCGTCGTCAATGGTTACGCGGTTGGCTTCCAGTTGCAGGGGTTTTTCGCGGTCTGGTGGTTCGGCCTGGGCCGGTCCGGCAGAAACAAGGAAGAGGGCGAGGAGGGGGGCGAGACGATTGTTCATTGTTGCGCCTTGGGCGGGTAGTACAAGCCGGTGACTTGCGATTTCAGAACCAGGGTGGAAGTGTTGTTGTCCAGCGTCATGCCGATCCCCTTGGCCCAGGAGGGGCCCTGAGCAATTTCCACCTGGCTCTCGGAGAAGCCGGTGCCGGCATCCGGCTCCAGCGTCAGATCGGGCATGCGGGCTACCATGCCGGGACGATCCGGGGTGGCGACCCGGGTGGCGACGACGTCGTCCCAGAGGAAAACAACTTCTCCTTTGGCGGTCACGAAGGCATTTTTTCCGGAGAGGGTCATGTCCGGTGCATCGGGCCGGTAATAGGTGATCTGGGCGGAGCGGACCAGGGAACTGTCTTCGTCTGGAAAATGCTGCATGAGCGGGGCGGTGAGGCGATATTTCAGAGTGCCGTCGATGTCCAGCCGGCGAACCATGAAATTTTCCACGATGGCATCCGGGTCGTGGCGTGTTTTGCCGTCGCGGCGCGGGTCGGGCAGATCAACGGCGCGCTCCAGCCAGAAGCTCACGGCTGCCAGCAGGGTGAGCAGGATAAGGGGGAAGAGTTGGCCGGACCAGCGTTTCATCGGGCGGTGAGGTAGGCCGAGAACTGGGCGTCCAGCTTGTTCTGGGCATCAAGAACAAATTCGATGGCTTCCCGCACGGCCCCTCTGCCGCCGCCGGCATCGGTGACGGCATGGGCGTGTTCCTTGACCAGACGGTGAGCATTGGCCGGGGCGATGGCGAGACCGCATTGGGTCATGACCGGCAAATCGATGAGGTCATCTCCCATGAAAGCCACGTCATTCCAGTGCAGACCAAGTTGCTCCATCAGGACGACAAGCGTTGCCGCCTTGTCCTGCGTCCCTTGAAAAACATGGGAGATGCCCAGGTCGGCGGCGCGGGCTGCGACCACGCCGGAAGTACGGCCCGTGACAATGGCCAGTTCCAGCCCGGCTCGCCGGGCGAGGACCAGGCCAAGGCCATCCTGAACGTTGAAGGTTTTCAGCTCGCGGCCATCGTCGGTATAGTGCAGGCCGCCGTCGGTCATTACGCCGTCAATATCGAAGGCCATGAGCTTGACTCGGGCAGCGCGGGACTTGGTATCCATCAGATGACCTTGGCCGTGAATAGATCGTGCATGTTGAGCGCGCCGATCAGGGCGTCTTCGTCATCCGTGACCAGCAGGGCGTTGATGCGGTGCCGCTCCATCATTTCCACGGCTTCCACCGCCAGTTGGTCCGGGCCGATCGTGCGCGGTTTGGCGTGCATCAGCTCGGCGATTGTGGCCTTTTGCAAATCCACCTGTTTTTCAAAGGTGCGCCGCAGGTCGCCGTCGGTGAAAATACCGAGGATACGCTGCCCGGCATCAACAATCGCCACCATTCCCAGGCCACCTCGCGACATGGCGAGTATGGCGTCCGGCATGGTGCTTTGCGGAGCCACGCGGGGCACTGTGTCACCGGCGCGCATGACATCGCGGACATGGGTCAGCAGGCGCCGGCCGAGGGAGCCTCCGGGGTGGGAACGGGCAAAATCATCCGGCCCGAAGCCCCGTGCATCAAGCAGCGCAACGGCCAGGGCATCACCGAGGGCCAGGGCGGCGGTGGTGCTGGCGGTGGGGGCGAGATTGTGCGGGCAGGCTTCCTGCTCGACCCCGGCATCGAGGTGCACATCGGCCTCGCAGGCCAGGGAGGAGGCCGGATTGCCGGTCATGGCAATAAAGCGGGCGCCCTGGCGTTTGATGATGGGAACGATATGCATCAGTTCAGACGATTCGCCCGAGTTGGACAGGGCGAGCAGCACGTCGTCGCGGGTAATCATGCCGAGGTCGCCGTGGCTGGCTTCCGCCGGGTGTACGAAATAGGCCGGGGTGCCGGTGCTGGCCATGGTGGAAGCGATTTTGCGGGCGATGTGGCCGGATTTTCCGATACCGCTGACGATCAGCCGGCCCCGGCAATTGAGGATCAGTTTCACGGCCTCGGCAAAGCTGGCGTCCAGCCGGCTGATCAGCGCCTGCACGGCAGCTGCCTCAATGGCCAGGGTCTGCTGGCCGAGAGCCAGTATCCGCTGCGGCGAAAAGCTTTCGGCAGTTCGGCTGGCGGCAGGTTCGGAGATCGCCGCAGGGCTTGCGTTGGCGCTTGGATTCATGGGTTTCGTGCGGTTATGATGACCGAAGTATACCTGACTTCATTTATCCGCCCCGGATTCCGTCTTTGAGCGCTTTGTGAACGCCATCTCCCTTGTTCTCCTTCTGCTGGGTGCCTCGGTCCTCGCCGTGGTCCTCTTCCGGCGCCTCAACCTGCCGCCGATACTCGGCTATTTGCTGGTGGGGAGCCTGATTGGTCCGCATGCCCTGAATCTCATGCATGACGTTTCCCGCGCCGAGCATCTGGCCGAATTCGGTGTCGTTTTCCTGATGTTCTCCATCGGCTTGGAGTTTTCCCTGCCCAAGCTCTACGCCATGAAGCGCATTGTCTTT
>CAZHVZ010000007.1:16931-19202 GCA_964536245.1 uncultured Rhodocyclaceae bacterium
GTCCTGGCAGCTTGGCGTCGCGCTGGGCGGGGTGCTCGCCATGTCATCCACGGCGGTGATCACCAAGCTTCTGGCCGAGCGTTTGCAGGTGGACTCTCCCCATGGCCGCGACATCATGGGCGTTTTGCTCTTGCAGGATCTGGCCGTGGTGCCCCTCCTCGTCCTGATTCCCTCCCTCTCCAAGCCGCCCGAGCAATTGGCCATGCTGATGGGGGTGGCGTTGCTGAAAGCGGTCGTGGTGCTGGCAGTCATTCTTTTCTTCGGCCAGCATCTGATGCGCAAGTGGTTTCACTTCGTCGCCCGTGCCAAGTCGTCGGAAGTGTTTGTCCTCAACGTTTTGCTGATCACCCTCGGGCTGGCCCAGATTACCGAGCTGGCCGGCCTCTCTTTGGCCCTGGGAGCCTTTGTCGCCGGCATGCTGATTTCCGAAACGGAATACCGCTTGCAAGTGGAAGAGGACATCAAGCCCTTCCGCGACGTTTTGATGGGGCTGTTTTTTGTCACCATCGGCGTCAAGCTGGACCTTGGCGTGCTGGTACAAAGCTGGTGGATGGTGCTGCTGCTGTTGTTGGCACTGCTGCTGCTCAAGGGGCTGGTTGTCGGCCTGCTTTCCTGGCGCATGGGCGCGACACCGGGCAATGCCATCCGTAGCGGTTTATGGCTGTGTGCCGGGGGCGAGTTCGGTTTCGTTCTCCTCGGGGAAATCGGAACAATGCCCAAAGTGGTCGAACAGGTGGTGCTCACCGCTCTCGTGCTGTCCATGCTGGCGGCACCCTTTATCGTGCATTTCAGCGAAAAAATCGTCATGCGCTTTGTCTCGAGTGAATGGCTGCTGCGCTCCATGCAACTGACCCGCATTGCGGCCCAGTCCATGGGGACGGAAAAGCACGCCATCCTCTGCGGCTTCGGGCGGAATGGCCAGAATCTGGCGCGCTTTCTCAGTGAAGAAGGCGTCAGCTCCATTGCCCTGGATCTTGATCCGGACCGCGTGCGGGAAGCCGATGGGGCAGGTGAAAGCGTCGTCTTCGGTGATGCGACGCGCAAGGAGGCGCTGGTCGCGGCGGGGTTGATGCGGGCCAGCGTGGTGATCGTGACCATGAACGATACGGCAGCCGCTGAAAAAATCCTCCATCACGCTCACGAATTGCGCCCCGATCTGCCGGTGGTGGTCCGCACCCCCGATGAAAAGGACATGGAGCGCCTGGTCAAGGCGGGGGCTGCCGAGGTCGTTCCGGAAACCCTGGAGGCCAGTTTGATGCTGGCTTCCCACGCCCTGGTCCTGGTCGGCGTGCCGCTCAATCGGGTTTTGCGCCGCCTGCGCAATGTCCGCGCTCAGCGCTATCGCCTGTTGCGAGGCTTCTTCCACGGTGTTTCCGACCGTGATGAAGAGGGCGACAACCAGCCTCGCCTGCACTCGGTTTGGCTGGAAGAGGGGGCTGCGGCCATCGGCAAAAGCCTGGGCCAATTGGGCCTTGAATCCCTCGGCTGCGAGGTCAGCGCCATTCGCCGGCGGGGTATCAAGGCCATCGAGCCGGCTCCCAGCACCCGTCTCGAAGAAGGAGACGTGGTAGTGGTCCTCGGCGGGCCGGAGGCCGTATCCGCTGCCGAGAACCGGCTGCTCAAGAAATGAAAAAGCCCGCCGAGGCGGGCTTGGGCAAGTAAAGAGTCTAACGGGCTTAGATATTCTTGCAGAGTACGTAAAGGTTGGTGCCGTTGTCGACATAATTTACGACTGGGGCAGCGGGGGTTAGCGCTGTTGGCGGTGCGACTTCGAGCAGCGCGCGGACGCTGCCGGTCATTGCATTGCCGTCATCCATTTCGGCATCGAGCGCCTGGGCTACTTTTGCCGGCAGGCTGCCTGCGCAGACAATGGTCCCGGTCAGGCCAAGACCGCCGGATGCGACCCCGATAATGCCGCCGGCTGCATTGAGCGGTTGGGTCGACCCATTGGCAATGGATGAAGTATCGCCGGCAATAAAGCCCGCCAGCCGCAGATTGAGCCAGAACTTCCGGGTTTCATCGGCATCCGCGACCGACGCATACAATCCTGCCAGAACATTGTTACCATCCCCCTGGTTTGCGGCAACGGCAAGCGGTGCGCCGGCAACTGACCAGCGAACCTGCCCCGGATCATCACCGGGAAGTCTCTTGTAGCGATCCTGATAACCGTAAATGGCAACCGTCACTCCATTCAGGTCGTTGGACAGGTTCTTGATCTTGGCCTGGGTAATCAGTTCCTGGCCTTTCAGCACGCCACCGAGCAGCAGGCCG
>CAZHVZ010000007.1:19212-32843 GCA_964536245.1 uncultured Rhodocyclaceae bacterium
CCAGGGTAAAACCTTTTTGGGCGGATTTCATGGTGAGACTCCTAGATATGGCGTGGTGCTCCCAACGTGCAATTAGTGTGCCTATGCCAAAAGGCAGGTATACAGCCCTTGATGGCCTGAAATACACTGGTGAGGTGTCGAAAAATGGACAGGTTGAACAATAAATGAACAGGTTCCTGCCGGCGGCGTGGGGGGCTTGGCCGGTGCGTTACCCGCAGGTCGTACTCGTGGGGCATCTGCTGATTCTGCACGTCCTCGCTTTTGGCGGCTGGCAAGGGCAGGCAGCGCGCCTGCTGTGGCCGGTGGCGTTTGGTCTGATGCTGATCTGGCAACCCTTTGTCGAGGGGGAGCGGCGGGTTGGCTGGGGGCAGGCGCTGGCGCTGGTGGCCCTGGCCCTGGGTTCCGTTTTTGTCCTCAATCCCTGGCTCCTGCTGGTCTGGTGCGGCGTCCTGGCGGCGGTGATCGGCGGGCGGGTGCTGTGGACGGTGCGGGCGAAGGAGCGGGTCGGTTATCTTTTTGCCTTTGGCTACCTGGTCAGCCTCATCCTGTTCGGGGTGGTGCCGGAAATCGCTCCCGGTTCGGTGGTTCTGGATCCCCTGCCGGCGGGGTTCCTGGCCCGCTACTTGCCGTTTCTGCTGCTCTTCCTTCTGTTCTTTCCGGCCCGTCAGCCGCAAAGGCGGGCCGGTGATGCTTTCGACCTGCTGTCCGGGATGCTGGTGTTTCTCTTGCTGGCGGCGCTGGTGCTGGGCAGTCTGGCTTTCATGCAGATCGACCGGGCGGGTTATCTTGAGGCGGTTTTCAAGACCTCCATCTCCCTTGCCCTGGCCCTGCTGATTCTCGCCTGGGCGTGGAATCCGAGGGGAGGTTTTTCCGGCATCGGCTCGGCCTTTGCCCGCTATGTTCTGTCCGTTGGCATGCCTCTTGAGCAATGGTTGCAGGCCCTCAACGAAGAGAGCGAACGGGAGCCCGAACCGGCGGCCTTCATGGCGGCTGCCCTCAAGCGCCTGGCGCCTCTGCCCTGGGTGGCCGGGGGAGCGTGGCAGCATGGGGCGGTGTCCGGCGAATTCGGGCAGCACTCGGCCTGGGAGCATCATTTTCGCCGGGAGGATTTGCATATCAGCTTGTATTTCAGCCATGGCCTGTCGCCCTCCATGCGCTGGCATTTCGAGTGGCTGTTACGCCTGCTCGCCGAGTATTATCTGGTCAAGCGGCAAGCTGCCGAGTTGCAGCGTGTCGGGTATTTGCAAGCGGTATACGAGACCGGGTCCAGGGTCACCCATGATGTGAAAAACCTCCTGCAATCCTTGCAAGCCCTTTGTTTTGCCAGTTCCCAAAATGCTGATCCAGTGGCCAAGGCAGAGCTGCTCAGCCGGCAACTGCCCCTGATTGCCGACCGCCTCAAAGCGACCCTGGACAAACTCCAGAAACCGGCTTTCTCCCCCGTCGGCTGGCAGCCTGCGGGTCTATGGTGGAAAAGCTTGCAGGAGCGTTATGCCGGAGCAGAGATCGACTGGCGGGAGGAGGCCTGTCCCGAGCCGGATGTAATGCTGCCCTCGGAGGTATTCGACAGTGTGGCCGAAAACCTGTTGCAGAACGCCCTGGCCAAGCGTCAGCGGGAGCCGGGGCTGCGTATTGTGGCAAGCATTGCAATGCGGCAGGGGGCGGCCGCCTTGATCGTTCAGGACAATGGCCGGCCAATTGAAGCTCGCCTCGCCGGGCGTTTGTGCCGGGAAACTGTGGTTTCCGAAGATGGTCTGGGCATTGGCCTCTACCACGCCGCCCAACTGGCGGAAGGCGCCGGTTATGAGCTGGCTCTGGAAGAGAACGGCAACGGCAAGGTCGGCTTTAGTCTGTCAGCCCGGTCATGAGTTGGTCAAGAGGATCGGTATCGGATTTGCCCCGGTGGCCGATCAGGCGATAGACCACGGTGTTGCCCTTGCCCTTGAGGTAGAGGGTTTGCGGCTCATGAAACTCAAACTGTTCCCGCAGGCGGCGGTAAGTGGTTTCATCGACCTGGATCATTCCCGGTACACCTTCGCTGGTGATCCGGCTAGCCAGATTGACGGTGTCCCCCCACAGGTCATAAATGAATTTTTTCTTTCCCACCACGCCGGCGACGACCGGCCCGGTGCCAATGCCGATGCGGACTTCCAGATGCATGTCGTTGATGGTGAAGTCCTGATGGAGTAGCTTGCGCATGTCCAGCGCCAGTTCGGCGATGGCCTGGGAGTAGTCTTCCCGTCCGTTGTCCAGACCGCCGGCCACCATGTAGGCATCGCCGATGGTCTTGATTTTTTCCATACCGTGCTCCTCGGCCAGTTCATCGAAGGAGGAAAATATCCGGTTGAGCATGGAAAAAACCTGTTGCGGAGAAAGCCCTTCGGCAAGCTTGGTGAAATTGACGATGTCGACAAACATGACGGTCACGTCGGCAAAGCCATCGGCTACGGATTGCTGGTTGTTTTTCAGGCGCTCGGCCACCGGGGCCGGCAGAATGTTGAGGAGCAGTTTTTCCGAGCGCTCCTGTTCCTCCTGGAGCAGGGCGTGGGTGGCTTCCAGGTCGGCTTGTGCCTTGGCTTTTTCTTGCACCGAGTAGCGCAGAAGAAGGTAGACAATGGAAGAAATGGCCGCAAAATTCAGGGCAAAAAAGAAAATGCTGGTGCGGATGGGAACCAGGGGAAGCTTGCTGCTGAGGCTGTCGGCAAGAAAATAGTCAAAAAATCCGGAAAGGGCTGTCAGAAAGATATAGGCAATAAACCAGGCGAGGGACTCCCGTGCGCCGAAAAAAAGCAGGGCGCCAATGGGGGCGAGCAGGCCCCACAGGCTGGCACCGCTGGCCGTGATGAAGTTGCCAATGCTCCACTGCACGGCAAAGGGGGCAAACAGAAACAGCGCCAGCTGGGAGTAGCGGAAAAAGTCAAAATTTCCGGTCTGAAAGTAAATCAGCAGGTTGCCGGCGAGCAGCAGCTGGAAAACAAATGGAGCTGTCGCCGAAAACTGCGGCCCCATTTGCCAATACAGGAAGAGCCAGAGCATGGCGCCGACACTGACCAGCCCGGTCGCAAAAATGAGCAGGGTCTTGTTGAGACGCAATTCGGCGTCATCAGCGGGGGAGAGCCCGGCGCGGCTAAGGTTTTTCAAAAAGGGTGAACAGCTCATGGGGTCCGTGCTGTCATGTTGATGACATTTTCAGTTTGGCAGCAGAAGGCGCTCGGGTCAAGGCAAACGGCCAGCAGAAATCATGCGGTTGAACAGGATGTTTGGCGACAGCCAGGTGACGATGTCGTCGAATTCCACTCTATCGGCATCCCTGGGGGCGTACAGGTGCGTAACAAAATCATTGTCGGCGTCCCGGTTTTCCGCTTCGTCCAGGCAGGATTGCCCGGAGTTGGGGCAAAGCGGCGCCGGAATGGCAGACCCTGTGCTGGTCGTTGCGCCATAACTGTTGCGTCCAAAGGACAGGACAACAGCCGGCAGGGCCGATCCGGTAATGGTCGTGCAGGCAGGTTCCTGGCAAACCCTGAGAACGCCCGTGCTGGGCGGGACCAGGGAAAAACCGTTATCTGCCCGTGAAAAGCTGTTCGATACCGAATACAGGAAGCGATTGCCCCAGGCGTCGGCATTTCCGACGCCAAGCGTCGCCCAGGGCAGATTACCCTGCTGCGCTACGCACAGACCGGTTGCGACAACGCGGTTTTCCAGTCCATCGTTATCCGTGTCCGGGCAGGGCAGGTAGGGTTTGTTCGTAGCCGTTGCAAAATGAGAGGCAGCGTACCCGATAAGCGCTTCACGCACTTCGCTGAGGGTTTTCTGCGTGTCTGCATTCTGCTTCCCTTCGAGTTGAGCCGACAGGACCGGCAGCAATCCGCCCATCAGAAAGCCAACGATGGCCAGGACGATCGCCAGTTCGGCTAGGGTAAAACCATGATTGGCTAAGGGCGTTCTCTGCATTTTCATGGGCATGCATTCGGGCCGTTACCGCAGGTGACGGACAAGCCTCCGAGAGTAAGGGTAGCCGAGGACTGCGATGCATTGGTCGTATAGCCGACAAGCGGGTACCAGTTGTTGCCACTCAGCCATGTAGCGGTACCGGAATCATAAGGCCCCCATGCGATCAGGTCAGTGTAAGGGACGAGTCCGGAGAGATTGGACGGAACAGATGCTCCCCCGGATCCTGCGCTGGCTGCATAAGGATAACTGCCTACTTGGTTGAAATAATAGGCGAGGCCGATGGAATTGGCCAGATTTCCCCTTAGGGTATAGAGCACCCGTTTGCTGGTGGCGTCAAACAGCTGGGCGGAGGTGATCCACGTCAGCTGGTCATTGAACGTAGCACTCTGGGAGGCAGCAATCACCGTAGTGTCTCCGGAAGAGTTGTCAATGGTGCCGGATATGTCGAGGTAATTTGAGGCAGTTGTATTGCCGCCGCACTCCGTTGTGCTTCCTCCGCTGCTTCTGTCCTGGGCGTTGAGTCCGGAGCCAGGAGAAAAAATGACGGCAATGACCGGGTTGGTTGGTGCCGGCAGGGCGGTTTCGGTGGCATCCAGTACGGTCAGCTCACCGGAGAGGCTAAGGTTCAGCTTTTCGGATGCGGCGCGGCTGCCGGGAGCCAGTGAACTCCTGAATGTCGGTGAAAGCGAATACCACAGACACTCGCCGGCAGCGTCGCGCAGCGCCGGGATACCCAGCGTTTTCCAGGGAAGACGTCCGAGATAGCTCGTGCAGTCGGACCCGGTGGTATCCGTGCTCCCATCGTTATTCGTGTCAGGGCAGGGGAGAACTCCAGGCTGGTTTTGCCGGCTGGCAGCGTAAGCAACAAGCGCTTCCCGGGCTTGGGCAAGTGCTTCCGTTGTAATGTTGTTCCGCGCTCCTGAACGGGTGTTGCCCAGAGTGGCGGCAAAAAACATCAGTCCCATCGACAGCACGATCAGGAGCCCGATCAGTGCAAATCCACGTTCTTGCCGTAAGCTGGTCCGCATGAATTGTGCTACTTGGATTTTGAGTCAGAGGGCCGGGCATGGTTGATGACGATACTCCCTCTATCCAGCAAATCCTCTTTTTCTCCAGTCGTTGGCTGGATGGTGTGCCCAACCTTGCTGTCAGAGGGAAGCGTCGGGATGAAGCGGTCATCGTTGGGCTGCCCGTTTAGCCATATGGTTTGGCGTCCCGAACTGCGCCTGACCATGCCGTTGATGGTCAGCGGGCCGCTTTCCTCTGTCGGGCCGTGATTTCCCAGGCGCTTCTGGTCCAGAACGGCGCGCTGTTGCGGTGTATGGAAAAGGCGGCCCAGCGGCTCGCTGGCCGTTTCGGCCAGCGCTCCTTGGCCTGCGGCGAGCAGGGCCATGGCAACGAAGGGCAGGATAGAAATGCGCTGGAGCATGGTTATTTGCCGGTACTCGGTTGGTGCAGGGTGATCCAGTCCATTTCACAGTCGGCACTCAGGGTGGCAGGGGCTGTCTTTGGGTCGCCGGAGGCAGCGGGCAGGCGTTTGATGCGACAGCTGCGGACCAGTACGAAAGCCGACGCTTCCTCCCGCAAACGCGCCAGGAAATTCAGCAAATCTCCTTCATGCAACAATTGCAGGTGAATTTTCATGGGGCTGTTGTAGTAAGCATAGTCCTTGCTGCCGCTGCCTTCCAGAGCGATCTGGGGGGAAAATTCGTAGCTGATGTCGGGTAATCGAAGCTCGCGCCGGATCTGGCGCAATTTTTCGGTCCATTCCAGCCGCTTTTCTTCACCCACGGCTCCCCGGGAGCGAAGCTCGGCAAACAGCGCGGTCTTGTCACGAATTTCCTGTTCCTCGGTACGCACCTGCCGCAGCCGGTTGTCGGTGGTCTGGTATTTGTTTTTTGCGGCGGCATTGTCCCGGTGAACCGGTTTGCCCGAATAACTGGAGGCAAGGGCAATCAGCCCGGCCATCAGGATCAGCCCCGTGGTGCCGATCAGATGCCAGCGCAGTTTCCGGAAATCCCGCTGTTCCAGTTTCATGGCTGCCACCGCCGGGAAATCAGCAGGGAGAAGGCGTGTGCCTTGTCGGGGTCGGACTCCTCGCCGCCCCCCTTGAGGGAGCTGCCGGACTGTACGTCAAAGGGTTGTTGCACTACCTTGACCTTGACCAGAGGATCGCTGCTCAGGTGTTGGGTGAAACGCTCCAATGCGGCGACGATCTGGCGTGGCGACCGGTTGCCGCCGAGCAGGATGTTGCCGCGCACGGCCAGCTGCTCTTCCTGATAGTTCGGAAAGCTCTTGCCGGAGATTCCGCCACCCGTTTCACTTGCCGAGAGTTGCCATTCCAGGCTGTCGATGGTGATCTCCGGCGACCGGTTGAGTGCCTGACTGAGCAGGCGGTAGGCCGGTTCCGGGGAGCCGGGGTAGGATTGCAGGGTCTTCTGCTTCTCCATCAAACTGCGCAGGGATTCGTGGCTGATTTCCAGTTTGGGAAAGGTGCCGGCGATTTCCAGGTAACGGCGATTGAGATCGTTTTCGCGCACCACCAGTTCGCTGGTTTCGCTTTGCAAAAAGAAGTGCTCAACCTGTTGCTTGACGGCAAACAGAAAGCCGGCAGCCAAGGCGACCAGCCCGGTGCTGAGGAGGATCTGCTTGATTTGCAGAATCCGGAAATCATGACGCAAAGGCTCCGGAGCAAACTGCTGGCGGGGCGGGGCGGTGGCCAAAAGGTGCAGGAAGAGCAGTTCGCTGCGGCTGTCCGGCGGGAACGTATGCAAACCGGCCTTGTCGGCCAACTGGTGGCTGTCGAGAAAATGGAAGGCCAGCGCAGCGGAATTGATGCAGGCTCCGGTCAGTGCTTCCATGGCCTGGGGGTGGGCAACGACATAGACGGAAATGGTTTCGCCACGGCCGACCAGCCGCTGGCCGAGCAAATACTGGTGCAGTTTGGATGCTTCCATGGCCAACCCGCTGGCAATGCCGTTCAGGCTGCTATCGCTGAGGGGCGCCATGCGGGAGAAGTGGGCTTTGCCATCGACAATGAAACTTTCGCGGATGGAGTGGTCCTGGACGGTGAGGAGCAGGCAGCGGGGCGCCCGTTCGGGAACTCTGGCCAGCAGCTGGTCGCTCAGCTGGGGCAGCGAATAAATCCCTCCCAGGGGGGCTTCGGCCCTGGCCAGGGCATCCAGCCAGGGCTGGAAATGGGCGGGTTCGGTGAGCGCGGACAGCAACAGGTTTTCGTTCTTGCGTTTCTGTTTTTCAAAACCGAGGGAGGTGGCAACGGACAGTGGCGTATTGAAAAAGAACTGGCCGAGGCGGCGACGGATCAGGGCTTGCCGGTCATTGCCGCGCAAATAGGGAATGGACTCGATCTGAAATCCTTCTTCCGCCACATTGGCGAGAAGACGAAAATGGCTGTCCCGATGGCTATGGAGATAGGCTGCGAACTCGGCAAGGCTCTCGTCGGTGGCGACAAAAATGCCTTCCCCGCTCAAGTGCCCCTTATCCCATAGCCAGGCGGAAAGGTGATGGGGGCTGAGGTAAAGGAGGCGTTTGCTGGGAATCACGTTTTGATCTTGCTGATGACGTCGTAAACCGGACCAATCGCAGCCAGCATGATCCAGCCGAGCAGGAGGCCGAGAACGACTGTGAGCAGGGGCTCGATCATCGCCTGGGCGCGTTCCACCGATTCCTTGACGTCCCGGTTGTAAAAGTAGCTGACATTGCGCAGGGCATGGTCCAGCCCGCCGGTACTTTCGCCAACGCGCAACATGCGCACCACCAGTGGCGGGAAGAGGCCCACGTCGTGGAAAGCGCCGGCCACGTTGCGGCCTTCCCGGATCAGCTGTTCGACCCGTTGCAGGGCGGCCTGGATGACCCGGTTGCCGACGATGTCCTGGGTCGTGCGGATCGACTCCAGAATGGGGATGCCGGCTGCGTAGAGCATGGCGAAGGTGCTGGCAAAGCGGGAAAGGATGATTTTTTTCAGGATGTCGCCGACAAAGGGGGCGCGCAGCTTGAGTCCGTCGAAAGCCAGGCGGGCCAGAGGATTGGTTTGCAGGGTGATCTGGAGGGCGAGAACGGTGATGACGGGCAGGGCCAGGAGGAGATACCAGTAGCTGACCATGAGGTCGGAAATGAAGAAGAGCGCCTGGGTTTGTGCCGGCAGGATCTGCCCCATGTTTTTTACGAACTGCTTGAGCTGCGGCACCATGTAAACCATGAGGAAAACGGTGGCCGAGAGAACGATGGTGGCGACAAAAGCCGGATACATCAGCAGTTTCTTGGTGTGGGAGGCGAGTTCGTCTTCCCACTTGGTCGATTCGATCAGGCTGGCCAGGACTTCCGGCAACTGGCCTGAGGATTCTCCGGCCCGAATCAGATTGACGAAGACCTTGGAGAACACGTTGGAGTGGGCGGCCATTGCTTCGGAGAGGGTTTGCCCGCCTTCAATGCTTTCGATCAGCCCGGCGATCACTTCACGGAAACGGGGGTTTTCCATGGAATCACGGAGGTCGGCCAGGCCTTCCAGAATGGGCACGCCGGCGCGGGAGAGTTGCTCCAGATGAAAGCAGAAATTGATCAGTTCGGGGCGAGGAATCTTGCTGCCGCCGCCGAGCTTGCGGTATTCCACCGGGCTGCCGTTGACCAGGTCGAGATCCATGCGCTTGAGGCGCATTTCCAGGTCCACCAGGTTGATGGCATCGAGTCGGCCAAGGACGGTGCGTCCTTCCAGGCTGATCGCTTTATAGTCGAACAGGGCCATGATTACATGCGATCTGTCAGGTCAACGACGCGGCCCAGTTCTTCAAGGGAGGTTGTTCCTTCAAGAACCCTGCGCAGGCCGTCGTCGGCCAGGGAGTGAAAGCCCGTGTGCAGGGCGCGCTGGCGGATTTCGTGGGTGGTGGCGCGGCGGGCAATGAGTTCGTCAATGCTGCTGTCGATGCGCAGCAATTCCATGATTGCCAGGCGGCCCCGGTAGCCCTGGAAATCGCAATGTTCGCAACCGGTCGGGCGATAGATGATCTGCCGGTGACTGTCGGTGGACAGGCCGAGCAGTCGGGTTTCATGGGGTTCGGCGTGATAGGGCGACTTGCAATGGTCACACAGGCGGCGCAGCAGGCGTTGGGCAATGATGCCGATGATATTGCCGGCCATGATGTCGGGCAGCACGCCGATGTCGAGCAGTCGGGGAATGGCGCCGATCGCCGAATTGGTATGCAGGGTGGTGTATACCTGATGGCCGGTCATGGCTGCGCGGAAGGCCATTTCGGCGGTTTCGGCATCGCGGACTTCGCCCACCAGGATGACGTCCGGATCCTGCCGCATCATCGACCGGATGCCGTTGGCAAAATCCAGTTTGGAGGACTCTGCCACCGAGGTCTGGCGCACCAGCGGCATGGGGTATTCCACCGGGTCTTCCAGGGTCATGATGTGGATGCCTTCGCTGTTGATGTGATTCAACACCGAGTACAGGGTGGTGGTCTTGCCGCTGCCGGTCGGTCCGGTGACGAGGATGATGCCTTCCGGCCGGGCGATCATCAGCTTGAGATTGTGCAACTGGGTTTCGCCGAGGCCCAGCCCTTCCAGTGGAACAATGCCTTTTTGCCGGTCGAGAATACGCAGGACAATATTTTCCCCGTGGATGGTGGGCTGGCTGGCCACCCGGAAATCCACCTGCCGGCCGGAAACATTCAATCCGATACGGCCATCCTGAGGGGCGCGCATTTCAGCGATATTCATGCCGCTCATCACCTTGACGCGCACCGTCATGGCCGGCCAGTAGGATTTGTGCAGGGCGCGGATCTGGCGCAGCATGCCGTCGATGCGGTAGCGGATGCGCAGGAAGTTGGCTTCCGGCTCGAAGTGGATGTCGGACGCATCGCGCTTGACGGCATCGGTGAGCAGGGCGTCAATCAGGCGGACGACCGGCTGGCTGTATTCGTCGTTGGTGGCTTGCAGGCTGCGCCAGTCGATTTCACCGGTCTCGATTTCGTGCAGGATGCCGTCAATGGACAGCTCGTGCCCGTAGTACTGGTCGATGGCGTGATCGATTTCCGATTCGCCGGCGAGCAGGGTATCAATATCGACATCTTCCGGGATGATCGAACGCACCCGGTCGAGGCCGACGATGTCGGCGGCGTCCGAAACGGCAAGGGTCAGGCGGCGGTTGGCCCGGTGGTAGTCAAGGGGGAGCAGGTGATGCCGTTTGGCAATTTCACGCGGCACCATCTTGAGCGCTTGCGGGTCCACCACCGTATTGGACAGGTCTACGCTCTGTTTGCCCAGGCTTTCCGAGAGCGCCTCGCGCAGGGTGGCCTCGGAAACAAAACCCAGGGACACCAGCAGCTTGCCGATCGGCTGGTTGGATTTCATCTGCTCCAGCAGGGCAATGCGCAGCTGGTCTTCCGAGAGAATGCCCTCGGAAATGAGGATTTGCCCGAGGGGGCGGTGGGTCAGGGTGGACAGGCTCATGGCGGGAGCTGGGTGAGGCGTTTTTTGACGCGCTCCCGATCAAAATCGGCTGGACGCTTTTCAGCAGCTTCCAGCGCCAGGCGGTAATGCTGGGCGGCGGGTCGGGCCTGACGCAACTGGTCGAGGCTGACGGCAAGATTGAACAGATAGTCCGGATTGTCGGGATCGGCTGAAACTGCCGTGAAATAGGCCGGTTGCGCTTCCGCCCAACGATTTTGGCGGGCGTAGAGGTTGCCCAGGGAAAAATTGAGAGGCCCGGACTCCGGCTGGGAAGCGAGCAGGGTTTTCAGGCGGCTTTCGGCAGCGATGGGGTCGGCTGAGGAGGAGGCGCTGACCAAAGCAGCCTGGGCGCCGGCATCCTTTGGGTCGGCCTCGTAGGCCTGCTGATAGAAAGCGTAGGCATCGGCCTTTCGGCCCTGGCGCTGGGCGATGGCGGCCAGGCCGAGCAAGGCGTCAAGGTTTTTGGTGTCGTGCAGCAGGGCTTGTTCATACTGGCTGCGGGCCTGATCAAGGAGGCCGGCCTGAAGATGGCGGTAGCCTTGTGCGACGTACGGGTCGGTTTCCGGTTTGCTGCGGGTCAGGCGGATGGGTGTGGCGGCGGCCTGCCTTGGCGCTTCATCCTCGCCATCGTAACTCCTTGGCTCGCTGCGTGGAGCAGGCGCCGGTGCGGATGTCGGGAAGCGCTCCGGTGACGCGGCTGGCGGAGTGGGGGCAGGCGCCGACAAAGGAGCGGCGGGACTTTGCGAGCTGGCCGGCGCCGCAGGCGGCAACGCAGTCTGGGCATGGCGCGGAGCGGGGGCGTTGGCCGGACGGACCAGGGTGCTGCCGGGAATGCTTTGCAACTGATACCAGATGTAGCCGCCGATGGCGACAATGGCCAGGGCGATGAAGGCCAGCAGCAGCCATAGCCCGCGCCTGGGTGGGGCCGGGGGGTGCTTGGCGGCGAAGGCATTGCGGATGGCTTGCCTGTCCTCTGCTTCAAGCGGCGAAGCGGTCGGTTTGGTGGCGGAGGAGGGCTGGGCGGCAGCAGGAGGTGCTTTTTTGGCTTGACGACCCGGCTCCGAGATTTCCTGGGCGGTGGCTGCCAGATCAGCATCCAGTGCGGCAATGTGGTCGGAAAGTTCGGGCAAGCCATTGCCGGCAGGACGGGCCGGAGCAGCCGGCAGCGGTTCCAGGGCGAGGGCCTCGGCATCGGCGGGCGGCGGCGTGGTGAACGCCTTGCTGGCGTCCTGTTTTGATTCTTCAGCCCGCTTCAGGGCGTCCATCAACAGGCTCATGATCGGGCTCTAGCGGGCGGGCGCAAGGTTGAACGGCTGGGCCTGGGGGGGAGTTGTGAAAAACTCCGGGTCCGGCAGCAGATCCCGCAAACCGCCATAGTCGCCGGTCAGGCTGGCGTCCTTGATGACCACCGGGCGCAGGAAAATGACCAGCTCCGATTTGCTGGTCGAGTTGGAGCGGGCGGTGGCCAGTTCGCCGACGATGGGCAATTGGCTGATGCCGGGAATGCGACCGGTCTTGTAATCAACACCATCTTCCATCAGGCCGCCGAGGACGGCAATATCGCCACTGGCAATGCGCATGACCGATTCGATTTCCCGGGTGCGGATCTGTGGCACCAGATTCTCGATATTGGCCGGAATGCTTGGATTGGGGTCGCGCTTGAAGGCGGAAATGCTCGATATGGTGGGGCGGACATTGAGAATCACCGCGTCGTTTTCGCTGACCTGGGGGGTTACCGTCATCACCAGACCGACCGATACCGACTGCGGAGTGGTGGTGACGGCAGTCGTCGTCCCGACATTGGCGGTGGTGGTGGTGTCGGCCTTGACGTTGAAATAGACGATGTTTTCCACCACCTTGAGCAGGGCCGTCTGGTTGTTCATCACCGACAGGCGCGGACTGGAGAGAACCTTGGCGGTGCCGAAGGATTGCAGCAGGCGAATGGCGGTATTCACCGTCTGCCCGTCATAGGTCATTTTGAACGGGGAGATGGATGGCGAAATACTGGTATTGACGGCTGCCGAGATGAGCGAGAACTTTCCGGCGCCGATCAGCCGCGTCCAGTCGATGCCCTGCTCGTAGCCGTTGCCGAGTTGCACCTCGACAATGGTGGCTTCAATCATGACCTGGCGACGGGAGGCATTGACAACGCGGTCGACGAATTCCTGGATTTTTTCATGCTGACGACCGGTGGCCCGTACCGTAATGACGCCGCTTTCAGCACTCATGATGACCGAAGCCGCTTCCTTGAAAGTTCCGCAAGCGCGTTGATTGGTCTGCCGGGATTCCTGGTTTTGAGCCCCTTGTCCGGAAACGACCTGATTCCCGCTTCCTGCCGATGCGAGTCCCATCGCGTTTGCAATGGCGCCAATTCCTGATGTGGTCGCATTATTGCTGGCGTTGCTGCTGCGCTGCCCGACTTGTTCATCGGAGCAGTTTTTCTCCCAAAGAATTTTGTCGGTATCGTGCAGGATGTCCTTGATGTTCTTTTCCAGCGACTCCCAGAACTGATTCTTGGAGGCATTTTCAATCCGCGTATTGGAGATGTTGCCAGCCGTGCCGCCTGCCGACGCGGCGCCTGCAGCGCTGCTGGTGGTGGCGATCTGGGTGTTGGTGGAAACCGTCCCGGTCACATTGCGGGACATATTCACGTAATCAACCTTGTAGTGCTTGAGAAAGGGCGAGTCGGGCATGACGGCCAGGTTCGGGCCGTCCAGCTCGAAGCGCATGTCCACCTGCTTGGCGATGCGCGACAGCAATTGGGGCAGGGTTTGGTCGATGGCGTTGAGGGTGACATAGCCGCTGATGCCGGGGTGGATGTCCACATTGAGCCTGGCGTCGCGGGCCAGGGCGAAGAGCAGTTCCTTCACCGTGACATTGTTGACGACCACGCTGTACGTTTCGGCCTTGGCAGCGGCGCGTGGTTTGGGCAGCGCCATGGTCTGCTGCACTGGTGCGGGAATGTCCGCCGAGGGCGCCGGACGCAAGTTGTCGGTGGTCAAATGCCCCTTGTTCGGCTCGCGGGGAACCGGGGCGGCACAGGCAGCGAGGAATAGCGATAGCGCTACAGCGCTGAGAGAGCGAATATTCATTCGGCAGAGCCTCGTCGATACGGGGTTGCGACTTCTTTATGAGCCCATCTTAGCACGCAGCCACGGGCGACGCACAAAAACGCCTGATAGGTGGCTGTCATTTAAGCTTGCTGACCT
>CAZHVZ010000007.1:32853-33417 GCA_964536245.1 uncultured Rhodocyclaceae bacterium
AAAAACGCTTTTTTGGTGGGTGTATTTAACGTTTGCTTACGGGGGGGGGGTTGGGGTGGGTTTTTTTATTTCGGTGGGGCTGGGCGGGGTGCGCCGCGACGGCAGCCTCGCGGTTTTCGTACTGGCCGTAAATGATGCCGATGCGGTCCTTGCCGGAAAGCGCTGAGCGATAGGCATGGAGTTGTTGCGGATCGAGCAGTTTGTCGGCACGAGCGAGAAATGCCTCGATTTCTGCCGTGCTGCTGGCCTCGGTGGCCAGCAGTTGGATGAAATAGTGATGGTTGGGGGCGCTTGCCAGCCAGGAATCAAAGGTGGATAAATGCTGCCGGGTTAGCAGGCCGAAGCGCTGGCTGGCGGGCACTGCTGCGGCCTCGGACGCAGCGGGGGGCGGTGCCGGTGGCGTGCTGACGGTCGGTTTGGGGGGCGGGGCGGCGGCTGGTGCAAGGGGCGCTGCGGTCGTCGGTCCTGCCCAAGACCAGGCTCGACCCCGGCGGCCAGACCGCCATCGTCTCGGGCACCGGCTATGTCGGCATCTTCCTGGCGGCGCTGGTCGCCATCACCTCG
>CAZHVZ010000007.1:33427-41982 GCA_964536245.1 uncultured Rhodocyclaceae bacterium
ATTCCGTGGCCACTCCCTTTGCTGGCGGAGTGGTGGCAGGCAGCACCGGGGGCGATGGCTCGGTTTGCGCGCCCGGTCCTTGGATGCTGTTGGCCGAAGGCGGCTCCGGCGGGATGCTGCGCGGCCAGAAATGATAAATGGCGAAAGACAGCGCGATGCCGAACGCGACACCAAGGCCGAGCATGGCCTGCATCCGGGGAAAGTGAGCGGGAGAGTTAGGCAGGGCGGAGAAGCGGGCGTCGCGGATGGCGGTTTTGGCTTCCTCGCCATCTACCTGGTGGCGACTTCCGGAGTAGGCCGCCAGCAGAGCTTTGTCGGCAACGATGTTGATGCGCCGGGAAAGGCCTTCCGAGCTTTTGGCAATGAGGCGGACGGCTGTTTCGGTGAAGGGGTTGGGGCCGTGATAGCCGGCGGCGCGCAGACGGAATTCGAGATAGGCGGCAACGTCGGTTTGTTTGAGGGGCTCCAGGCTGAAGTGTTGGGTGATCCGTTCGCGCAACTGGCGCATGGAGTTGTCGGCCAGCCGTTCGTCCAGCTCGGGCTGGGCGAAAAGGGCGATCTGCAGGAGTTTGTTGCACTTGCTCTCGAGATTGGAAAGCAGCCGGATTTCTTCCAGCGACTCGGCAGGCATGGCATGGGCTTCGTCGATCAGGATCACCACCCGTTTGCCGGCGGCGTAGCGCTCGACCAGGGCATCCTGCAAGGCGCGTATCCGGGAGTGGGTGTTGGTGCCGGTAACCGGGATGCCCAGATCATCGGCAATGGCGCCCAGGATTTCGTCCCGGGACAGGGAGGGATTGGCCAGGTAGAGGGTTTCCACTTCTTCCGGCAGTTTTTCCAGCAACATGCGGCAGAGCATGGTCTTGCCGCTGCCGACTTCACCGGTCACCTTGACGATGCCTTCGTCCCGGGTAATGGCGTAAATCAGGGCGTCGAGGGTCGGTCCGCGATTGGCCCCGGAAAAAAAGAAGTCGGTATGAGGGGTGATGCGGAATGGCGCTTCGCGCAGTCCGAAATGGTTCAGATAGAGGCTCATGGGCGGTGACGGCTCTGCATTCGGTTATAGAGGGTCGTGCGGTTGATGCCGAGGCGACGGGCGGCTTCGCTGACATTGCCCTGGGTCAGCTCAAGGGCGGCTTCGATATAACTCTGCTCCCAAAGTGCCAGGGCGTTGTCCAGGTCGATGCGGCCATGCTGCTGGAGTTGCAGGGAGGCGGCACGCAGTGCCTGGTCGTGGTCAATGGCGGCGGTGGGTTCGCTGCCGCTCCCTGTTGCGCACTCCTCCGGTTCGTCCTCGTCCAGTTCCCGCCGCAAATCGGCGGCGCCAACCGGGGCGCCGGGAAATTTGGCCGTCAGCCGGATGACGATGTTGCGCAGCTCCCGTACATTGCCGGGGAACGGATAGCGAATCCACAGCGCCATGGCCTGGTCATCCAGGAAAAAGGCCGGCGATCCGGCCCCTCGGGCGTAGAGATGGCGAAAATGATCAAGCAGGCGCTCCCGGTCCCCCTCCATTTCCCGCAGGGGAGGGACGCGTACCGTAAATACGGAGAGGCGGTGGTAAAGATCGGCCCGAAAACGGCCCGCCTTGACTTCGTTTTTCAGATCCCGGTTGGTGGCCGCCACGATGCGAGCCTTGGAGCTGTGCGTCCGGGTTTCCCCCACCCGTTGGTACTCACCGTTTTCGAGAACGCGCAGGAGTTTGGGTTGAAGGTCAGCCGGCAATTCGCCGATTTCGTCAAGAAATAGCGTGCCGTCGCCGGCTTCCTCGAAATAGCCCGCCCGGGCATTGGTGGCGCCGGTGAACGCCCCCCGGGCATGGCCAAAAAGGGTCGGTTCGAGAAGCGAGGGAGCGATGGCGGCACAGTTGACCGCCAGAAACGGACTGCCCTGCCGGTGGGTGTGGCGATGCAGGCAGCAACTGGCGACGATGTCCTTGCCGCTGCCGGATTCGCCTTCAATCAACACCGGAAAGCCAGATTCGGCGTACTGGCTGAGCTGCCGGCGCAGCAGGCGAATGGCGGGGCTGTCGCCGATCAGCGCGCAATTTCCCGGCTGCGCCGGCTGCGCCGTATCGGGCAGGGCGCTGAATGCGATGGCTTGCTTGAGCCGGGCGATCAAGGTGCCGGGATCGCAGGGTTTGGCCAGAAAATCGATCGCCCCCAGGGTGCGCGCCCGGCGGGCGTTGCTTTCATCGTTCTGGCCGGAAAGCACAATCGTCCGGACGGTGGGGCAGGGGCGGAAGCCCGAGGTCGATGAGCGCGGCGTCCGGCAGTTTGCGCAATTGCGGCAGGAGCTGCCGGCAATGGGCGCGGGACGGGCTGCTCACCACATCGAAGTCGTTGGCCAGTGCAAAACCCAGAGCCTCGACGATCAGCGGGTCATCGTCTACCAGCAGCAGCAGGGGGCGGGGTGTTGTCAATTTGCAATGTCTTGGGAAATATTTCACGGGATTATAGTCTGGCTATCCCGCAGGAATAGAGAGGCCTTCTGCTAAAATCAAAAGCCTTTTTGAGCAGGGTTGATTTTTTTGTCCGACGATATTCTGGTCGATATCAGCGACCTCCATTTCCAATACGATGGCCGGCCCATCTTGCAGGGGATCAACATGCGCATTCCCCGTGGCAGGGTGGTAGCCATCATGGGGGGGTCGGGCTGTGGCAAAACAACCTTGCTGCGTTGTATCGGCGGCCAATTGAAAGCGACCCGGGGAGAGGTCCGGCTGGGCGAGCATCGCCTGGGCCATTTGCGGCAAGACGAGTTATACGCCCTGCGCCGCCGCATGGGCATGCTGTTCCAGTTCGGAGCCCTGTTTACCGATGTTTCGGTATTCGACAATGTCGCCTTTCCCTTGCGGGAGCATACCGATCTGTCGGAGGAGATGATTCGCGATCTGGTCTTGATGAAGCTGGAGGCGGTTGGCCTGCGTGGCGCCCACCGGTTGATGCCCGGCGAGTTGTCCGGCGGCATGTCGCGGCGGGTGGCCCTGGCCCGCGCGGTCGCCCTTGATCCCATGCTGATCATGTACGACGAGCCGTTCGCCGGGCTTGATCCCATGGCTCTTGGGGTGATCGGGCAATTGATTCGCCGGCTCAACGATGCCTTGGGGGCAACCTCCATCATGGTCACCCACGATGTGCAGGAATCCCTGCTGATGGTCGATTACATCTATTTTGTGTCAAATGGACAGGTCGTTGCCGAGGGAACTCCGGATCAGATCCGTGCCTCCAAAGATCCCTATGTGCATCAGTTTGTCTATGCTGAAGTGGACGGCCCGGTCCATTTTGACTACCCCGCTCCGGAAGCGGCGGAGGAGTTTCGGGTGAGGGAGGCGCGGGAGCACGGTGCTTGATGTGATCCGTCGCATTGGTCATGCATCCATCGAGCGGATTTGGCGCTTCGGCTTCTCCGTTCGTTTCTTGCTGGCCATCCTGATGCTTTCCGGCGCTTCCTTCCGCCGCCTGCATCTCACCTTGCGTGAAGTCTTCATGAGCGGCGTGCTGTCGCTGCTGATCATTTCCGTATCGGGGCTTTTCGTCGGCATGGTGCTTGGCTTGCAGGGTTACGAAACCTTGCAGCGCTATGGCTCGACCGAGGCTCTCGGCATTCTGGTTGCCCTTTCCCTGACCCGGGAACTCGGGCCGGTGGTGGCCGCCCTGCTCTTTGCCTCGCGAGCCGGCTCGTCAATCACGGCGGAGATCGGGCTGATGAAAGCCACCGAGCAATTGAAGGCGATGGACATGATGGCGGTCAATCCGATTGCCCGGGTGGTCGCTCCGCGCTTTTGGGGGGGCGTCATCGCCATGCCTCTGCTGGCAGCACTTTTTTCGGCCATGGGGATTCTTGGCGGCTGGCTGATCGGCGTCGTGCTGATCGGTGTCGATGATGGCGCCTTCTGGTCACAAATGCAGGCCTCGGTGGATTTTCGTTACGACATCTGGAATGGTGTGGTGAAAAGCTTTGTCTTCGGCATTGCCGTTTCCTGGATTGCCGTTTTTGAAGGCTACGATTCGGTGCCCACCGCCGAAGGTGTCTCGCGGGCCATTACCCGCACTGTGGTGACCGCTGCGCTGGCCATCCTGGCGCTCGATTTCGTACTGACTTCCTTTATGTTCAGGGGCACTTCATGAACCGTTCCGTGCTCGACCTCTGGGTTGGCGTTTTTGTTTCCATTGGCATCGTGGCCTTGTTGTTTTTGTCCCTCAAGGTGGGAAATTTGTCGTCGGGGCATATGGTCGAGAGTTATGATTTACATGCCAAATTTGATAACATCGGCGGCCTGAAAGTGCGTGGTATCGATGAAAGTCGATGGCCGGTTCCGTTTCCCGAAGGACACTTTTGCGTCGATTTACACGTCGGGCTTGCTGGGTGAGCAATATGTCGGGCTGGATGTCGGTGGTGAGGAAAAGTTGCTGAATGCCGGCGATACCATCGCCAAAACACAATCGGCGGTGGTCATGGAAAAATTGATTAGCCAGTTCCTCTTCAACAAGGCGGCGGAAGGGCAGGAAAATAAATGAAGATCAGAATGAATGTCTCCAAGGGGTTCCGGGCCGTCCTGTCGGCCTGCGGCTTAGCGGCCTTGCTGACGGGGTGTGCGACCACGGCCAATAACCCGAAAGACCCCTACGAGGGGTTCAATCGAGCCATGTACTCGGTCAATGAGGGCATTGATACGGTCATCGCCAAGCCGCTGGCCAAGGGCTATGACGTTGTTGCGCCCCTGCCGGTCAAGGCCGGAGTCGGTAACTTCTTCGGTAACGTCGGTGATCTCTGGATCGGCGTAAACAACGGTCTGCAAGGCAAGGTTGGTCATGGCGCATCGGATATCGGCCGCTTGCTGGTCAATTCCACGGTCGGTATTCTCGGGCTGTTTGATGTGGCCAGCGAGCTTGGCCTGGAAAAGCATGACGAGGACTTTGGCCAGACCCTGGCCGTCTGGGGGATGGGGGACGGGGGCTATCTCTTCTGGCCGGTTATCGGGCCGCGCACTCTGCGCGATACCGGCGGCTGGCTGGTGGATACCACGATCGACCCGGTCTGGCGCATTCGTCCGATTGCCGAGCGCAACAGCACCGTCGCGCTGCGCTTCGTGGACGTTCGCGCCAGCCTGCTGCCAGCCGACAAGGTGGTGGAAGAAGCCGCTCTCGACAAATACGCCTATGTGCGCGACGCCTATCTGCAACGCCGACGCAGCCAGATTTACGATGGCAATCCGCCGAAACGTGAAGATTGATTACCTGGATTATTGATTGCATGAAACAAGTTTTTTCCCTGTTGTTTGCCATTTTTTTCGCGGCTTCCGCTTCCGCCCAGGAGGCGCCGGATGCGTTGGTCAAGCGGGTAACCGATGAGGTTCTGGAAATTGTCCGCAATGACAAGGATATTCAGGGCGGTAACACCAGAAAAGTCATTGATCTGGTCGAAACCAAGGTGTTGCCCAATTTCAACTTCCAGCACATGACGGCTCTGGCGGTGGGCAAGGAGTGGCGAAAGGCCACGCCCCAGCAGCAGCAGCAATTGACTGCCGAATTCAAGACCCTGATGGTGCGCACCTACTCCAATTCTCTGACGGCCTACAAGAATCAGAGGGTGGTCTACAAACCGTTCAAGATGAATGGCGAGGCGGATGTTGTCGTGCATACCGAAATCCTGCAACCGGGCAGCCAGGCAGTGCATCTTGATTACAGCCTGGAGAAAATGGAGAGCGGCTGGAAGGTTTATGACGTGGTGGTGGCCGGTATCAGCCTGGTGACCAATTATCGCGACAGCTTCGCTCAGGAAATTCGCAACGGTGGCATCGACGGTCTGATCCAGTCGGTAGCCAACAAGAACAAGTCTCTGGAAGCCAAGGCGGAAAAGAAATGATCGAACGGACGGCCGGCCATCTGCGCGTAAGCGTGCCGATGGTCATGGCCAATGCGCGCGGCCTGCTTGACGCAGGCCGTTCTGCTTTCAAGGGTACGGCGGAAACGGTTGATTTTTCTGCGGTCACCGAGGCCGATTCCTCCGCCCTGGCGGTCATGCTCGGCTGGCTTCGCGCCGCCCAGTTGCAGGGGATTCAGCTTTCCTTCACCAATGCACCGACCGGTCTTCGTTCCCTGGCAGACCTTTACGGCATCTCCGAGTTGCTTCCGCTCGTCTGAGCGGAGGCTGACGCCATGGCGGTTGCCGTTTCCATCGTTGATGTGGTCAAGCATTTTGGTGCTCTCAAGGCTTTGTCCGGAGTCTCACTGGAAATTGCCGAGGGAGAATTTTTCGGCTTGCTCGGCCCCAATGGTGCCGGGAAAACCACCTTAATTTCCTGCCTGGCCGGGCTGGTTCGCCCCGATTCCGGCCGCTTGACCGTGCTTGGCCGGGACGTGGTGGCCGATTACCGCGAGGCTCGCCGCCTGCTCGGCGTGGTGCCGCAGGAACTGGTTTTCGATCCCTTCTTTTCGGTACGGGAAACCCTGCGTATCCAGTCCGGCTACTTCGGTATTCGCAACAATGATGACTGGATTGACGAGATTCTCGATAACCTTGATCTCACCGCCAAGGCCGAAGTCAACATGCGGCGCCTGTCCGGCGGCATGAAGCGGCGGGTTTTGGTTGCCCAGGCGCTGGTACACAAGCCGCCGGTCATTGTCCTTGATGAACCGACCGCCGGGGTTGATGTCGAACTGCGCCAGGGTTTGTGGCAATTTGTCCGGCGCCTGAACGGGGAAGGACACACCATCATTTTGACCACCCACTATCTGGAAGAGGCCGAAGCCCTGTGCGGTCGCCTGGCCCTCATGAAACAGGGGCGGGTGGTGGCTCTGGAAGAGACAGCAAAGCTGATGGCGGCCCACCCCGGCGCGACGCTGGAGGATGTTTTCGTCAAGGTGATGCACCAATGATCGGTTTCTGGACACTGTTCCACAAGGAAGTGCTGCGTTTCTGGAAGGTCGGTTTTCAGACCGTCGCGGCGCCGGTGCTGACGGCCTTGCTCTATCTGCTCATTTTCGGCCATGTGCTGGACGAACACGTTCAGGTGCACGGAGTCCGCTACCTTGCCTTCCTGGTGCCCGGCCTGGTCATGATGCAGGTGCTGCAAAACGCTTTTGCCAACTCCTCTTCCAGCCTGATTCAATCCAAGGTGACCGGTTCCATTGTTTTTGTTCTTTTGCCGCCCATTTCCCACAGCGCTTTTTTTGCCGCCTACGTCCTGGCTGCCACGGTGCGAGGCTTGGTGGTTGGTCTCGGCGTCCTGGTTGCGACCCTGTGGTTTACCTCACTCCAGGTGGTCGCACCCTGGTGGATCATTGCCTTTGCCCTGTGCGGCGGCGCCATGCTTGGCGCTCTCGGGGTCATTGCCGGTATTTGGGCCGAGAAATTCGATCAGTTGGCGGCTTTCCAGAATTTTCTCATCATGCCCCTGACCATGTTGTCCGGCGTCTTTTATTCCATCCATTCGCTGCCTTACTTCTGGCAGCAGGTGTCCCATTACAATCCTGTCTTCTACCTGATCGACGGCTTCCGCTTCGGCTTCTTCGGCGTTTCCGACGTGCCGCCGGAAAACAGCCTGCTGGTGGCCTTTGCCTGCCTGTTGGCGGTGTCCTCGCTGACCCTGGGCCTGCTCAAACGGGGCTGGAAGTTGCGCAACTAACTACGAAACCGAGTGAGAAACCCGACATGATGCACCCTGAACAAATCCGGCAACTGATCCTCGCCGGCATGCCCTGTGACCATCTTGAGCTGGACGGCGATGGCCAGCATTTTCAAGCCCTGGTGGTCAGCCCGGAATTTGCCGGAATGACCCGTGTGCAGCGCCAGCAGCGTGTTTACCAGACCCTCAAGGCGAAGCTCGACAGCGGCGAACTGCATGCCCTCTCGTTCAAGACCCTGACCCCGGAAGAATGGAGTTCCCAACGTGGATAAGCTATTGATTCAAGGTGGTACGCCGCTTTCCGGCGAAGTCGCCATTTCCGGTGCCAAGAATGCGGCACTGCCCATTCTCTGCGCTTCCCTGCTCACCGCCGAGCCCCTGCAATTGTCCAATGTGCCGCACCTCAACGACATTTCCACCATGCTGCGCCTGCTGGCGGAGATGGGGGTCGGTGTCACCATGGAAGGGGCCGACGGGCTGATACTGGAAGGCGGCGGCCTGAGCAGCCCCCTCGCTTCCTACGACATGGTCAAAACCATGCGCGCTTCCATTCTCGTTCTCGGTCCGCTGGTGGCACGCTGCGGCGAGGCGCGGGTTTCGCTGCCCGGCGGTTGCGCCATCGGCGCCCGGCCCGTCGATCAACACATCAAGGGCTTGCAGGCCATGGGGGCCGAGGTCAAGGTCGAGCATGGCTACGTCCATGCCAAGGCCAGCCGCCTCAAGGGCGCCCGCATCTGTACCGACATGGTGACGGTGACCGGCACGGAAAACCTGATGATGGCGGCCTGCCTGGCCGACGGTGAAACGATCATTGAAAATGCCGCCCGTGAGCCGGAAGTGGTTGATCTGGCCAATTGCCTGATCAGCATGGGTGCCCGCATTTCCGGAGCCGGCACCGACATCATCCGGATTCAGGGCGTAGACA
>CAZHVZ010000007.1:41992-54975 GCA_964536245.1 uncultured Rhodocyclaceae bacterium
GCACCGCGCCCACCATTCGATCATGCCGGACCGGATTGAAACAGGCACCTACCTCTGTGCTGCCGCTGCCACCGGCGGCAATATCCGCCTCACCCGCACCTCTTCGGCCACCCTCGATACGGTGGTGGACAAGCTGCTCGATGCCGGTTGCGACATTGTCAGCGAACGGGATGCGATCCGTATCAAGGCGCCGGCCCGACTCAAGGCGGTCAGTCTGCGCACGGCTCCTTATCCCGCTTTTCCCACCGATATGCAGGCCCAGTTCATGGCCATCAATGCGGTCGCCGAAGGGGTCGCCACCATCCGCGAAACCATTTTTGAAAACCGCTTCATGCATGCCGTTGAACTCATGCGCCTCGGTGCCGATATCCAGATTGACGGCAATAATGCCCTGGTCCGGGGGGTTTCCCATCTCGAAGGCGCCACCGTCATGGCGACCGATCTGCGTGCCTCGGCATCGCTGGTCATTGCCGGTCTGGTGGCTCAGGGGGAGACATTGATCGAGCGGATTTATCACCTTGATCGCGGTTACGAGCGGATCGAGGAAAAGCTTGCCAGACTGGGAGCCTGTGTCAAACGAGTTCACTAAGCTTGCGCTTCGCATGTCCGATATCGGCTAGCTAGTCGTTTTGGTAGAGTTCGCCCAGCACATCTTTTATCATCAGTCTGCCGGGCCGGTCGGGCGCACTGAGCGCTGGCAATGGGGGCGTGATGGAAGGGGGAGCGGTGGCTGAAGATTGTTTTGCCGGTTTTTCAGGCGTCTCGAAGACGTTGCTGTGTTTTGCCGCTCTGGCCGTTGCCCATGTCCCCGTCACCGCAGCGGAGGGTTTCCAGCTGGGCGGTTTCGGGACCCTCGGCCATGTTGCCGACAATCGCCCGGATATGGCGGTCGCCCGCGACATCAGCCAGTTCCCGAAAAATGGTTATGCCACGGGGGCAAACTGGCGGGTGGATTCCCGCCTTGGCGTGCAAGTGGAATATGGTGTCAGCCCAACCATCGATCTGGTCGGGCAGTTTGTTTTGCGGGACCAGTTCAAGGCCGGTCCGGACAGCGCCACCGAGTTGGCCTATGTGGCATTCAGACCGACGTCCGAGCTGGATATCCGTGTCGGGCGCATCAATTACGATGCCTTCCTGATGGCCGACTACCGCAACGTCGGTTATGCCTATACCTGGGTTCGCCCGCCGGTGGAGTTTTATGGCTGGATCCCCATTTTCTCCGTCAATGGCGTTGACGCCGGTTACGCCTTCCATAGCGATGAGGCGCGTTGGCGTCTCAAGATTCAGGCAGGCCAGAGCGACTTCCAGGTACCGATGGGAAGCGGTACGCATTTCCGGACCAAGGATCTGTTCGGGGCTTCCCTCACCCGGCAAGCCGGAAGCTGGCGGCTGAAAGCGGCCTATTCCCAATTCCGGGTAGGCAACGATGTTCCCAGTCTGGCCCCCTTGTTGGACGGGCTGGATTCGGTTGCCGCCATGGCTCCCGCTGCGATCGGCGGCGAAGCGGCGGATCTGCGCCGGAACCTATCCTTCAAGGGCGCCCGGGTTACCTACAGCACCGTCGGGGCGGTCTATGATGACGGCGTCTGGCTGGCCCAGGCCGAGGCCGGCTACACCACCTCGACTGCGGCCATTCTGCCTCACGGGCGTATGGCCTATGCCAGCCTGGGGCGCCGTTTTGGCGAGTGGACGCCCTTCCTGATGGCGAGCACCTCCCGCCCCGGCAACAATTTGCGGACGGCGGCCAACAATTGGGGCGGCTATAACGGGCCATTGCGTGACCCGGCACTGTTCACCATGAACTCGACGCGAATGGAGCAGGCTACCTTTTCTCTTGGCACCCGCTGGGATTTCAGTCAGCGGGCAGCGCTCAAGGTGCAGTGGGACAACAGCAAGGTCAAACCCTCCGGCTATGGCCTGTGGTGGCGGGATCTGGGACTCAATGACCAAAGCAGCCGGGTGCACCAGCTTTCGGCAACGCTGGATTTCGTTTTCTGACGATGAGAATCCAGCGCATTCTGTCCCGTCTTCTCTGCCTGTTCTGTCTGGCCTGGCCGATGGCTGTACTGGCGGACATCGCGGTGGTCGTCCATCCCGACAATCCCGTTTCCAGCATGACGCAGCGGGAAGTCTCCGATCTGTATCTTGGCCGGGCGCGCAGTTATAACGTTCCGGGGCAGCGTATTTCGGCAGTGGTTTATGAGCACACTGTCGCCAGTCCCCTGCGGGAAGCGTTTTTTCGCTCCTTGAACGGCATGAGTCTCAACCACCTGAATGCCTATTGGGCGCGCTTGCGTTTCAGCGGCGAGGTTCTGCCCCCCCAGGGGTTGGCCGACAGCCAGGCGGTGATCGAGGTGGTCAGCCGCAATCCCGCTGCCATCGGCTACGTGGATGCGGCTTATCTGAACAATTCAGTCAAGGTTGTGCTTCGCCTCAAGGAATGATTATCCGGATCGTGATCGCATGAAGACAGGCATCATCTTTCGTCGTCTGGAGTTAAGACTGGCTGTGGTGGTGGGGTTTTGCCTGCTCGCTTTTTCAGTGCTTGCCGGCATGTATATTTACAGCCGGGCCTACCAGTACCAGCTTGAACTGGCGGATACCCTGCAGCAGCAACTGGTGCAGACGATGCAGGCGCAGGCCGATATCGCCGCGTTTACCGGGAATGCTGAAATCGCCGACGGTGTGCTGAACGGCCTGTTATCCAATCCCACCATCCAGGGGGTACGGATTGAATCGTCGGATGGCTTTCGGGCTGAAAGGAGTTCCGGAAAGCCCTTCGACTTCCGGGCGGGAAAAACCTATCCCCTGTTTTCTCCGGTGGATCGTATCGAACCGGTCGGGAGCCTGGTTGTTGTACGGAATGAAGAAGAGGTCGGGGCGGCGGCTACCGAGGCGGCCCGCTTTCAGGTAATGGTCATGCTGCTGCAAGTGCTGATCACCACGCTGATTATCGTTCTGGTTGTTCGCCTGCTGGTGATCAAGCCGATCACTCGCCTGGCCCTGGACATGCAGATCATCCGTCCGGGAGGCGGCCAGCGGGTCGCGGTGGATGAGCGAAATGCCAAGGACCAGATCGGCTGGCTGTCGCATAGTGCCAATGCCTTGCTCGATGCGGCTGAAACAGCTCTCAAGGAGATCGAAGCGCAGCGCAATGAATTGGAAAAAATGGCCACCCATGATTTTCTCACCGGCTTGCCGAGCATGCGTCTGGCGGAAGATCGCCTGCATGTGGCGTGCATGAGTGCGGGCCGGAATGGCAAGAAAGTGGCCTTGCTGTTTATTGACCTGGATGGATTCAAGGCGGTCAATGACCGATTCAGTCATGAGGCCGGTGATTCGGTCTTGCGGGATGTGGCCAACCGGCTCCAGGGAGCGGTGCGGCGAGAAGATACTGCGGCGCGCATCGGTGGCGACGAGTTTCTGGTGATTCTGGGCAACCTTCCCGACACCGGGGCCGCCGCCACGGTGGCCGAGAATATTGTTGCCGCTCTCGGCAAACCGTTTTTTCTGTCCGGCCACTCCATTACCCTGGGGGCGAGTGTGGGGATCTCCGTTTATCCTGAACATACCGGGGATGTGAAGGCAATGCGGCACATTGCCGACCAGGCGATGTACGAAGTCAAGAAGTCGGGAAAAGGAAACTTTGCCTTTGCAGCAGCGGGAAGCAAGGCCTGAGGCCGGCCTTGGGCCAAACCCCTTGCTTTACTCGGCGCCTTCCCGCTTGTCGTCCGGTTCGAAAAAAACCCAGCGCACGTCGGGAAACCGGGCCTTCAGGGCGTCCTGTACGGTGTTGATGGCATCCACCAGGGTGCTGGCCGAAACCTCTTCCGCCATGCGGGCCTTGACGGCAACAAAGAGGTAGCTGCCCATTTGCAGGGTGATCAGGTTATATAACTCGGCCACCTCGGCTCGCTGCCGGAGCCAGTCGGTAATCGCCTGTTCGGCGAAGGGGGCCGCACTTTCCCCGAGCAGCAGGCTCTGTACCTGGCTGCCGACGGCGATGGCCACCACGATCAGCAACAGGCCTACGGCAATGCTGCCGATGGCGTCATAAACCGGGTTGCCGGTGAGCACCGAGAGGACGATGGCGCCCAGGGCGATGGCCAGACCGAGGAGCGCTGCAATGTCTTCACCCATGACGACAATCAGTTCCGACTCCCGGCTCTCCTTGAAGTAGCGCCAGAGAGGCATGTTGCCGGCGCGTTCGCGGATCTCGGCGATACAGCCCTTGAGAGACCAGGCTTCAAGAATAAAGCCGACACCCAGCACGATCACCGCAATCCAGGGATTCTCCACCGGTTCCGGATGAGAGAGTTTGTGCACCCCTTCGTAAATGGAAAAGGCGCCCCCCAGGGAAAAAAGCATGACCGCCACCATGAAGGACCAGAAATAAGTGGCCTTGCCGTAACCCAGCGGGTGTTGTGCCGTGGGGGGGCGCTTGGCCTGGCGGATGCCGAGCAGAAGCAGCAACTGATTGGCGCAGTCGGCAGAACTATGCACCGCTTCGGCGAGCATGGCGGAAGAGCCGGTATAAGCGGCGGCGGCGGCCTTGGAGGCGGCGATGCCGGCGTTGGCGGCCAGGGCGTAGAGAATGGCACTCATGGGAATATTCTAACGGCACTTTCCGTTGCATGCCCCGGTAGGCACGGTGATAATGCGCCATCCCCCCGACAACAGGAGACATAAATGCTGCGCAGAACTTTCGTGATGGCCGCTGCGGCGGCAAGCATGCTGACCTCCGGCCTGCTTCATGCCGACAGTTACAAAGCCGAATACCGGCTGTCCACGGTGCTCAACACGGCTTTTCCCTGGGGCCAGGCCGGCGAACGCTGGGCCGAGCTGGTCAAGGAGAAGACTCAGGGCCGCATCACCATCAAGCTCTATCCCGGCACCTCTCTGGTCGGCGGCGATCAGACTCGGGAGTTTACCGCCATCCGCCAGGGAGTCATCGACCTCGCCATCGGTTCGACCATCAACTGGTCGCCCCAGGTCAAGGAACTCAATCTTTTTTCCCTGCCCTTCCTGATGCCGGACTACAAGGCGATTGACGCCCTGACACAGGGAGGGGTCGGCAAGGAGCTGTTCACCATTATTGAAAGACGTGAAGTGGTGCCCCTGGCCTGGGGGGAGAACGGCTTCCGGGAAATGTCCAACTCCAAGCGTCCGGTCGTGACGCCGGCGGACATCAAAGGCCTGAAGTTCCGGGTGGTGGGGTCGCCCCTCTTCAACGAGACCTTTACCGCGCTCGGTGCCAATCCGACCCAGATGAGCTGGGCCGATGCTCAGCCGGCCCTGGCGTCCGGCGCCGTGGACGGACAGGAGAACCCCCTCTCGGTCTTTGTTGCCGCCAAGCTGCCGACTGTCGGGCAGAAATACCTCACCCTCTGGCATTACGTCGCTGATCCCCTTATTTTCGTGGTCAATAAGGAGGTCTGGGCAAACTGGAGTGCGGCGGACCGGGAAGCCGTGCGTCAGGCCGCTCTCCAGGCCGGCAAGGAGAATGTGGACAAAGCGCGCAGCGGCATTGCCGGCAATGACCACTCCGTCCTCAAGCAGATTGAGGCTTCCGGTGTCACCGTCACCACCTTGAACAGTGAGCAGCGGGCAGCCTTTGTTCAGGCCACGCGGCCGGTGTACGACAAGTGGGCGAAAAATATCGGCGGCGATCTGGTCAAGAAGGCGGAGTCGGCCATTGCCAAACGTTGAGGACTGCCGGTGAATGATCAAACCAAGGCCGCTGGCGAAGGCGGCGGCAAGCTGACCCTGGGCGGCATCGAGCGCGTTCTCATGGCGCTGTCCATGGGCGCGCTCTGCGTGCTGACCATGGTCAATGTGCTGGTGCGCTATTTCACCGACTTCTCCTTTGCCTTCACCGAAGAGGTTTCGGTGGTGCTCATGGTGATCATGACCTTGATTGGGGCTTCCCACGCTTTTGCCACCAATCATCACATTGCCATTACCTATTTTGTCGACCGCAAACCCCGCTTGCGCCAGGCCGCCTACCGCCTGGCCATGGGAGCCTCCCTGCTCATGTTCGGCCTGCTGGCCTGGTACGGAACACGCATGGCCTGGGATGACTACCGTTTTGAAGTGACGTCCCCCTCCCTGGGTATTCCCCAGTGGATCTATACCCTCTGGCTGCCGGTGCTGTCCGTGGTGATCGTCTTGCGGCTGTTCAATCTGCTGTGGCGGGGGCTGCGTTGATGGATGGGCTGCTTTTCGGCATATTTACCTTGCTCATGCTGTCCGGCGTGCCCCTGGCCGTGGCCATGGGCCTCGCCGGCACGGCAGTCGTCGCCGCAACGGGCATGGGCATGTTGTCCCTGCCGACCAATGTCTATACCGGCATTGCCAAATATCCGCTGATGGCGATTCCGGTTTTTGTCATTGCCGGCCTGATTTTTGAACGGGCCGGCGTGGCGGCAAGCATCGTCCGCTTTGCGTCTGCCCTGGTCGGGCAAAGACGGGGCAGCCTGGCGATTGTGGCGATTCTGGTGGCGATGATCCTGGGCGGCATTTCCGGCTCCGGGCCGGCTGATTCGGCGGCGGTGGGGGCGGTGATGCTGCCTTCCATGGTCAAGGCCGGCTATCCCCGCGCCTTTACCGCCGGGGTGATTGCAGCGGCGGGTTCCACCGATATCCTCATTCCCCCGTCCATTGCTTTCGTCATCTACAGTCTGCTGGTTCCCCAGGCGTCCGTACCTGCCCTGTTTGCGGCGGGCATGATTCCCGGCATCCTCTCCGGACTGACCCTGATACTGGTGGCCTGGTGGCTGTCGGTTCGCAACAACTTTGAAGCGGATCGGACCGAACCCCGCCCCCCGTTCTGGGCCAGTCTGAAGGCTGCCGGCTGGGGGCTGATGGCGCCGGTGGTGATCCTCGGCGGTATGCGCAGCGGTTTCTTCACCCCCACCGAAGCGGCGGTAGTGGCCGTTTTCTACGGCCTGGTGGTGGGCATGGTGATCTACCGGACGCTTACCTGGCGGGATGTCTACAATGTGCTCGTCGAGTCGGCGGAAATCTCTTCCATTATTCTGACCGTGGTGGCTCTGGCCAGCGTTTTTGCCTGGGCCAGCAATACCCTCGGCACCTTTGACCATCTCGCCAGGGCGCTGCTCGGGACGGGGCTTTCCGAAGTGGCCATGCTGCTCAGCATCCAGTTGCTGCTGCTGATTGCCGGCATGTTCCTCGATGCCATCTCCATCTACTTTATTTTTCTGCCCCTGCTGGTACCCATCGCCATTCATTTCAACTGGGATCTGGTGTGGTTTGGCGTGGTGATCACCATGAACATGGCCCTTGGCCAGTTTCATCCGCCCCTTGGCGTCAATCTCATGGTGACCTGCCGCATGGCCGGAGTTTCCATGGAATCGACCGTTCCCTGGGTGTTGTGGATGGTGGCGGCGATGGCGGGAACCATGTTCCTGGTCACCTTTGTCCCCGAACTGGCCCTCTGGTTGCCTCGCTATCTCGGCTACCTGTAGGGGAGGGGCGGCCTTGCGGTAAAATGCCGGTTTTATCCGCAGGCTGTTCTCCGTGACCACCATCACCATTGCCCTCTCGAAGGGCCGCATCTTTGACGAAACCCTGCCGCTGCTGGCGGCTGCCGGCATCGTTCCCAGTGAAAACCCGGAAACCTCGCGCAAGCTGATCATCGGCACCAACCGGCCGGAGGTGCGGGTTGTCATCGTGCGCGCCACCGACGTGCCGACCTACGTCCAGTACGGCGCGGCCGATATCGGCGTGGCCGGCAAGGATGTCCTCATCGAGCACGGGGGCGAAGGCCTGTATGCGCCGCTCGATCTCAATATTGCCAAGTGCCGCATGATGGTGGCAGTTCCCGCCGGGTTTGATTACGCCAACGCCGTGCGCCAGGGCGCCCGCCTCAAGGTGGCCAGCAAGTACATCAAGACGGCGCGGGAACACTTTGCTGCCAAAGGGGTCCACGTGGACCTCATCAAACTTTACGGTTCCATGGAGCTGGCGCCCCTGGCCGGACTGGCGGATGCCATTGTCGATCTGGTGTCCACCGGCGGCACCTTGAAAGCCAACAACCTGGTGGCGGTGGAAGATATCATGGCCATTTCCAGCCGGCTGGTGGTCAATCAGGCTTCCCTCAAGGTCAAGCGGGAAACCCTGCAACCGATAATCGATGCTTTTGCCCGGGCGGTGGAGAAATAGGATGCTCAATATCAAGCGCCTCAACTCGGTCGACGCCGATTTCAAGCAGCGTCTGGATGCCCTGCTGGCCTTTGAAACGGCGCAGGATGACAGCATTGACCGTACCGTTTCCGCCATCCTGGCCGACGTCAAGGCGCGGGGTGATGCGGCGGTGGTGGAGTACACCAACCGTTTTGACCGTCTCGCGGCAACCGGCATGGCCGAGCTGGAACTTTCCCGCAGCGAGTTGCAAGGCGCCCTGGATGGCTTGCCGGCGGAGCAGCGCCAGGCCCTCGAAGCCGCCGCCCACCGTGTTCGTATCTACCACGAGCGGCAGAAGCTGGAAGGCTGGAAGTACTCGGAGGCCGACGGCACCCAGCTCGGCCAGATGATCACCCCCCTCGACCGGGTGGGCCTCTACGTGCCCGGCGGCAAGGCGGCCTATCCTTCCTCCGTGCTGATGAACGCCATTCCGGCCAAGGTGGCCGGGGTCAAGGAACTGATCATGGTGGTGCCGACGCCGGGCGGCGAGCATAACGCCCTGGTCCTCGCCGCCGCCTGCCTGGCCGGCGTGGACCGCGTGTTCACCCTGGGCGGTGCCCAGGCGGTGGGCGCCCTGGCCTACGGTACGCAAACCGTGCCGCAGGTGGACAAGATCGTCGGCCCCGGCAATGCCTATGTCGCCTGCGCCAAGCGCCGGGTCTTCGGCATCGTCGGTATCGACATGGTGGCCGGCCCGTCGGAAATCCTGGTGGTGGCCGACGGCAGCAGCGACCCCGACTGGGTGGCGATGGACCTCTTTTCTCAGGCCGAGCACGACGAGCTGGCCCAATCCATCCTGGTGTGCACCGACGCCGCCTACATCGACCGCGTGCAGGCCAGTATCGACAGACTGCTGCCGACCATGCCGCGCCAGGCGGTCATCCGTCAGTCCCTGACCGACCGTGGCGCTCTGATCCAGGTGCGCGACCTGGAGGAAGCCTGCGCCATTGCCAACCGCGTGGCGCCGGAACATCTGGAGTTGTCCCTGGCCGACCCCGACCCCTGGGTGGAAAAAATCCACCACGCCGGGGCCATTTTCATCGGTCATTACACCTCGGAATCCCTGGGCGATTACTGCGCCGGGCCGAACCACGTGCTGCCCACCTCGCGCAGCGCGCGATTTTCCTCGCCGCTGGGCGTCTATGACTTCCAGAAGCGGACCAGCCTGATCAAGGTGTCCAGGGCCGGCGCCCAGACACTGGGCCGTATCGCTTCCACTCTGGCCCACGGCGAAGGACTGCCGGCGCACGCCCGGTCGGCGGAATACCGCCTGGAATCCTGATGACCATCGGGGAAGGAGGACCGGCGCCTGATCTCAAGGCGCTGTTTCTCGGTTTTTCCTCGGTCGGCCTCTCCGGTTTCGGCGGCGTCCTGCCCTTCGCCCGGCGCATGCTGGTGGACGAGCGGTGCTGGATGAGCGCCGAGGAATTCAATCGCCAGCTGGGCCTCTGCCAGTTCCTGCCGGGGCCCAATGTGGTCAATCTGGCGGTGCTGGTCGGCAAGCGCCACGCCGGGCTGGCCGGCGCCATCGTCGCCCCGGTCGGCCTGCTGGCCGGGCCCTTCGCCATCGTCCTCCTGCTTGCCCTGCTCTACGACCGTTACGGCAGCCTGCCCCTGGCCCAGGGCATGTTGCGCGGCATCGCCGCCGTCGGCTGCGGCCTGCTTTTCGCCATGGCCTGGCGTATGGGGCTGGCCATCAAGGACAAACCCTACTTCTTGCCGTTTACCGCCCTTACTGTCGCCGCCATCGCCTTCCTGCGCTGGCCGATGCCCGTCGTCATGCTTGCCGGGCTGCTGCTCTCCGGCGGCGTCGCCTACTGGAAGCTGGGGCGCCCATGATCGCCCTCCAGCTCTTCCTCGAATTCGCCTTGCTTGCCTGCGTCGCTTTCGGCGGCGCTACCGCCCTGCTGCCGGAAATGCAGCGGGTGGTGGTGGAAAATCACCACTGGCTGGACGACGCCACCTTCACCCACCTCTACGCCATCGCCCAGGCAGCGCCGGGGCCGAATGTGCTGGTGGTGACCCTCATCGGCTGGGAAATCGCCGGCCTGCCCGGCGCCTTCGCCACCACCCTGGCCATGTGTCTGCCCATGAGCGTACTGATCTACCTGCTCATCGACCGCTGGGAAAGCTTCTCCGGCAAGCGCTGGCAAAAGGCGGTCAGCCTCGGCGTGGCGCCGCTGGCCGTCGGCCTCATCTTCTCCGGCGCCACCCTGATCGCCCAAGCTGCGGACTTCGGCTGGGGAGCATGGCTGCTGGTCGCCGCTACCCTGGCGATTAACCTGCGGCTGAAACTGCATCCGCTGTGGCTGATCGGGGTGGGAGCGGGGCTGGGGTTGCTGGGGGGGGTTTGAGGTGATTGGCGGGTTTCGGTCAGAAGCGGCCATCGAGGTTTTTGGCCGATAGCAGACGTTCAAGGTTGCCTACCTGTGTCGGTATATTGGAGTTATTATACCGACACGACGATGGGGGCTTTTAGGCAGGACAAGGGATTCAGGGGATGCAAGTCGTGCAGCGATATCAATTCATATACGGGCCCAGCGGGTTCATTTAATAACTGTTAGCCCTCCTTATGAAGCTCGCAGCTCTTACGATCCTCGGTGCGATTGGTTTGAATTCACTCTATGCCTACGCAGCATGTTCACCGGTCCACAGCCTCAAATTAACCGTGGATATCACAAGCTGTAAAAGCGTCACTTTCCATGAACGCCAGTTCCGACAAGAAACCGTGAATGTTCACGATATCGAAGGAACGCTAATGGGGATACAGACTCGTTCAATAGAACTGGTTCCGCATGTTTATGACAAAGCAATTGACCCGACATGGTTGCGTGAAAGATTTCCAATTGATTTCGAGGTTTCAGTTTTTCTGCCACAGAAAGCAGAAATCGTGTGCCAAGCACTATGGGAAGGCCGTAAGAACAGAGTGGTAGTTCCCATTCAGACTTGCTGTGACACTCTCCCGCACGAAGGTATATGTGCACTCCCTCGCGTTTATGTACCAGTAAAGTTGGAACCTATTGAGCAGTCTCGCTCCTCCCCGAAAGGGAAACCAGAATGATGGCTAACCCATCAGTCAAACCACGCCTTTCAGGCGCTTGGACGTGCCACAACTGGCACGCCATTTACTTTGTACGTTGAAAGTCAGCTTTCCTGTGTGGTGAGAGACTGCTTTCGGTCGTTTGCCATCCTGTAGTCACACCACCACAGGATCCAACCCCAACTCAATCCTTTCCGTATGGATTCTCCAGTCCGGTGATCAATTCCTGAAATACCGCCCGAATCTGCGTCTCGTCGCATTCCAGGAGCAGGGCGTCCTCGAAGGCGTCCTGGGCCATTTGCCGCAGTTCTGCCAGGTTTTCGTTGAGCACCTTGATTTTCTCGGTGCAGGAAACCACCGAGCCGTCCGGGCGGAGCCAGCGGATTTCCGAGGTGGCCATGGTTCAGGCGAGGATTTCCCGCAGGGCGGCGGTCAGGGCGGCGCATTCCGCGTCGGTGCCGATGGTGATGCGCAGGAACTGGTCGATGCGCGGCAGCTTGAAGTGGCGGACGATGATGTTGCGCTCCCTTAGCGCCTGGGCCAGGGCGGCGGCGTCGCGCTGCGGGTGGCGGGTGAAGATGAAGTTTGCGGCCGAGGGCAGCACCTCGAAACCGAGAGCCCGCAGTTCGCCGACCAGCTTTTCGCGGGTAGCGATGACGGCCTTGCAGGTCTGCTCGAAATACTCGCGATCCTCGAAGGCGGCGACCGCACCGGCGATCGCCAGCCGGTCCAGCGGGTAGGAATTGAAGCTGTTCTTGACCCGCTCCAGGGCTTCGATCAAATCGGCGTGGCCGACCGCGAAGCCGACCCGCAGGCCGGCCAGGGAACGGGATTTGGAGAAGGTGTGCACGACCAGCAGGTTGGGGTGGCGCTTGACCAGCGGAATGGCTGTTTCGCCGCCGAAGTCGATATAGGCTTCGTCGACCACCACCACGCTGTCCGGATTGGCGGCGACGATGGCTTCGACTTCGTGCAGGGCCAGGGCGCGTCCGGTGGGGGCGTTGGGATTGGGAAAGATGACGCCGCCGTTCGGTCTGGCGTAATCCGTTGCCCGCAGGGAGAAATCTTCGGCCAGGGGAACGGTTTCGTAGGCAACGCCATAGAGACCGCAATACACCGGGTAGAAGCTATAGCTGATGTCCGGGAAAAGGATGGGGCGCTCGTGCTTGAGCAGGGCTTGGAAGGCGTGTGCCAGCACTTCGTCGGAGCCGTTGCCGACAAAGACTTCCTCGGCGGCCAGCCCGTGGCGCCGGGCAATGGCGGACTTGAGGAGGTCGGCATTGGGGTCCGGGTAGAGCCGCAGGCGGCAGGCGTCGCCGCCTTGCTCGGCGGCTAGGGCAGCCAGCACTTGAGGCGAGGGCGGGTAGGGGTTCTCGTTGGTGTTGAGCTTGATCAGGTTGGCGACCTTCGGCTGCTCTCCCGGCACGTAGGGGGTGAGGGTGCCGACAACCTTGCTCCAGAAGCGACTCATGGGAATTTCACGGAAAGCCTAAACGAGGGCGAAATGGTATCATGCCCCCGTCCCAACGCCTTTTGCGGCCCAAAGTCATGCGTCAAGCAGAAATCGTCCGTAACACCCTCGAGACGCAGATCAGCGTGCGTCTCGATCTCGATGGCAGCGGCCAGGGCAATTTCGCCACCGGCGTGCCCTTCCTCGACCACATGCTCGACCAGATCGCGCGCCACGGCCTGATCGACCTCGACGTTCAGGCGACTGGTGATCTGAACATCGACGCCC
>CAZHVZ010000008.1:0-19084 GCA_964536245.1 uncultured Rhodocyclaceae bacterium
CCGGCTTTTCGCCGGCGGAATCGGGAATGACAATGCCGGAAGCGGTGGTGCGCTCGGCTTCAACGCGCTTGACGATCACACGGTCGTGCAAAGGACGGATTTTCATAAAACAGCTCCTAGTGGTTCACAGAGATAAAAGTGGCCGGGCATTCCCGGGAACGGCAATCGAGCATCAGCGTCGCTGTTAGCACTCATTGCCGGTGAGTGCTAATAATAAGGGCGTCATCGGGGGATTTCAAGCCTTGTTACGAAACTTCTCCTGCAACAAAGATTGTCGAGAGGCCGCTGATGGTTTACTTTGACCGGCTGAGCCAATCCGATGAGAGGGTTTTCCTGGTGAGCAAAATGGTGATGAGACCTTTCGTCCTTGTTGTTTGTTGTGTTGGTGCCTTGTTGTTGGCGGGCTGTGTCCCGGAGAGCGTTCGTCCGGACGGTGCCGGATCACCGGCGGTGCCAGCGGGCAGCGCCGGGAGCGGACCTGAGCAAGCTTCCCCAGGGCAGCCGGTATCGACCTTGGATTATGCAAACAACGTCTACTTCACCCTCCGGGAGTCCGCGATCAACGACCTTGGTCGGGAAACCCTGGCGCGTCATGCGGAAAAGCTCAAGGCCAATCCCGCGCTTCAGGTTACGTTGATCGGCCACTCGGATTTTCTCGGCAGTCGGGCCTATGACCTGGCCATTTCCGAAAAGCGTGTGGAGGCGGTGTTTGAAATCTTGCGGGCGGCGGGTGTTCCGAAAAAACAGATTCGCCGCATGCCCCTCGGGATTGAAAAAACCGACTCGGCCCGTTGCCAGTCCGATGTTTGCCAGCAGGCCTTGCGTCGTGTCGAGTTGTCCTATGGCAAGCCAGGCATCGGGCGGACCAAGAAATAATCATCGCCCAGCCTTTTCTGCCCGTTCGATATGGTGACCTTCAATCCTGACAACCTGCCCGCTGATCACGCCTTTGATCCGGCAGAGGTCGATCTCGAAAAGACGCGCCTGTTATTCCAAAATGCCGGCCTGGCGCAGGCTGTTTCGGCAATCAATGCCACGCTGTTGCTGTTTATTCTGGGCCGGTTTTCGCCACCGCTTTGGGTGATTGGCTGGTGGGCGCTGGCCTTGTTCACGGCAGCGGCCCGTTACGGTCTGGCGCGGAGATTTCTGGCAGCGGCGCCGGATGCCTCGACGGCCATGCTCTGGCGCCGCCGGGCTTTGGTCAGCGCCCTGCTTGCCGGTCTGGTGTGGGGCGGCGGCGGTCTGGTCATTATGATGGAGGCCGACGAGTCGGCCCGCCTGTTTGCCGCCCTGGTCATGGCCGGCATGGTGGCGGGGGCGGTGCCCATCCTCTCTTCCGTGCCGGAGGCTTTTCGCGCCTATACCGCGCCGGTCATGCTGTCCATCATTGTGCCTTCGCTGTGGAATAGCTTGGAACAAAGCAACCTCATGCTGGCCATCGTCGCAACCCTTTTTTTGCTGGCTTTGGTCCGCAGCGCCAGTTTTTTCCACGACAGTCTGGATAAATCGATTCGTCTGGCCCTCAACATGCGGGCCATGGTGGAGCAACTGGAGGCGGCAAAACGGGGGGCTGAAGCCGCATCTACCGCCAAAGGCCAGTTTCTGGCAATCATGTCGCACGAAATCCGTACCCCGTTGAACGGCATGCTCGGCATGGCGCAGTTGCTTCTCATGCCCGGCTTGCGCGAGGGGGAGCGAGAGGAATATGCGAAAACCATCCTGGCTTCCGGACAGACTTTGCTCGCCTTGCTCAATGACGTGCTGGACTTTTCCAAGGTTGAAGCCGGGAGGTTTGAACTGAAGCCCACCCTGTTCAGTCCGGAAGAATTGCTCGCCGAGACCAGAAGCTTGTTTGCCGAAACAGCGAGCAGCAAGGGCTTGGCCTTTGCCACCCGGTGGTGCGGTTGGCCGGGGCAGCTTTATCGTGGAGATCAAGCCCGGCTTCGTCAGATGCTTGTCAATCTGGCGAACAATGCCCTCAAATTCACCAGTTCCGGGGCGGTTTCCATTGAAGTGCATCCGGTGTCCGAGGGCGATGGATGCGCCATTCTTGAGTTTTCCGTTACGGATACGGGGATTGGTATCCCGGAGGACAAAATGGAATTGCTATTCCTCCCGTTTTCCCAGATTGACGGATCCAATACCCGGCAATACGGCGGAACGGGGCTGGGGCTGTCCATTGTGCGCAATCTGGCCCGCTTGATGGGCGGGGATGCCGGGGTCAGCAGCAGGCCAGGACAGGGATCCCGCTTCTGGTTTCAGGTCAAGGTTGAAACCCTTGCTGCCGATGAGCCGGTTGACCGGGAACGCTCTGCACCGGCAGCGGCCAATCTGCCTGCCGCCCGGCAAGGCAGGCATGTTGGTCGGCGAGTCCTGGTGGTTGAGGATAATGCCGTGAACCGCAAGGTGGTGATTTCCCTATTGGCAAAACTGGGGTTGGAAACCGAGAGCGCGGAAAACGGTGATTTGGCGGTGCAGGCGCTGAGCAGACAGCCATGGCCAGATCTGGTGCTGATGGATTGCCAGATGCCGGTCATGGATGGATTTACTGCCACAATCATGATCCGTCGTCTGGAAAGCGAGGGCGATGCGGCAAGCAGGCGTCCCCGACTACCCATTGTGGCGCTGACGGCCGGTGTTTTTGTCGAAGACCGGGACAATTGCCTGGCTGCCGGCATGGATGATTTTCTTGCCAAGCCGGTTAGCCTGGAGCAGTTGCGCACCGTACTCGACAAGTGGTTGCCGGAGAGCGGCCAGAGCTTGGCTTAGGGGCAGCCCAGGGATGCTCAGGAGAGGGGGGTTTTCATGACGCTTGAGAACACCCGGTAGGCATTGCGCCCTCCCTCCTTGACCGCATAGAGCGCCATGTCGGCATGACGCTTGAGATGCTCCATGTCTTCGCCGTGTTCGGGGTAGATGGCGACGCCGACACTGGCTGAAACCCGTGCATCTCCAGCGTCAAGCTTGAATGGTCGGGCCAGCTCCATGACGATGCGCTGGGCGACATCCTCCGCTTCCAGCTGGCCGCTGATCTTGGGGAGAATGACCGCAAACTCGTCACCGCCCAGCCGTGCTACCGTATCCGAGTCACGGATCGCCATCGACAAGCGCCGTGCACACTCCACCAACAAGTCATCTCCCGCTGCATGCCCGAGGGTGTCGTTAACTTCCTTGAAATGATCGAGATCGAGATAGAGCAGCGCAAACTGGGTCTCATAGCGACGCGCCTGGGTAAGAGCCATTTGCAGCCGGTCATAGAACAGGGCGCGGTTGGGCAAATCGGTGAGCGGATCGCTGGTCGCCTTGTGCCGCAGCAGTTCCTCCGCTTCCTTGCGCTGGCTGATGTCGATAAAGGTGGCGACATGCCGCCCGCCGCTTTCCAGCGCCCCCTCCTTGATGGTGGTGATGGACAGCCACTGGGGGTAGACCGTGCCATCCTTGCGGCGATTCCAGATTTCTCCCTCCCAGCGGCCATGGTCGCGCAGCGCTTTCCACATTGCCTCGAAAAAGACGTGATCATGGCGCCCGGAAGCAAGAATCTTGGGATCCTGCCCGATGACTTCGCTGGGCCGGTACCCGGTAATGGCGGTAAAGGCCGGATTGGCCTGGATGATACGGTTGGCCGTATCGGTGACAATAATGGCCTCGGCGGCATTTTCCATGACCGCTGCGGCAATTTGCAGTTCTCTTTCGGTTGACAGTTGGTCGGTAATATCCTGCGCGGCGACCACCCATTGCCGAGTGCTGTCCCAGGACAGGGCAATCGGTGAAATATAGACCTCGGCAATGCGGTAGCCGGTCAGTCCCGGCCTTACGAAGCGTATCCTTGAACTGGACGGCAGGGCATCGCCCCTGGCGCGGCGGGCCAGGCGTTCCTGCACGGAGGAGCGGTCATCGGGGTGAATAAAATCGGTGGCTGTCATGCCCAGTATGCGCTCGACCGGCTGGCCAAGTATTTTGGACGCTTTTTCATTGGCAAATGCGATGCTGAAACCTTCGGCCTCGATGATGAATATGGCATCTTGCCCCGCTTCGATCACCGAGCGATAACGGGCTTCACTTTCGGCAATACGATTTTCGTTGCGGCGCCTTTCGGCAACCTCCTCGGTCAGGCTGGCGTTACTGTCGGAAAGCTCCCGGGTTCGCTGGGCAATCAATTGTTCCTGGCTGTCGGAAATGCGCTGCAACTGGATGAAATAGCGCCGCGAACGCCAGCCGACGATATGCAGCATGGAGCCAACCAGGGCAAAACCGACGAGATGGGTGATGACAGCGTGCAGGCGCTGCCTTTCCCGAACGCTGAGCAGTTTTTCTGCCGGCATGCTGATACTGATGCCGCCCCGGATTTCCCCAAGCTTGTAACCCTGAATGGAATGGCATTTCAGGCATGGCTCCTTGACCAGCAAGGGAGACATGTAGCGATGGACAGGACCGGAGGGGCTGTCCACCAGATCAATTTTTTCCTGGATTTTTTCTTTCTCGAAGGATTTCAGCGCCTCGGTTTCCCAAGGATCCGCCCGGTTGGCCGGGCGGATGGGATTCAGGCTGGTGATGTGGTATTTGACGCCGTCGACCTTTTCGGCAATTTCAGCGATTTGCCGGGTCATGAAAGCGGGGTTGACCATGGTCAGACTGATGCCTTCCGTCGTGACCAGGTCGCGCTTGGGATGATCCAGGTAGGGATTGGGTTGGGTTTGTTCGCTTACCCGGACGTAGACTCCACCGTGCTGGGCATTCCAGTCGCGGGTCAGTTCCACCAGACGGAAAAGGACATGGCCTCGTTCACGGGCCAGGGTTGCCGTGTTTTCATCAATACGATGGTATTCCGCCAGAAGCGCGGCCCCGAAAATGAGCGCACAAATCAGCCAGCCACTGGTCAGCACCGTGTAGAAACGCCGCGCCGAGGCGAGGCGGGAGGTGGTTTTCAGGCCAAGTTCATTGTCCATGTTTCAATGATAACGCAGGGAATTCCGGAGGCAATCGGCGGCACCGAATTTCCTGCCGACTCCGCGTAGAATTCCGTCATCTTGTTAACCCTGCGTCCACTGCCATGTCCACTTCCCTTCATTCCCCCGTCCGCCTTGGCGCTCTTGCCCTGAGGAACCGCATCGTCATGGCGCCCCTGACCCGTTGCCGGGTCGATCACAGCGACGGCGCACCCACTGCGATGATGGCTCGCTACTACGAGCAGCGCGCCGGGGCAGGCTTGATCATTTCCGAAGGGACCATCGTTTCGCCACAGGGGCGAGGCTATCCTTTCACGCCGGGCATCTGGTCGGACGCGCAGGTGGCGGGCTGGCGGAAAGTCACCGATGCCGTCCATTCCCGGGGGGGGCTGATCGTTTGCCAACTCTGGCACTGCGGGCGGCTTTCCCTGCCGGACTTCCACGGTGGCGCTGCGCCAGTGGCGCCATCGGCCATCAATCCTCACTGGAAGATGTTTTCGCCGGACGGACTGAAGGAAACCGTTACCCCTGCCGAGCTGACGGTGGACCAGATTTCCGGCATCGTTGCCGATTTTGGCCGGGCCGCAAGGAATGCCGTGGCGGCAGGTTTTGACGGGGTCGAAATCCATTCCTCCAACGGTTACCTTTTCCACCAGTTTTTTTCCCGCTGCGCCAACACGCGAAGTGACCGGTATGGCGGCAGCCATGAGAACCGCGCCCGCTTTTTCTTCGAGGTTCTCGAGGCCGTTGGGCAGGCGCTTCCCTATGAACGGGTAGGCTTCCGCCTGAACCCGATGATGAACCGTTTCCATGGCATTGATGTCGATGCGGATACCCTTCCCATGTGGGAATACCTGGTGCGCCGGGCCAACGGTTACGGACTGGCTTTCCTGCACCTGACAGAACCCTATCTGCCCAACCAACTGGATGGCGCGGTCAACCCTCTCGATGACGTGGCGGCGCACTTCCGTCCCTTGGCCGAAATGCCGATCATTTCCAATGGGGGGTTTGATCAGGACAGGGCGGAGCAATGGGTGGCGGACGATCATTGCGATGCCGTTGCCTTTGGCCGCGCCTGGATTGCCAACCCTGATCTGGTGGAGCGCTTCGCCCGCCGGGCGCCCCTCAATGAAGCGAATGCCACCACGTTCTACCAGGGGGGGGAACAGGGCTACCTTGACTACCCGGTCCTGCCGTGAAGGCATGGATCACCTGCGCGGCGCTGGCGCTTTCCTCGTTTTGCCAGGCCGAGGGTTTGCCTCCCGGTGTGCTCAAGGCGCTGAAAGCGGCCCAGGTGCCCACCGCCCATGTCGCCATTGTGGTGCAGGCGGTGGACTCCGGCCAGCCCCTGGTGGCGCACAATGCCCGGCAATCCATGAATCCGGCTTCGGTGATGAAGCTGGTCACCACCTACGCCGGGCTGGATCTTCTCGGGCCGGCCTATACCTGGAAAACCGGCGTCTATGTCGAGGGGGAGCCGGTGGATGGCAAACTCGAAGGCAATCTCTATCTCAAGGGAAGTGGCGATCCGAAGTTTGCCATTGAACATCTCTGGGGGCTGCTGCGTCAGTTGCGGGTGCGCGGTGTGCAGCAGATATCCGGTGACCTGGTGCTCGATCGAAGCAGCGTTAATGTGCAGGCCATCGATCCCGGCGCCTTTGATGACAAGCCCATGCGGCCTTATAACGTGGGGCCGGATGCGCTGCTGATGAATTTCCGCGCCTTGCGCTTTACCCTGCAACCGGCTGCCGGAGGGCTGCGGGTGCTGGCAGAAACGCCCAGCGAGGGGCTGAAAATAGATCACCGCCTGCAACTGACGGCGGAAGGCTGCGCCAATAACTGGAAGGATGCCATTCAGGCCCGGCTGCTGCCGGATCCGACCGGCCAGCGCCTGGAATTGACCGGAACTTACCCCGCACAGTGCGGCGAGCGCTCGCTCAGCCTTTCGCCTTTGCCGGCAGATGCCCAGGTCAGCGGCCTCTTTCGCGCCCTGTGGAAGGAATTGGGGGGCAGCCTTGGTGGACAGGTACGGGCCGGGGTGATGCCGGCCAATGTCCGACTGCTGGCGGAGCATGAATCGCCTCCGCTCTCGGATGCTGTTCGGGATATCAATAAATACAGCAACAACGTCATGGCTCGCCAGTTATACCTCACTCTCGGCAACGACTCGGCTCCGGCTTCGGCAGATCGCGCCCGGAAGCGCCTTGGTGAATGGCTGCACAGTCGTGGTCTGAGTCTGCCGGGGCTGGAGGTGGAAAACGGATCCGGCCTGTCGCGCAAGGAGCGCATCAGCGCCGAAGGACTCAACCGCCTGCTGCTCGATGCCTGGAATAGTCCGGTAATGCCGGAATTCGTTTCGTCCATGCCCATTGTCGGCATGGACGGGACCATGAAAAAGCGGCTCAGGGAATCCGATGCCAGTGGCCGCGCCCACATCAAGACGGGAACGCTGGACGGGGTCAAAACGGCTGCCGGTTATGCTCTGGATAGCCAGGGCCGGCGCCACGCCGTGGTTTTCCTCATCAACCATCCTCGCGCCCAGCTGGGGCAGCCGGCGATTGACGCGCTGTTGCTCTGGGTGGCCCAGCGCCGGGCTGGCGAGAAACAGATTCCTCTTGAAATCGAGCGCAACTGATGGCCAATCGCCCTATTCGGCTCAGCCGTGGTAACCTCCCGACCTCGTAACCGCTTTCCGTCGCCGTCGATGACTACTTCCAGCCCAAACCCCGCCCGTCTTCTCCTCAAGGAACTTAACGACAAGTATCCTGTTTTTAAAGAGAGCAAGCCATTGGCCATCGGCATCAACAAGCAACTGGTCGGCTTGCTGGAGGGCGTGGAGCCGAAAACCTTGCGCCTTGCCCTTCGCCACCACACCACCTCGGTGCGCTATCTGAAGGCTATGGAAAAAGCCACCGAGCGTTACGATCTGGAAAACAGGCCGGCGGGAGAAGTGACCGAAGAACAGCGCAAACACGCTTCGGATGTCTTGCGGGAACGCTTTAAAACCCAGGCCGAACAGCGCCGGGCAGCTGAAGAAGCTGAAAAAGCCGAACAGCGCCGTCTGGAAAAACTGACCCAGTTGACGGCCAAGTTCGGACGCAAAGCAAACTGACTGCCCAATCGGGGCGTTGGTCGCACCGGGTTCCCTGATCTTTCTCCGGCCAAGAGAGGCCATCCATCACGGTCATGTTTGGCGGTCTGGTCTGAAGTCGGTAACCCAACGGGTCTGGACGGACGCCAATTGCCGACATCCCGTGCACACGGCAGGATGAGCGCCGCATGGGGCGAGCGTGCAAAATCCCGGAGTTGATGAAATTCACCGACAAAGCGCTTGCATGGGGCCGACAAAGCAAAAAGCCCAACCGGACGGCTGGGCTTTTTGCCTGAATTTCTTGGTGGGCTGTGAGTGACTCGAACACTCGACCTACGGATTAAGAGTCCGCTGCTCTACCAACTGAGCTAACAACCCACGCTTTTCCCACCTCAGGTGATTGGTGGGTCGGGCGAGATTCGAACTCGCGACCAACGGATTAAAAGTCCGCTGCTCTACCGACTGAGCTACCGACCCCCTGAGAGGAGGCCGAATTATAGGGAGCCTGGGGGGCGGCTGTCAACGGAGAGGGAAAAAATCGGCGGGACCTTACTTGTCGCACAGTATTCTCTGGTACTCAAGACGCAGGGTAAGGGCCGCCCCGGCAATCATCGCGATCAAAGTCAGCAGGGAGCCCAGGGCGAGAGTGGACATGCCGCTGATTCCCTGGCCAACGGTGCAGCCCAGGGCGGTTACCCCGCCAAAGCCCATCAGTGCCGCGCCGATCAGGTGGCGTGCGGTGTCGGCAACATCGCGGAACCCCTCCCAGCGGAAGCGGTGGGTGGTGATGGCCCAGAGCGCGGCGCCGGCAATGACACCAAGAGCACTGGCAACACCCAGGGTCAGCTTGCGGCTGCTGTCCGACCAGAGCATGAGCAAATCCAGCAGGTAAGCCAGGGGAGCCACAAAAGTGAGCGATTCCATGCGTCCGCTATTGGTGGCGATAAAGGCTTCCTGCAAGGTTTCCGGGTCTTCCGGCAGGTAGCCCAGATGGCCGCTGACGTACCAGGCCGCGACGATAGCCAGGCCGCCGGCGATTCCGCCGAGCAGGTTGTCGGGGGTACGGAAATCCTGGTCGCGCAGGGCAAAGATCATCAATCCCCCGCCGATGGTCATCGCCGGGAGCCAGAGAGCGAGCGTGGGAGCCAGGCCGAGCCCGGCGAGCAGGGCGGGAATGTCCTGTCCGCCGGGCAGGGTCAGGCTGGCCTGGTCGAGGACTTTGACCCGGAAAGTTCCGAGAATCCCTTTCATGGTCATGTAGGCCGTGAGGCCGAGAATGATCAGGACGACCAGCGATTTCAGGTTGCCGCCGCCAATGCGGATCAATGTCTTGGCGCCGCAACCGGAAGCCAGCACCATGCCGATACCAAAACAGAATCCGCCGGCGAGATGGGAGAGCCAGTTCAGGGTCGGCCCTCGGTAAATCGATTTGTCCAGATCAATCAGGCCAGCCCAATGCAGGGCGGTGGCTCCCAGAATGGCGATGCCGATGGCCAGCAGCCACATGCGCATACGGCTCCAGTCGCCCATGGTGAGAATGTCGGAGACGGCGCCCATGGTGCAAAAGTGGGTTTTCTGGGCAATGGCGCCAAAAACAAAGGCAATGCTGAAGCTGAGCCAGAGCAGGGGAGTGGCGGACGGGGCGGCGTCCATTGCTAACAGGCGTAGACAGTGGGGTCCGGTACGCCGGCATTGGCAAAGCCGTCGGCCCGCAAGCGGCAGGAGTCACAGGCGCCGCAGGCATGGCCGTCCGCATTGGCCTGGTAGCAGGAAATGGTCAAGCCATAGTCCACGCCAAGGGCGCAGCCCTGGCGAATGATTTCTGCTTTGCTGAGGTCGATCAGGGGGGCGTGCAGGTGCAGGTGTCCACCCTCGACCCCGGCCTTGGTGGCCAGGTTGGCCTCCGCGCGACAGGTTGGCCATGCGCTCGAAAGCGGCGATGTAGTCGGGGCGGCAGTCCGGATAGCCGGAGTAGTCTACGGCATTGACTCCGACGAAGATGTCTCGACTACCCAGTACCTCGGCCCAGGCCAGGGCCAGGGAGAGCATGATGGTGTTGCGGGCGGGAACATAGGTGACCGGGATGCCCGGTTGAACACCCTCCACCGGTACGGCGATCCGGTTGTCGGTGAGGGCGGAACCGCCGAACTGGGCGAGATCGAGTTTGAGCGTGCGCTGTTCGATCGCACCAAGAGCCTTGGCGACGTTGGCGGCGGCCGCCAACTCGGCACGGTGGCGCTGTCCGTAATCGAACGACAGGCAGTAGGCCGCGAATCCCCGCTGGCGGGCGATGGCGAGGCAGGTGGCGGAATCCAGACCCCCGGAAAGAAGGACGACGGCTTTATTTGGCATGGGGCCGGAAGTTTACCCGATTTACTCCGGTATCTGCTTGTTCCTGCGCTACAATTTGCCGCTTTCCTGCCTGAGACCGCCCCTTTCTGATTGGAGACCGTTATGCCGTATCGTCTGACCACCCTCGCTGCTGCCCTGTTGTTGGCGACCTCCGCTGTTGCTGCGGACAAGATCAAGGTCGGACTGGTGTCCACCTTGTCCGGTCCCGGTGCCGGTTTGGGGGTGGATATCCGTGACGGTTTCAATCTTGCCATCAAGCACCTGAACGGCAAGCTGGGCGGGTTGCCCGCCGAGATCAGCATTGCCGATGATCAGCAGAATCCCGATGTCGCCAAGCAGACGGTGGACAAGTTTCTCAAAAAGGACAAGGTCGATTTCATGACGGGCATTGTCTTCTCCAACATCATGCTGGCGGTCGGCCCGGCGGTGTTTGAAAACAAGACGTTCTACATTTCGGCCAATGCCGGGCCTTCCCAGTACGCCGGGGAGCAGTGCAATCCCTATTTCTTCAATGTTGCCTGGCAGAACGACAACCTCCATGAAGCAGTGGGCAAATACGTCCAGGACAAGGGTTTCAAGAACGTGGTGATCGTGACTCCCAACTACCCCGGCGGCAAGGATGCGGTGTCGGGTTTCAAGCGTTATTACGCTAGCGCCGGGGGCAAAGGCAAAATCGCCGAAGAGATTTACACCAAACTGGGCCAGCTGGACTACGCGGCAGAACTGGCCCAGGTGCGTTCTCTCAAGCCGGACGCCCTGTTCTTTTTCCTGCCCGGCGGCATGGGCATCAATTTTGTGAAGCAGTTTGTCGCAGCGGGTCTGTCCAAGGATATTCAGCTTTTCGCTCCCGGCTTTTCGGCCGACGAAGATGTCATCAAGGCGGTTGGACCGGCCATGCTCGGCATGTTCAATTCCTCCCACTGGGCGCACGACATGGACAACGCCGAGAACAAACGTTTCGTCGCCGATTTCCAGACCGAATATGGCCGCCTGCCTTCGCTGTACGCTTCCCAGGGGTACGATGCAGCCTTCTTGATGGATGGCGCCGTGCGTGATGTCAAGGGCAAGGTGGAGGACAAGGAGGCGCTCAGGAAAGCACTGGAGGCCAAACGCTTCAAGTCGGTGCGCGGTGAATTCAAGTTCAACCACAACCACTACCCGGTGCAGAACTATTACCTGCGGGCCATCGGCCGGGATGCCCAGGGGCGGGTCACCAACAAGACGATGGGGACCATCTTTGCCAACCATGCCGATGCCTATGTTGCGGCTTGCAAGATGAAGTAATTCCGCCGCTTTTCCGGTGCGGCGTTATGGCCTGCATCAGGGATGCCTGTATCGGATATTTGCAATACTGCCTGCGAACCAGCTTGCCGCAGGCAGATTTTCTCTCCCCATGACCCAACTGATTCTCGAACAGTCCCTCAACGGGTTGCAATTCGGACTGATGCTATTTCTCCTGGCCGCCGGGCTGACCCTGGTCTTCGGCATCATGGACTGCATCAATCTGGCCCACGGTTCCCTCTACATGGTAGGCGCCTACTTTTCGGCAGCTGCAATGCAGGCCGTGGGCGGGTTCTGGTCCGGGCTGCTTTTGGGGGTGGCGGGAACGGCGCTGGTCGGTTGGGTGCTGGAACTGGCCCTGTTTCGGCAGTTGTACCGGCGTGATCATCTTTCCCAGGTGCTGGCCACCTTTGCCCTGATTCTCATTGCCAACGAAAGCATGCGCCTGATCTGGGGCGCGCAGCCGGTGATGCTCAGCCCGCCGGACAATCTGGCCGGGCCGGTGGAAGTGGAACTCTTTGGCGAAACTTTTTTCTATCCGGCCTATCGTCTGGTCATCATTGTTGTCGGGTTGCTGGTGGCGCTGGGCTTGTACCTGCTCGTGGCCAAAAGCCGGGCCGGAATGTGGGTGCGGGCCGGTGCCTCCAATCGGGAAATGACCGAAGCGCTCGGCATCAATGTACGGGGATTGTTCACTGCGGTCTTTGTCTTCGGTGCGGCGCTGTGCGCCCTCGCCGGCGGCTTGCTCGGCCCCTTGCTGGCAGTGCAGGTAGGTATGGGCGAAAGTGTGTTGATCCTGGCCTTCGTGGTCATCATCATCGGCGGCATCGGCTCCATTCGCGGCGCCTTGGTCGGCAGCCTGATCGTTGGCATGGTGGACACGCTGGGCCGCGCCTTGCTGCCGGGCCTGCTGCGCCTGGTCATGCCGGGGGATGCAGCTTCCACACTTGGACCGGCCTTGGCATCCATCCTTATTTACCTGCTCATGGTGGCGATTCTGTTTTTTCGACCCCAGGGCCTGTTCCCGGCTCGCGCCTGAAAATGGGCTTCTATCGTCCCGCCCCCTACCAGAAGGCCGTTTCCGCCGGCTTGTTGCTCGGTATGCTGCTTCTGCCGCAGGCTCTTGAGTGGCTCGGGCACGAGTTCTATATCGGGTTTGCCACGCGAGTGCTCATTTTTGCCCTGGCCGCCACCAGCCTGAATCTGGTGCTGGGTTTTGGCGGCATGTTCTCCCTCGGCCATGCCGCATTCTTTGGCGGGGGCGCCTACGCAGCAGCACTTCTCATGGCGGCAGGGGTTAGCGAAGCTCTGGTCGCCGGACCCCTGATCATGCTGGCAGCCGGCTTGCTGGCCCTGCTGGTGGGAGCCGTCTGCCTGCGCACCCGAGGGGTCTATTTCATCATGATTACCCTGGCTTTTGCCCAAATGGTCTACTACCTCTTTATTTCGGCGCAGTCCCTGGGCGGTGACGACGGGCTTCCCCTGGCCGGGCGGATGACCCTGGCCGGGATTTCTCTGGGGGTGGATACGAGGTTTTACTACGCGGCCCTCGGCTGCCTCGCGGTGGTCATCTTGCTGCTCGGCCGTCTGGTGGACTCGCGGTTCGGGCGGGTGATTCAGGCCGTCCGCGAAAATGAGATCCGCATGGAATCCCTTGGTTATCCTGTTTTTGGCTACCGCCTCCTCTGCTTTGCCCTGGGTGGAGCACTGGCCGGACTGGCCGGGGCCTTGCTGGCCAATCTGACGGGGCTGGCCAGCCCCAGCCTGCTGCAATGGACGCAATCGGGGAGCCTGCTGGTCATGGTCATCATTGGCGGCGTCGGCTATCTCTACGGCGGAGTCGTCGGTGCTCTGGTTCTGCTCGTGCTGGAGGAAGTGCTGGCCAGTTTGACCTTGCACTGGCATATCGGCCTCGGCTTACTCCTGCTGGCCATCGTTTTGTTTGCCCCGCAAGGAGTGGCGGCCTTGTTCAGGAAGCATGATGAGTGAGCCCCTGCTTTCGGTGCGCGGACTTTGTCGACGCTTTGGCGGCGTGCAGGCCTTGCAGGAGATTGATCTGGCCGTGGACGAAGGGGAAGTGCACGCCCTGATCGGACCGAATGGGGCCGGCAAGACGACCTTCATTCACCATGTATCCGGCGCCCTTACCCCGGATGCCGGGCAGATACTGCTCGCTGGCCGGGACATCACGGGCTTGCCGATGCATGGGCGGGTTGCCGCCGGACTGGCCCGCTCCTACCAGATCACCAAGCTCTTTGGCCGGTTTTCGGTGCTCGACAATGTCGCCCTGGCGGTGCAGGGAAGAGCCGACTCCGGTTCCAGTCTGCGTTTCTGGCAGCCGGTCAGGCTGGAAAAAGCTTTGTTTGACGAAGCGGAAACGTATTTGCAACAGGTGGGCCTGGGCGAACGCTCTTCAACTCTTGCCGCCAATCTGTCCCATGGCCAACAACGGGCTTTGGAATTGGCCATGGCGCTGGCTACCCGTCCCCGCCTGCTGCTTCTGGATGAACCCATGGCGGGGAGCGGTCCTGAGGAATCGGAACGCATGGTGGACTTGATCGAGCATCTGGCCAGGCAGGTGACCATACTGCTGGTGGAACACGATATGGCGGCAGTTTTCCGCCTGGCCGACCGGATTTCCGTATTGGTCAACGGAAGGCTGGTGTGTACGGGTTTGCCGGATGAAGTGCGCGCTCACCCTGAGGTGCGCCAGGCTTACCTTGGAGAAGGGTTGTGACGGCTTTGCTGGAGATCAGGCGCTTGCAGCTGGCTTATGGAACCAGTCAGGTTCTCTTTGGCATTGATCTGGCGGTTGCCGAAGGGGAGGTTGTGACCTTGCTTGGCCGCAACGGCATGGGCAAGACCTCCACCCTTCGGGCCATTTGCGGTCTCGAGCCGGCCTTGTCCGGGGAGGTCGTGTTGTCCGGGGAGGTGATCAACGCCTGGCGACCGGATCGTATCGGTCGTGCCGGAATTGCCCTGGTTCCGGAGGGGCGGCAGGTTTTCCCCAATCTCACCGTACGTGAGCATTTGCAGGCGTTCGCGGCCAACCGCAGTCGCTGTGCCGAGCCGTGGACGGTGGAGCGGGTGTTCGGGCTGTTTCCCCGTTTGCGGGAGCGTTCCGGCAACCTCGGCGACCAGTTGTCCGGTGGTGAACAGCAAATGCTGGCGATTGGCCGGGCGCTGGTGACCAATCCACGGCTGCTTGTCCTTGATGAAGCGACCGAAGGCCTGGCACCCTTGATCCGCGAGGAAATCTGGCATTGTCTTGGGCTCTTGCGGGCTGCCGGGCAGACCATACTCGTGGTCGATAAATACGTCGAGAAACTGATCGCCCTGGCCGATCGCCATACCATCATCGAGCGTGGCCAGGTGGTCTGGCAGGGAAGCTCGACAGAACTTGATGCCGACCACGGCATCTGGCACCGCTATTTGGGTATCTGACTTTCCGCCAGCGGTCGGGTGGCTGACCGGGGACTAATTGGCAGCGGAAAGGGTGGTCAATTCTCGGGACAGCAAGGTTTCGTCGCCAAGGTTGAGTTCTACCAGCCGCCGCAGATGGGTAACGCTGTCGAGGTCGATTTCCCGGCAGGCCAGCCCGTAGTGGCCGTGTTCGCGGTGCACCACGGTGCACTCCATGCGGATCAGGGTACCCATTTCGTCGAGCCGGATCTTGATGGTGCAGGGGGCTCCGACTTTGACAAAAATCCCCGGATGGCCCTTGACCAGGGCCCCTTTCAGGGAGAGATCGAGAATTTCCACATCCAGTTCCCCACCACTGAAATAGAGGCGTGCTTCGGTCTGGAAATGAATCCGGGAAAATTGGCGGCGGTTGCTGGACATGGTGGGCACCTCGCGGTTACTTTCCCTGCATGTTACCCCAAAGCAGTTTATGGAGCTGCAACTGAAAGCGCACGGGTAAGCCGTCTTCGAGAATCCAGCCGGCAAGATCTGTCGGGTTGATCCGTCCCTGGGCTGGCGAGAGCAAGACCGGGCAGCGTTGATCCAGCCGGCGCTGGCTAATCTGCTCCCGTATCCACTCGTAGTCCGGGCGGGAAGCGACGATGACTTTCAACTCATCCCCGGCCTTCAAGCAGTCGAGATTAGCCCAGCGATTCCTTGCGCACTCACCGGAATCCGGCGCTTTCAGGTCGACGATACGGGATACGCGCGGGTCAACGGCGGAAATATCCAGAGCGCCGGAGGTTTCCAGGGAAATGTCGTAACCGGTGTCAGCCAGGGTGCTGAGTAAAGTCAGGCATTCCTTTTGTGCCAGCGGCTCTCCGCCGGTGACGCAGATGTGCCGAGTCGGATGGCGTGCGATCTCGGCCAGGATTTCAGGAATTTCCATCGCCTTGCCGCCGCTGAAGGCATATTCCGTGTCGCACCAGGTGCAGCGCAGCGGGCAGCCGGTCAGGCGCACGAAAACGGTTGGTAGCCCGACCCGGCAAGCCTCGCCTTGTAGCGAAAAGAAAATTTCGGTGATGCGCAGGGACAATTACTTCTTCTTCAAACGGTCTTTGGCGCTGGCCGCAGCCGGGGCATTCGGATACTTGGCGAGAAGCGTGTCAAGGGTCCGTTTTGCCGCGTTGGGGTTACCCATTTCCTGCTGGCAGGTCGCAATGGCCAACAGGGCGTCCGGGGCCTTGGCGCTGTTTGGCCACTTGCTGGGCACCAGGCTTTGCGCTTCAATGGACTTGGCGCAATTGCGCTGGGCATACCAGGCGTTCCCCAGCCAGTACTGGGCATTGGGAGCGAGATCGCTCTCCGGGTGTTTCTGGACAAAGGCCGCAAAGCCGGCGGCAGCTTCCTTGTATTTGTTGCCTTTGAACAGATTGAGCGCTGCCTCGTAGTCCTGGCTTTGCTGCGCCGGATCACCGGCAGCGCTTGCCGTCGCCCCTTCCCGCGCCCCCTCGCCGGGAGCGGTTCCGGCAGCAGGCTGCGGTTCAAAGCGGCGCAAACGGGCGTCCAAGTCCAGATAATAGTCCTGCTGGCGTTTCTTGGCGGTTTCCAGCTCGTAGCTCAGGGTTTCGATCTGGCCGCGCAATTTGGCCATTTCCTCGGACTGGCGCTGGATCTGGCTGGCCAGATCGAGTTGTGCCTTGGCCTGCTGATCAAAACGGGCTTCGAACTTGATCTTCTGGTCGGCCAGTGCTCGCCGCGCCTCGTCGTCGTCAAACAGGCCGGCCTGAACCGGACCCGAGAACATTGCGGCGAGTACCAGGACGACTGGCGAGAAACGAAACGCCGTAGCCATGATCAGAACTCGCCGGAACCAGTGGGGCCTTTGTAGAGCATGTCGGCGCGACGATTCTTGGACCAGCACTCTTCACTCGACTCGCCGCAGGAGGGTTTTTCCTTGCCCATGCTGACCGATTCGATCTGTTCTTCCTTGGCGCCGAGCAGAATGAGCATCTTTTTCACCGAATCAGCCCGTTTCTGGCCCAGGGAAAGGTTGTACTCGCGGCTGCCGCGCTCGTCGGTATTGCCCTGGAGCAGCATCTTGAACTGGCGGTTGGCCGACAGGAACTTGGCGTGGGCAGTGACCAGGTCACGATCGGCTTCGCGGACTTCGTACTTGTCCAGGTCAAAGTACACGCTGCGCTTGGACAGCACATTTTTCGGGTCGGTCAGTTCCCGGGGCAGGCCGCTTCCGTCAAGGCTACCGGCCGTGACGCGGGCAACATCACCGCGCGTTTCTACATCGGCGCCATTCTTGTCGTCGATGGGGGTGGAGCCGCAACCAGCCAGCAGGGCCGCGAGAAGGGCGGGGAGGAGCAGTTTTTTCATGGAGTTCTCCGGGAGGATAGGTTTGGATTATTGGCTAAAGGGTGCCCAGGCCGGCTCGCGCACATCGCCGGCTGAAACCGTCAGGCGCTGTTTGATTCGACCGTCTGCCGACACGGCAGAGAGGACGCCGCGCCCGCCCACTTCCGTGGCAATCAGGATCATTCGGTTATTGGGAGCAAAGCTGGGCGATTCATCCTTGTGGGAATCGGTGAGTATTTGTACCTGGCGGCTGGCCAGATCCATTACGGCAAGCTGAAAACGGCCTTCCCGGCGGCTGATGAACGCCAGTGACTTGCCATCCGGGGCAGGGCGGGGGGTTACGTTATAGCTGCCCTCGAAGGTGACGCGTTGAGCTTCGCCACCGTTCGCACCGGTGCGGTAGATTTGCGGACTGCCGCCCCGGTCGGACGTGAAATAGAGCGTCGAGCCATCCGGCGAGTAGCGGGGTTCGGTATCAATGCCGGTTGAACTGGTCAGGCGTTGTACGCCGCTTCCGTCAGCATTGATGCTGTAGATCTGGGAATTGCCATCCTTGGTAAGCACCACAGCCAGCTTGCGGCCATCGGGTGCCCAGGCCGGGGCCGAATTGGAACCCCGGAAATTGGCGACAGCCTGCCGCTTGCCGCTGGCCAGCGAGTGTACAAAGATCACCGGCTTCTTGTTCTCGAAGGAAACGTAAGCAATGCGCCCGCCTTCCGGCGACCACGCCGGAGAAATGATGGGTTCCTTGGAGGCCAGGGCGGTCTGGGCATTTTGGCCGTCGGCATCGGCGATCTGTAGCTCATAACGGCCACCGGTCTTGATGACGTAGGCAATTCGAGTGGAAAAAATGCCCTTCTCGCCGGTCAGTTTTTCGTAGATATAGTCGGCAATCTTGTGGCCGGCCATGCGCAACTGGGCGGATGAGGTGACATAGGCGGCGCCGCCGAGGGAAACGCCTTTCAAAGTGTCGTAAATGCGGAAACGGGCTTCCATGCGGCCATCGCTGCCAGTCGACAAGCTGCCGGCAGCGAGAGCATCACTGCCCCGGCTCTTCCAGTCGCCAAAACTGATCGGGGAGTTCTCGTTGAGTGTGGCGCCGCTGGTGTCGACCAGTTTGAACAGGCCGCTCTTTTCCAGGTCGCTACGGATGACCGAAGTCAGGGCGCGGGACAAGCCGGCCTCTCCTTCAAAGTCAGCAACGGCGACCGGGATGCGGTTGGCGCCGGCGCCGGTGATTTCGATGGAAAGCTGGGCCTGGGCGGTCACCGCTACGAACAGGGTGAGGAGGGTGAACAGAAAGCGATGGAGTGGGCGCATTGTCTTGATTTTCACAAAATTTTTTGGATTTTACTCTTCAAACGGCCTGTATTTGATTTCCAGCGTGCGCTGGAACAGGGCGGGGTCATCCGGTTTGGGCAGGGGCGAGGACTTCAGGATGGCGCGCTCAATGGCCGCATCAAGGCCGCCGTTGCCGCTCGATTTCTTCAGTTTGACGGCCAGCACTTCGCCGCTGGGCAACTGGTTAAGCTCGAAAATGGCTTCCGGGTTGCCCTGGATGCCCGGCGGAACGATCATGTTGCCGCGTATCTTGCCGCGAATTTTGGCGGCGTAATCCTTCAGGCCTTTTTTGTTGCTCGAGGCG
>CAZHVZ010000008.1:19182-46391 GCA_964536245.1 uncultured Rhodocyclaceae bacterium
ATCGGCCTGGCCGCGTTTGTTTGAGGACGCTCGTTGCTCCGACTCGTCCGCTGCCGCTTTGGCCATCTGTTGGGTGTGGGGGCGGGGCTTTTGCAGGGAGGGCTCGCTGGCCAGTTCCTTGCTGAAGTCCGGCAACTTGGGGGGGGACTTCACTTCCGGTTTCGATTCCGGTTTTTTCGGTTCGACCTTGGGTTCCGGCTTTTTGGGTTCCGGTTTTGGCGGTTCTGGTTTTTTGGGTTCCGGTTTGGGAGTCTTTTTCTCTTCCTTGAGGGCGATATCCGGCTTGGTCAGCGGTTTGACCTCCGCTTTGGGTTCCGGCTTCGGTTCCGGGCGTGGTTCCGGCTTCGGCTCGGGAGGCAGAGGTTCCGGCGGGGCAGGGGCCGGGGTCGGGCGGGCCGACCACAGTTCCACTTCCACGACCGCCGGGGCACTGCGCTTCCATTGGACGCCGAGGAAGAGGGCGACCCCCAGCGCCACATGCACGAGGACGGTAAACGCCAGTGCCTGCTTCTTGCCGGGTTCCTCGGGGCTTTCGAGAATCATTTTCCGGGAGGCTGGACCAGCAGACTGACGGTTTTGATTTCGGCGCGTTTCAGTTCGTCCATGACCTGGAGAACGGCCTCGTATTTGACATTTTTATTGCCGACAATCAATACCGGCTGGTCCGGGTTGCGTACTTGCAGAGCCAGCACTCTTTCCCGCAGGGCCTTGCGGGTGACCGGCTGCTCCTTGCCGTCGCCGGCCCGGTCGATAAGAAAGAGGCTTTCATCGGCATCGATCTTGACCTCCAGGGCGGTTCCCGTCATCATCGGCGTGGCCACCATGAAGATGACCAGCAGCACCAGCATGACGTCAATGTAGGGAACGACGTTGATTTCGCTTTTCAGGCGGCGGGGGCGCATGCCTTACCTCATCTGCCGTTGCAGGATGTTGGAGAACTCTTCCTGGAAGGATTCGTAGCGGGTGGCCAGCCGGTCGATGTCGTGGGAGAAACGGTTGTAGGCCAGCACGGCGGGAATGGCGGCGAAGAGGCCGATGGCAGTGGCGACCAGGGCTTCGGCGATGCCGGGGGCGACGGCGGAGAGAGTGGCCTGGCCGACATTGGAGAGCCCACGGAAGGCGTGCATGATGCCCCATACCGTGCCGAACAAGCCAATGTAGGGAGACACCGAGCCGACCGAGGCAAGGAAGGAAAGGTGCGACTCGAGGGCATCCAGTTCGCGCTGGTAGGTGGCCCGCATGGCCCGGCGCGAGCCGTCCACCACGTCCTTGGGGTCAAGGTTTTTCTGGCCCTTGAGCTTGGTGAATTCGCGGAAGCCTGCCTCGAAAATGCGCTCCATGCTGCCGGCGTGGTGACGGTCATTGACCGCGCTGTTGTAAAGGCTGTTGAGGTCGCCGCCGGCCCAGAAATCCCTTTCAAAGGTTTCGGTCTTGGCGCGGGCGTCCCGTACCGTATACCACTTCATGAAAATGTAGTACCAGGACATGAAGGAAACCCCTGCCAACAGCGCCATAACCGCCTGCACCACGGCGCTGGCATTGAGGATGAGGTGGAGGATGGAAAGGTCTTGCGTGACGTTCATTGCAGGGCTTCCAGTTTGGTGCGCAAAAAATCGGGAATGGCGGTGGTTTTCATCTTGTCCACATTGACACAGACGATCTGGATGGTGCCGGTGACCAGTTCTTCCCAGCTCCCCGGCGCCGCCCCGGATTCGCGGCGCACATGCTGGCGGAAGACAACTTGGGCGCGCCCGAGCTTTTCCACCTCCAGGCCGACGGAAAGGGCATCGTCGAGACGGGCGGGCTTGAGGTATTCGCAGGACACCGACTTGACGACAAAGGCAATGCGCTCATCCCGGGCGAGGTCGGACTGGTCGTGACCCACCCAGCGCATCCATTCGGTGCGGCAGCGTTCGAAGAATTTCAGGTAATTGGCGTAGTACACCACGCCGGCGGCATCGGTGTCCTCGTAGTAAATACGCACGGGGATGGCGAAGGCGTTGGGCTTTTGTTCATATTTCATGGCGGCTGATTTTACCTTAGGCGGCAAGACCCTTTTGTAACGGTGTGTTTCCATGCCAGCCGTAGCGCTCTCCCGGCCAGAAGCGATCCCATAACGGCACCAACGGTGCGCAGACCAGCAAGGCCCAGAGCGGACCGTTGGGGTGGTAGTGGAGAAATTGCCAGCCGGCCGCGCCAAGTGCCACAAGGATGACGTGCCAGCGCCGGGCGACCGGATGGTCGGGCAGGGTCATGGGGTCGGAAATCATGAAGAAGGCAAAAAGCAGCAGGGCGCCATTCATGGCTTGATGGCTGAGAATTTCCCAGCCCCGTTCCCAGGAGTAGCCGAGGATCAACACCCGCAGGGCGGCCAGACCGAGAAAAGTGGCGAGAAACAGCCAGGCTGCGTCATCCCGCCGGGCGCGTTGGGCAACCAGGGCGCCCAGGGCCACCAGCCAGACGGCAATGGCCAGGTCGTTGCCCCACTGGCCGGGGGAGACCCAGGCGCCGGGCAGGAACAGGAGGGCCAGGCCGACTCCGAAATTGGCCGGGTTGAAAACGTGCTTGCCGTTGATCCGCAGCAGGAACTTGCCGCTGATCGCCAGACAGGCGACCAGGGGGTGCAGCCAGAGCGTGTCGGCGCGCAGAAGCAGGGAAAGCCCGAAGCCGGTAATCACCGGGCTGAGATAGCCGACCTGTTTCAGTTTCAAGCGGTGCAGCCAGATCCCCTGCGTCGCGGCGGCGGAAGCGATGCACAAAGCCATCTGGGCCGGCAGCAGACTGAAATCCCGGAGCAGGACGCCGATGGTCAGCAGGGTGGCCTGAAAAGCCAGCTGGAACAGGCGGGGATCAGGGCGCTTGCCGTTCATGGCACGGGCTGATTGATCCAGCGGGTGATGGCTGTCACGGCTTCGGCCTCCATGCCTATATAGCCGTGGTGATGCAAGGCTTCGCAGGGGTCCCCTTCGGCGCCCTGTCCGCCCTCTACGATCAGGACTTTCTTGACCGGAACATTGGTCAGGCGATCGGCAATCCACGTCGTTTCGAACGGTGCGCAGGCCTTGCAAGTATCCCTGGCGTGGTGAAGGATGAGGGTCGGGATGCGCACCGCTTCCAGCTTCTGGCGGGCCGGCGCACCGGGAATCCTGAAGCTGGTCACGCTTGAGGTCAGCACCATGCCGGCGATACGGTCACCCAGGGCGATGGCCCCCGTTGCCGCCGAGATCGTGCCGCGACTGGTGCCCACCAGCCATACCGGCTTGCCGGCGGTTTCCCGCAGGTAGTCGACAACCCTGGCAAGGTCATTGCCATGGACCTCGCTGGAACGAAAGGCAGGATCCAGATCGGCGATATCGGAGGGGCGGCCCATGATGAAAACGTTGAAGCCGGCCTTGGCGAAATGCTCCCGGCTGCGCACCAGAAAATTGCGCGAGGTCGGTATTCCGTCCTTGAGACCGATGCTGCCGCTGCCCCCGGTGAGCAGCAGCAAAGTGGCAGTGGCATCGTCCCGAGGCATGTAATAGGAGGTGACCGTCACCCCCGGCCTGGTTTCCAGACTGACCACCCGGTCCGGCGCAGCGGAGGCAAGTGCTCCGTACAGGCAGGCCAGAAAGACGCCCCATCGTCGGCCGGGGAGAATCACTTCCAGAGTCCGTCCCACCAGGGTTTTTGCGGTGGCGCCGGGGGCAAGGACAGTTTCTTGCGGATGGCGTTGATGTCGCCGCCGGTGAGGGTGGCCAGTTGCTGGGCTTCCTGTTCCTGGCGGCGGCTGACGCCTTCCAGGTAGGCCTTGGCTTCCGGGCAGGCTTCCGGCTCGATCTTGGCCGGGTGGCGCAGGACATAGCGGGTCTGGAAGTTCTGGCGATCCTTGGTTTCCTGGAACATCAGATCTTCCGGGAAGGTTTCCGGGGTGTAGCGGACATGCAGGCGGGTCAGCATGACCGGCTGGGCACCGCCCGGCATCGGGCGTGGCGGCATGATGCGGGGCTGCGGCTGGCCGGGCATGGGGGACGCGGCGGGAGCATCGGCATTTGGGTTGTTCACCCAGAAAACGCCGGCCTTGCGCAGCTCCTCCGCAGAGAGCGGGTCGGCGGCGCAGGGATCGCACCAGCCCATGTCCCAGAAATATTCGGTGAATACGGCGCGGTAGCCTTCCTTTTTCGCCTGCTCGCCGAACATGGATTTGTAGAAATTCTTGAATTCGTCGCCCTGCTTGAGGAAGATCGGCAGGTCCATGTTGGCCGGCAGCTTGACGGTGCGGTAATTGGTGGTTTCCACCCGGCCATTTTTGGTCAGCATGTAGGCGATGAGATCCTGTGGTCCGTTGGCATTGGCCATGCCGAGACGGATCGGCAGCATGAATTTTTCCGATTCGTAGGCAAATTGCAGTGGGCGCAGCATCTGGAACCCGGTTTTGGCCTGTTCCTTGAGATTGACCTTGGCGACGAAGAATTTCATGTTCTGGCGAATGTAGGGCGCCAGCGCCTTGGCTGAATTCGGCGGAATGCGGTAGCCGCTTTGCTTGAGCCAGGTCTCCAGACCATCGGACTCCTTGGCGGCAAGAATCACAATGTCGTATTCGCCGACGGAGAAACTGGCTTCGACGGTGACCCCCAGGGCTTTGGAGGATTGGGGTGCGGCTGCCGGGGCAGGAGCAGCCATCATGGCCATTTCCGAGCGGGCATTTTTATATACCCGCTGATCGCAGGGGTTGGGGTCGTAATACTCCGCCAGACGGGGGGCGGAATAGGCATCCAGGCGGTCAAAGGTCTTCTTGTCCCCGACATTGACCTGACCCTTTTGCAGAACGGTGGGCACCGGCACCACGACGGCAAATTCCTTGAGTTCCCCCTTGTAGTCGTTGAGCATGCTGACCACGGTCTTGTCGCCGTCGCGGACGACAATCACCTGGGAGGCTTCGTTGAACAGGTTGGCATCGGCTTTGCCGACATAGAAACCGCAGAAAGCGTGGCAGGAAGCCGAAACTGCGAAAACGAGGGAAGCCAGGGGCAGGGATACGAAATTCATGATGCGCTCCGGGAAAGGTTATGCGGACTAACGCGCCAGATTCATCGGCGGAGGACAGGTCACAGCTGGAAATCCACGGTGTCCCGCTGCGTGCGGGCAGCCCGCACTCGTCGTTTGAGGCGGAAGGCGGCGCGCAGTACGTTGGCCGTTTGCTCCAGCTCGACGTTTTCCGAATGGCGGCGGGCAATCTCGACCGCCGCCAGTTGTCCCCGGGCATGAATCGAAACGAGCAGTCCGACTGCCGAACTGACGGCCAGGACTCCGATCAAACTTGGCAGGATGAGATTTTCCGTGCTGTGCCAAAGATAGTAGGAGGCACTCAGGGAAAAGGCCAGGAACAGGGCCCAGGTGATGACCGAAGTTGCCGCATCGCTGGCCTTGCGGCGCAGGATGGAATTGATCTGGACAACAGCGGCACCGATGCCGATTCCGCAGGAGAAAATGAGGGTGGCCAAAACCAGTCCGTCAGGGGATCGCAGGGTGTTGAGCAGCTCTTCCATCATGCCTCCTGATCGGTTCTGACAACGGGCTGGGGGCGGATGGTCATGACCGAAAAGATTGCCGCATCGGTTCCGCCGAACGCATTCCGAGAGGGGAATCATACCTTGCCGGCGCCGGGCAGATGTAGTAATCCGATCAGGAAAGATGCGGTACGGACGACACCCGCCGCCAAGCTTTGAACTGCCGGATTGTGAAAATAATTTCAAAAAAATGCCAGACTGTCACCATCTTCTGAAAAAATTCAAGTTTTGATTATTTGAGACGCGGAGCACACCATGTCCTACAAAGTTTTTGTCGACGGTCAGGAAGGCACCACCGGCCTGCAAATCAATGAACTCCTGGCCCGGCGTTCCGATGTGACGCTCCTGAAAATCGAGTCCGACAAGCGCAAGGATCTGGCTGAGCGGAAAAGCTTGATCAATGCGTCCGACGTGACCTTTCTTTGCCTGCCGGACGATGCGGCCAAGGAATCGGTGTCCCTGGTGGACAACCCGAATACCTGCGTCATCGATGCCTCCACGGCTCACCGGGTCAATCCGGAGTGGGTCTTCGGCTTGCCGGAACTCTGCCCGGAACAGCGTGAGAAGATTCGTCAGGCCAAGCGCATTGCCAATCCAGGTTGCCATGCCACTGCTTTCATTCTCGGCCTCAAGCCCTTGGTGGCTGCCGGCTTGTTGCCGGCGGATTGCCAGCTGGCGGCCAATTCCATTACCGGTTATTCCGGCGGCGGGAAAAAGATGATCGAGGATTATCAGGGAGCGCAGCGCGTTAACGCCCCCCGTCCCTATGCTCTCGCCCTCTCCCACAAGCACTTGCCGGAAATGTGCGCGTATACCGGCCTCAGCGTAGCCCCCATCTTCCAGCCCATTGTCGGGCCTTTTTACAAGGGGCTGGCCACGACAACCTATCTCCATCCCCGGCAACTGACCCAAAGCGTGTCTCCGGCAGATGTGCAGCGATTGCTGGCGGATTATTACGCCGGGGAGCCGTTCGTCCGGGTGGCGCCGTTTGATCTGGAGGGCAATACCGAAGGGGGGTTCTTCAACGTGGAAGGCAGCAATGATACCAACTGCGTTGATCTCTTCATCTTTGGCAATGCCGAGCGCATGGTGCTGGTGGCGCGTCTGGACAATCTCGGCAAGGGCGCTTCCGGCGCTGCCGTTCAGGCCATGAACGTCCATCTTGGTGTGGAAGAAAGCCTGGGGCTGGTTTAGGCCTGGCGTAAGCCTTGTTCCCTGTTCGTCCGGGTGTTTTACGGCGGACGGGGCAAGGACCGGATGAGCCGTATCGTCTGTAAAACAAGCGAAATATGGCCGACACCGGGCTGCAACATCCCTCTCCTAAGCTGATTGACCTGTCCCGGAAATTGTTTTTCCGGGACTTCGTCATCAACTGGAGATGTCCCGATGCCCCTGTCCGCAGTTCCTGTCCTGGCGCCGACCCGCCCCGCTGTGCAGGGTATTCGCTGCACCCGCGACCTGCTCGTCAAAGTGCCCTCCGTCAGCCCGGAAAGCCTCAACCGGGAGGTGTTTGCGGTATTTGAAAGCGAGCTCGACCTGATTGGGCTGCCGGTCGTCGAAGATGGTCAGCCGATCGGCCTGATCAATCGCCATATTTTTATGCAAAGCCTGGCCCGGCCGTTCTACCGGGAGGTTTTTCTAACCAAAAGCTGTATCGCCTTCATGGACAAATCCCCCCTGGTGGTGGATCAATCCCTGTCCATCCAGGATCTTTCCTTTCAGGCCCTGGCCAATGGTGACAAGACCCTGAGCGATGGTTACATCATTACCGACAATGGGCGCTACCTTGGAATGGGGAGCGGGCAGGATATGGTCAAGGCCATTGCCCACCTGCAAGCCGAAAAGAATCGGCAGGTCATGGAATCCATCGATTATGCCTCGGTGATACAGAAATCGCTGGGTCGATCCTCCCGGGAGGCCTTGCGCAATCACCTGCCCAGGCATTTTCTGCTGTGGGAGCCGCGTGATATTGTTTCCGGCGACTATTTCCATTTTCAGACATGCGAAGAGGGGTTTTTCGCCGCACTTTTCGATTGCACCGGACATGGCGTTCCTGGCGCCTTCATGACCATGATCATGTCGTCGTTTTTACAGAACGCCCTGGCTACTGCCGACTGGCGTGATCCTGCCGCCATCCTGGCGCAGGTTAACCAGCGGGTAAAGCATGCCCTGGGGCAAATTGACCATCGGCACACCTCGCTATCCGAGGACGGGGAACATGCCTCCGATGACGGAATGGATGCTGCTTTCTGTGCCTACGACCGGAAGACCGGCCAGCTGACTTTTGCCGGCGCCCATGCCCCGCTATTTCTGCTTTCTCCCGATAGCGACGAACTGGAAATCATCGATGGAGACCGCTCGGGAGTCGGCTATGCCACGACTCCCATGGACTATCAGTGGACCAACCAGATTCTGCCCTTGCGCACCGGTACGGCCTGCTACTTCTTTACCGATGGAATCTTTGACCAGTTGGGCGGAGAACGGCGCATCGCCTTTGGCAAGAAACGCCTGGCATCGGTGATCAAGGCGCATCGCCATCAATCCATGGACGAGCAGCGAGCGGCGATCCATGCAGCACTGATCGCCTATCAGGGCGACGAGCGGCGCAAGGATGACGTTGCCGGCCTCGGTTTTGTTGTTTGAAGGAGCCAATATGCAACTCGACGGATTCAGCAAGTTCTGTCATCACGCCAGTCAAAGCGGTGTGCTGTTCTACTACACCGGGGAGTTTTCCCAGAACGTCATCGCCGCCATGAGCGACAGCCTCAAACAACAGCTCGATGCCGTCGGTGCCAGTGCTCCGGCCCGGCGCAAGGTGTTTTCAAGCTTTGTCGAAATGGCCCAGAACATCATGCACTACGCCCGCGATGAGGCGGGCAGCAGCAGCGTAGGAGCCATGGCCGTCAGCCATGACGCAGGCCGATTTTATGTCATGTGTGCCAATCCGGTCCGCCTCGACCATGTCGAGCGCCTGCGGGCCAAGCTGGAACCGCTGCGCAGCATGACCCTGGAGGAAATCAAGCTGGCCTACAAGGAGCAGCTGCGCAATGACGACCATGCCAAGGACGCCATAAGCCGTGGATCCGGCCTGGGCTTCCTGACGGTTGCCCGGGAAGCCAGTCAGCCCATCGAGTATCAAATTGTTCTTTCTTCCCAGCGTGACGACGGCCAGGCCGAGTTTTACCTGCGGGCCGCCATCTGAAGCACCCCTTTCAGGAGAATTTTCATGGAAAAAGTATATATCCCGGCGACCAGTGAAACCCCGGAAGTGACCATCTGCTTTGCCAGCCATCGACTGGAAATGCGGGGGGAGTCCTACCCGGAGAATGCCATGGCCTTCTATGGTCCGATCCGCGCCCATCTGGGAGATTTTCTGCCCTCGGTGCCCAGTGGCAAGCAGGTGGAAGCGGACTTTGCCCTGTCCTATTTCAACAGCTCAAGCACCAAGCTGATCCGTTCCTTGTTTTCGATGATGAACGAAGCAGCGGAAAGGAAGGGGGTGCCTACCGTGGTGAACTGGCATCATGATCCGGAGGACGACATGATGAGCGACTTCGGCAAGGATCTGAAGGAAGAGTTCATTGCCCTCGACGTCCGGGTGGTGGCCAGCCAGACCTTGCAGTAGGCCGGCAGGGGAGCGCCCGCCGGGCGCTCCCGGTTAGCCGCTGGCGGTTGCCCTGGCTTTTACATGCGGAACGTAGTCGGCGTCAAAAGCCAGTATGTGGTTGTAGAACCAGCCGTTGATCAGTTGATGCACTTCGTCGGCGACCTCATCCAGGGTCATGCTGCGGGCGTTTTTCAACAGTTTGGCGATCATTTCCCTGAAACTGGCGTGCAATTGCCGGTGCTTTTCCAGATCGGGGTAGCCACTCTCGGCCAGCATGTCTTCCTCGTCCTTGAAATGCACGCGGATATATTCGTTCAATATGGCCAGGGTTTTGATAACGCGAATCTGGTCGCCGTTTCCCGTGAAGGTGGCTGCCAGATCGAATAACTGCTTGTGCTGGGCATCGATTCCCGGCAAGCCGAAGGCTATTTTTTCCGACCAGTCGGCCAGTTGAAACGCGGAACTGTCATTGTTTTCCGGCTCGTTGCCGGAGGCATGTCGCGCCTTGTTTTCCATGCTGGGGCATCCCTTACGTGTTCTTTGTTCATTCCGGTATAGGATACTTCAATATCCGCCTGCCTTGAGCGCTGCCCGGTCAGCCGGTGAACGCTTTGCTGTCCGGCGGAGTGCGGCGCTCCATGAAGAGCGTCCCGCCGCCCATTTTTTTCGCCTGTTTTTTGGCAACGGCAGCCGCTGCCGACACTTCCCGATGGGATTCGTAGTCTCCGGGTTGAACGCGCAAGGCACCAACCGAAAGGGTCGGTAGTTTGTAATAGACCGGGTCGCCTTGCCTGTTTTCAGCCGTGTAGCCAGCCTCGATGCTGCCATGCCCCTGACCGCAGACACATGCGGCAAATTGGCGAATGATTGTGTTGGCCCGTTCCTCCCAGTCCGGACTTTGAAAGAGGACGATGAAGTCATCGCCGCCGACATGGCCGACAAAGTCCAGGCGGCTGTCGGTCAGTTCGCGAATCAGTTTGCCGACGATCTGGATGATGTCATCGCCGCGCCGATAGCCGTAGGTGTCGTTGAAGGGTTTGAAGTGGTCAATGTCGAAATAGCAGGCAAAGAACACCTTTTTGTTTTCCAGCAGCCGGTCGATGTGTTCGTTGATCGGCACATTGCCAGGCAGCTGGGTCAGGGGGTTGGAATAGCGGGCGGCGCTGATCTGCATTTCGGTGATCATGGCCATCAGGTCATGGCTGCTGCCGATGCCGAGATAGCCCCCCTGGCCGGTGACGATGAAGCCATCCAGAAGGTGGTGCTTGGGGGCAAACGCCAGCATCATGCCCAGCTCCTGGACCCCGGCATGCTGATCGACGATGAGAGGGGCAGGATCCATGAACAGGGTGCATTTCTTCCGCCCGAACAGCTCGCGGCGGAAGGGCCTGGCAAAGCGGTCGATGATGGTATGGCGATTGATCAGGCCGACCGGTTCGCCCCGATGGACGACCGGCAGGACATCCAGTTGCGGGTCATGGTCAAAACGGGCGATCACCTGTTCGTTGTCGGTTTCTGGGCTTACCGGATGGATGTAGCGGAGGAGTGCGCCGGCGGTCGGAGCCTTGCCGCCTGCGGCATGGCGGGCGAAAGTGAGCGGTTTTTGGCGCAGGCTGTCAAACAGGGCGGGCGACGGGTGCTTGAGCGGCGTGGCTTCCGGCATGGCCAGGAAATAGCCCTGGCCGCAGGCGATACCCATGTCCCGCAGGCAGCAGAAATCCTCTTCCCGTTCTATCCCTTCGGCAATGATCAGGGCCGAGGAAATTTCGGCAATATCCTGCATGGCCCGCACGAAATGAAACTTGATGGTGTCATCAGCTATACCGTGGATGAAGTGGCGGTCAATCTTGACGAATTCCGGACGGACCTCTGACCACATGCGCAGATTGGCAAACCCTTCACCAAGGTCATCAATGGCAATCTGGTATCCCTGGTTGCGGTATTCGTTGAGGACTTCCTGAATATCGGGAAAGCTGGTGATCTGCTGGTTTTCCGTCAACTCCAAAACTATGCGGCTTGGGGACAGGCCCAATTCTCCGAGCAGTTTGCGGGTACTTCCGTTGCGCAACCGTTGATCGAACAAACAGTCCGGCGTGACGTTAAGGAACAATCGTCCCGGCAGGGCCTGGCGGGCAAAAGCGCGCAAAGTCTGTTCCCGGCAGGCGTGTTCCAGATCAAAGGCCAGCCCGCTCTCGCGGGCTGCCGAAAATAGCGCATCCGGTGTGCGCAGCCGAGAATCAAGAGGACCACGGATCAAACCCTCGAAACCGATATAGGACTGAATGCGAAAATCAAAAATAGGCTGAAAGACCGGATGCAGGTCTTTTCGGGCAATGATGTCGAGCAGGCCGGCCGGGTCCCCGGAATGCTTTCTGCCGGGCGTTGCGGCGGCCGCAAATTCCGGTTGAGTGGGAATTGAATCGTTGGGCAGAGCAAGGCTGTGCATGGTCTTTGCCTATTGAATACAGAGGGGAACGATCTTAGATCGGAGCCGTTACGCTGGCGTGACAGTCGGCAGTTGGTAGCTTTTCTAACAATCAGGCTGTCGGAAACCCTTGGCAGCACTTGGAGGCGTACGAAAGTCAAGCGCGAACAGTTGGCTTTTGAATGGTGGTGGACGGTTGGCCATAAGGCACGGTGTCCATTGCTACAACTCAAAGTCCACGCCGTCATCAGTATGTAACCTTGATTTGCGACAGTTGAGCTCATTTAGTCTGAGTGCTCATCATGTCAAACAACTGCTTCGATCCGTTGGCCGACCAGGCTTCCAATACAGAACCTTGTCTGGTTGATCCTTTTCGCCGTCGCTTACTATCAGCAGCTATTTTGACTGCAACCGGTGGCATGCTATCTGTTGCCGGGATTCCCCTCCCGGCTTTAGCAGCCAGCGCTGGTCGGGTGAATGGTGCGTTTCCAGCCTTCTCCGGAATACCGGTATCAACCGCTGATCAGGTCAGCGTGCCCAAGGGGTTTTCCGCTGAATTACTTTACGCTTGGGGTGATCCTGTATCAGATGGGCCACATGCTAAAGCAGATGCATCGGATACTGCAGCTGAGCAATCTCTGCAGGCAGGAATGCATCACGATGGCATGCATTACTTCCCGTTCACCAAAGCTCATAAAGCCTCGTCCTCTCACGGGCTCCTTTGTATCAACCATGAATATACCGATGATGGCTTATTGCATGTTGACGGTATGCAAGGATGGAGTGCGGAAAAAGTTGCAAAGGCCAAGGCAGCCTGCGGGGTTTCTGTGATTGAGGTAAAGCAGGAACAGAAGCGCTGGCGGGTGGTTCGCCCCTCCGTCTACGGTCGGCGGATTACCGCCGATACACCGTGCATAATTGCCGGTCCTGCACGTGGTCACAGTGCAATGATGACGGCAGCTGACCGACGAGGCGAGATCATTCTTGGTACTCTCAACAACTGTGCAATGGGCGTCACGCCATGGGGCACCTACCTGACCTGCGAAGAAAACTTTAATGGCTATTTCAAGGGGTTGCAGACGCCAAGCCCTGACCACAAACGTTATGGTATTAACGAAAAAGGAGCAGGCTACCGCTGGCATGAATTTGACGAGCGTTTTGATGTATCCATGCATCCGAATGAATCCAACCGCTTTGGCTGGGTGGTCGAAATAGATCCGTGGAATCCGGACAAGCCGCCGATTAAACGTACCGGTCTAGGTCGTTTCAAGCACGAAGGCGCGACCCTTACGATGGCGCAGGATGGTCGAGTGGTAGTGTATATGGGGGATGATGAACGTTTCGAATACATCTACAAGTTTGTCTCGCGTCAGCGCTACAAAGCAGACGTAGCCGACCCAGGCAATCTGCTTGATGACGGTACGCTTTACGTTGCCCACTTCGGCGATGATGGGAAGGGCCGTTGGCTACCCTTGCGCCATGGTGAAAAATATCCCAACGGTGCGTTGGATGCCAATCACGGTTTTAATAATCAGGGAGATGTACTTGTTCGCTGCCGGCAGGCCGCCGACCTTGCCGGAGCAAGCAAAATGGATCGTCCAGAATGGATCGCGGTCCACCCGAAAACCGGTGAGGTATATGTGACGCTGACCAATAACATCAAGCGTGGCACCCCCGAAGTACCGGGGTTGAATCCGGCCAACCCTCGCGCCGAAAATGTCTTTGGCCACATCATTCGGTGGCATGAGAACGGGCGAGATGCAGCGTCAACAAGCTTCCTCTGGGATGTTTTCGCACTGGCTGGCGATCCTCAACATGTTGACCCGAACAAGCGCGGCACCATTAAGGGTGATGCTTATGGCAGCCCGGATGGTCTGTGGTTCGACCTGGCTGGCAATCTTTGGATACAGACTGATATTTCGACTAGCGTGATCAATCAAGGTGATTACGCAAATCTAGGAAACAACCAGATGCTTGTCGCAGATACCAAAACCGGCCGGACCCAGCGCTTTCTGACCGGCCCCAAGGGCTGCGAAATTACCGGCATCACCATGACCCCGGATGGCCGGACGCTCTTCGTCAATATCCAGCGAGTGAACGTTCTGACCCGACTCAACCCAATGCGATCTCAAGCTGGCCAGCGAATCAATTTCCTAATGCTATGGGCGGACGTCCCCGTTCAGGGACTGTCATCATCACCCGGCAGGCATCGGGGGGAATTTCAACAGCCGGTTAATTGCTTGGAACAAATTTGTTACTTTGAGAACCATTTTCCCGGTTAGCACTCTTAGGCAAGGAGTGCTAATATCTGGTTAACAAAGTGCAGGAGGAACGATCGCAATGACCCAGGCTATGACTCTTCCCATCCCGTCGGCTGTTGGAAACATTGATGCCTATATTCAGGCGTCGGCGCGTTTCCCGATGCTGTCAGAGGCCGAGGAGGTTCGGCTGGCCGAGCGTTTTCGCAATGAAGGCGATGTCGAGGCGGCTCGCCAGTTGGTCTTGTCCCATCTCCGTCTGGTCATCTCCATTGCCCGGGGTTATCTCGGCTATGGCTTGCCCCACGCCGATCTGATTCAGGAAGGCAATATCGGCTTGATGAAGGCGGTCAAGCGCTACGACCCGAGCCGGGGCGTGCGGCTTGTCTCCTTCGCCCTGCACTGGATCAAGGCCGAGATTCACGAATATATCCTCAAGAACTGGCGTCTGGTCAAGGTGGCCACCACCAAAGCCCAGCGCAAGCTGTTCTTCAATCTGCGCAGCCTGAAGAACGACTACGAAGGGATCGACACCCTTTCCGGCACCCAGGCCAGCGAAGTTGCCCAGCGGCTTAACGTCAAGGCCGAGGATGTGGTGGAAATGGAAACCCGCCTCAGTGGCCGCGACCTGGCTCTGGAAGGCAACCCGGATGATGGCGACGAGGCTTTTGCCCCCATTGATTATCTTGCCGACTCCCGTTACGAGCCGACTCGCGTTATCGAGAGCAAGGCCCTCGCCCACCTGCAAAACGAGGGACTGCAAAACGCATTGGCCGGGCTCGATGAGCGCAGCCGCCGGATTGTCGAGGCCCGTTGGCTGCACGATGGCGACGCGGCCACCTTGCACGAACTGGCTGCCGAGTTTGGCGTTTCGGCTGAACGTATCCGCCAGATTGAAGTGAAAGCCCTGCAAAAAATGCGGGGTTTGTTGGCCGCCTGATTTACACAGGGTTTCAGAAGAGGCCGGACCTGGATCCGGCCTTTTTTAGTTTGCAGCCAACGCGGTCAGCAATTTTCCGTGAATGCCCCCAAAGCCGCCGTTGCTCATGACCAGAATGTGGTCCCCGGCACGCGCAACGTTGGCAATGCTGGTCACCAGTTCATCAAGATTGTCACGGACACAGGCTTTCATTCCGAGGGGGGCCAAGGCTTCGCCGGCATTCCAGCCGAGATTGGCGCCGTAGCAGAATACTGCGTCGGCTTCCTTCAGGCTGTCCGGCAGCAGGCTTTTCATGGCGCCCAGCTTCATGGTGTTGGAGCGGGGTTCAAGCACAGCCAGAATGCGCGCTGCGCCGATTTTACGCCGCAGGCCGGCGATGGTGGTGGCGATGGCGGTGGGGTGGTGGGCAAAGTCGTCCACCACCGTTACGTCGCGCACGGTGCCCCGGATTTCCATGCGCCGCTTGACGTTTTGAAAGCGTGACAAGGCCTCCAGCCCATGGCGCAGCGAAACGCCGACATGGCGGGCGGCAAGCAGGGCGGCGCAGGCATTGGCACGATTATGGTCACCGCTGATGTTCCAGCGGGTGCGCCCGATTTCGCCGGTGGCGTCGTGCAGGATCAGTTCGCCGGTGGCGTCGTTCCCGCTGACGCGATAGCCCGCCGGGTCGTTGAATTGCTCCACCGGGGTCCAGCAGCCCCTGGTCAGAACGCGCTTGAGACTATCTTCGACGGCATTGCTGACAATCAGTCCGGTGGATGGCAGGGTACGAACGAGATGGTGAAATTGAGTCTCGATCGCAGCCAGATCGCTGAAGATATCTGCGTGATCGAATTCCAGGTTGTTCAGCACGGCAGTCCGGGGGCGGTAGTGAATGAATTTTGAGCGTTTGTCGCAAAAGGCGGTGTCGTATTCATCGGCTTCAATAACGAAGAAAGGGGTTTCTCCCAGGCGAGCCGACACCCCGAAGTTCATCGGTACGCCGCCGATAAGAAAACCGGGAGCCATTCCGGCGTCTTCGAGAATCCAGGCGAGCATCGAACTGGTGGTGGTTTTGCCGTGGGTGCCGGCCACGCCGAGCACCCAGCGTCCTTGAAGAACGTTTTCGGCCAGCCATTGGGGGCCGGAGACGTAGGGCAGCCCCTGGTCGAGAACGGCTTCGAGCAAGGGGTTGCCACGGGATATGGCATTGCCGACTACGAAAACATCCGGTTTCAAGGCCAACTGGTCGGTTGCAAAGCCCTCGATGAGCTCGATGCCGGCTGATCGCAACTGGTCGCTCATGGGAGGGTAAACATTTGCATCGCAACCGGTAACGCGGTGGCCGCAGGCTCGGGCCAATTGAGCGATGCCACCCATGAATGTGCCGCAAATGCCGAGAATATGAATATGCATGTCACAAAGTGCCGTTAGAATTGCTTGAATTCTACTCCGTCGGAGCACGGCATGCCCCGCCACGACCGGTCAAGATCCTCCTCTTCCAACGCCACGCAGGCGATCGCCAGTGCGGCAGCACGACTGATTGCCGAAGATGGCATGACTGACTTTCATTTGGCCAAGCGCAAGGCGGCCCGTCAGCTTGGCTATGCCGAGCAGTCTGCGATGCCCGACAATGCCGAGGTGGAGGCTGAACTCCGCGCTTACCGCAGTCTGTACCAGGGTGAGGAACATGCGGAGTTGTTGCAGTATCTGCGGGAAACAGCCCTGGAGTTGATGGAATTGCTGGCGGACTATCGTCCATACCTGACCGGGTCGGTCCTGGATGGAACGGCGGGGGAGCATTCACGGATTGACATCATGCTTTTTGCTGAAAGTGCCAAAGAGGTGGAGATTTTTCTTCTCAACCACCAACTCGACTATAGCCATGCCGAACCACGCAACGACAAGGCGGAGGCGGTGCTGGTAGTGGGCGCAGAAGAGGTGGACATCAACCTGATTGTCTATCCGCTCCATCTTGAGCGCATGGCGTTCAAGCACCGGGATGGGCGCCCCCGGGAACGCGCCCGCAGTGATGCCGTGCGTGCCCTGGTGCTTGGCGGAAACATCGGCGGACTGGACAAGTTGTAGCGATTTGCGGCAAACTTGCAGTCATGAAGAAGCAAAAGACAGCTTCCAAGCAGGCGCCAAAACCCCGGATTCTGGTCATTCACGGCCCGAATCTGAACCTGCTTGGCACTCGCGAACCGGACCACTATGGGCGCGTCACCCTGGCCGATATCAACCTGGCCTTGGCCCGCATGGCGGAAAGCGCCGGGGCGGAGCTTGAATCCTTTCAAAGCAATCACGAGGGCGCTTTGATCGAGCGGATCCATGCGGCACGGGAACAGGAAGTGCGTGCCATCATCATCAATCCGGCGGCCTACACCCATACCAGCGTGGCTCTGCGGGATGCCATGGCGGCGGTGGCGATTCCCTTTGTTGAAGTACACCTCTCCAATGTGCATGCCCGTGAACCGTTCCGGCATCATTCCTATTTTTCATCCCTGGCTGTCGGTGTCATCTGCGGCCTCGGTCATGAGGGCTATCTGCTGGCCCTTGAATTCCTGCTTAACAAAATAAACACTGATTAAGCCGCCAACGTGCGGCTATTTGCGCTTAAGTGCGCAAATAAGAAGGGAGTCTCATGGATTTGCGTAAACTCAAAAAACTGATCGACCTCGTACAGGAATCCGGCATTTCCGAGCTGGAAGTAACCGAAGGTGAAGAAAGGGTGCGCATTGCCAAGCACTTTTCTGCCCCGGCACAAGCCATGCAGCACTACGCCGTGCCCATGCAGGCCGCACCGAGCGGTGTGCCAGCAGCACCCAGTTCGGTCAATCTGGACGATGAGGACGAATTGCCGGAAGGCCACGTCTGCAAGTCCCCCATGGTTGGCACCTTCTATCGTTCGCCCTCGCCCGGCGCCGAGCCCTTTGTGGAAATCGGCCAGACCGTCAAGCAGGGAGAAACGCTGTGCATCATCGAAGCGATGAAACTGCTCAACGAAATCGAGGCCGACGCTTCCGGGGTGATCAAGGCTATTCTGGTGGAAAACGGCCAGCCCGTTGAATACGGCGAACCTCTCTACGTGATCGGCTGATCCGGCCATGTTCGAGAAAATTCTTATTGCCAACCGGGGGGAAATTGCTCTTCGGGTGCAGCGTGCCTGCCGCGAGCTCGGGATCAAAACGGTAGTCGTTCATTCCGAGGCTGATCGGGAGGCCAAATACGTCAAACTGGCCGATGAGTCGGTGTGCATTGGTCCGGCCCCCTCTACCCAGAGTTACCTCAATATTCCGGCAATCATTTCGGCGGCGGAAGTAACCGACGCTCAGGCGATCCATCCCGGTTACGGGTTTCTCTCTGAAAATGCCGATTTTGCTGAACGGGTTGAGTCTTCCGGCTTTGTCTTCATTGGCCCCCGGGCCGACACCATCCGCCTGATGGGCGACAAGGTGTCGGCCAAGGATGCCATGAAGGCAGCCGGCGTGCCTTGCGTGCCAGGCTCCGAAGGCGCCCTGCCGGAAGATCCGAAGGAAATCGTCCGGATTGCCCGTACGGTCGGTTATCCGGTGATCATCAAGGCGGCTGGCGGTGGCGGTGGGCGCGGTATGCGCGTCGTCCATACCGAAGCGGCCCTGGTCAATGCCGTGCAGATGACTCGGCAGGAGGCTCAGACCGCCTTTGGAAACCCCACGGTCTATATGGAAAAATTTCTGGAAAATCCCCGTCACGTGGAAATCCAGGTGCTTTCCGATCAGCACAAGAATGCGGTTTATCTCGGGGAGCGTGACTGCTCCATGCAACGCCGCCATCAGAAAATCATCGAGGAGGCGCCGGCACCGTTGATCCCCGCCCGGTTGATCAACCGTATCGGCGAGCGCTGTGCCGAAGCCTGCCGCAAGGTGGGCTATCGGGGGGCAGGGACTTTCGAATTTCTCTACGAGAACGGGGAGTTCTATTTCATCGAAATGAACACCCGGGTTCAGGTGGAGCATCCGGTCACTGAAGCCATTACCGGGATTGACATTGTTCAGGAGCAAATTCGCATTGCCTTCGGCGAGAAGCTGAGCTTCCGTCAGAAAGATGTGCTGTTCCGTGGGCACGCCATCGAATGCCGCATCAACGCCGAAGATCCCTACACGTTCGTTCCATCTCCCGGCAAAATCACCTCTTATCACCCACCTGGCGGACCGGGCATACGGGTTGATACGCACATTTATCAGGGGTACACCGTCCCTTCCCACTACGACTCCATGGTGGCCAAGGTCATTGCTTATGGCGATACCCGGGAGCAGGCGATACGTCGTATGCGCATTGCCCTCTCCGAAATGGGGATTGAGGGAATCAAGACCAACATCGCCCTGCATTTCGAGTTGATGCACGACGCCCGCTTTATCGAAGGCGGAACCAGCATCCATTATCTGGAACACAAGCTGGCGGCCAAGGAAGCGGTGAAACCCTGATGGCCTGGCAGAGCGTTAGCTTCCTGACCGATGCAGCGCACGCCGAGCCATTATGCGATGCCCTGCTGGAGGCCGGCGCCCTGTCGGCTTCGATTGAAGATGCCGACGCCGATACGCCGGATGAGCAACCCCAGTTCGGTGAACCGGGGTCAATCAATACTCCCGGCTGGACGCATTCCCGTGTTGTCGCGCTGCTTGAGGCGGGGGTCGCACCACGGCCCTTGCTGGCTGCGGCTTGCTCGGCGGTTGGTCTGGCCGAGCCGGAGTCGTTTTCCGTCGAGACCGTTGCCGAGCAGAACTGGGTGCAACTGACCCAGTCGCAATTCGATCCGATCCGGATTTCCGACCGTCTGTGGATTGTTCCCTCCTGGCACGAGGCACCGGATCCCCTGGCCGTCAATCTCGTTCTCGACCCCGGTATGGCTTTCGGTACGGGTTCCCATCCAACCACCCGGCTCTGTCTGGAATGGCTGGAACGCGTCGTTCGTCCCGGCAGTTCTCTCTTCGACTACGGCTGTGGCTCGGGAATCCTGGCGATTGCCGGCGCCCGCCTGGGGGCCGCTCCGGTGGCCGGGCTGGATATCGATCCGCAGGCGGTTGATGCCGCCCGTGCCAATGCCGAGCGCAATGAAGTCAGTGCGCACTTCATGGATTCGGCCCAACCATTAACGGGTCAATATGATCTGGTTGTGGCCAACATTCTGTCCAATCCGCTCAAGATTCTGGCTTCGGCCATATGCAGTCACGTTGTCGCCGGTGGTCAACTGGCCTTGTCCGGAATCCTGGCCGAACAGGCAGAAGAGATTATTGCCATCTACGCCAGCTGGATTCCCTTGCAGGTTGCCGATACCCGTGAGGGTTGGGTTTGTCTGGCCGGGAAAAAGGCTGCGGAGCCGGCTTGATGCGCACGCGCTGCCCTGCCTGCGAAACCGTGTTCCGCATTACCTCGGAACAACTGCGGGCCAAGGCCGGGCGAGTGCGTTGTGGAACGTGCCACCATGTATTCAACGCATTTGACCACCTGATCGAAGAAGTTCCGCCCCTCTCTGCTGCGGGTCAGCCGGAGAAACCTGATTTTCCGCCTGAAGCCTCATCGGCCCGATTGGGGGCTGCCGCCGATCCGGTCGTCGGGGCAGCGGCTCCCGAGACGCCGGACCCGGCTCCGGAGTTGCTCCTTGAAGAGGACAGCGCGGTAGCGGCTGTGTCAAAAGAGCTTCCGGATCCAGTGGATGAAGCCATCCAGGAAGCGCTGCCGGAACCCGCCGCGACGGATACCGTCAACGAAGAAACGCCAGAACAGAGCGCCGATGCCGCCCGCCAGGCCGGCCTGATGGCGGCGCGGGAGATTACCGAGGCGCCGGGTTACAACCGCTGGGCTGCCGGAACCCTGGCCGGAAATTCCCGGAGCGTACTGGTCGCCCCCAGTTCACCGCCTGCCATCTGGCCCTTTGCACTGGTTGCCCTGTTGTTGCTCCTCAGCCTTGCGCTTCAGGTTGCCTATCACTACCGCACTGAAGTGGTCCAGCGCCTGCCGGAGGCGCGGGCCGCCTTCGCCGCCCTCGATATCCCGGTTCCCTTGCCGCACCAGGTAGATTTGGTGGGGATCGAAGCCTCCGACCTGCAAGCGGATAACGCCCGGGGGATGCTGGTTCTGCAAGCCACCCTGAAAAACCGCGCCTCCTTTGCCCAGGCCTGGCCAGCCCTCGAACTGGCCCTGACGGATACGCACGATAGCGTAGTCGCCCGGCGCGTCCTCCAGGCTGCGGATTACCTGCCTCCCGGCGCTAACCCCGGCAGCTTTGCGGCCAATGGAGAAGCTGCCGTGCGCCTGTGGATCGAAGCCAAGGGGCTGGGAGCTGCGGGTTATCGCCTTTATATTTTCTATCCCTGAGATTTCCATGACAACGCTCATCTGTGGTTCCCTCGCTTTCGACAACATCATGGTTTTTCCGGATCGCTTCAAGAACCATATCCTGGCGGAGCAGATTCATATCCTTAACGTGTCGTTTCTGGTGCCGGAGATGCGCCGGGAATTCGGCGGTTGTGCCGGCAATATCGCCTACAACCTCAAATTGCTTGGCGGTGACCCGCTGATCATGGCGACGGTCGGCGACGATGTCCTCCCCTACTTCGCCCGGCTGGAACGCCTCGGGCTGGCCCGCGACCACGTTCGCCTGGTTGCCGGTAGCTTTACCGCGCAGGCCTTTATCACCACCGATCTGGACGACAACCAGATTACCGCTTTTCATCCGGGGGCTATGAGTTTTTCCCACCTTAACAAGGTAGGACACGCCGCCGGCGCCAAGTTGGGGATCGTCGCTCCGGACGGGCGTGAGGGCATGATGCAGCATGCCCGGGATTTTGCTGCCCGGGGAATTCCTTTTGTCTTTGATCCTGGGCAGGGGCTTCCCATGTTCAGTGGCGACGATCTGCTGGATTTCATCGAATTGGCCGACTATGCCTGTTTCAATGACTACGAGGCTCGTTTGCTGTGCGAGCGTACGGGCCATCACCTCGATCAGTTGGCGGAAAAACTCAAGGCCTTGATCGTCACCAAGGGGGGTGAAGGGTCCGAGATTCGCGCCGACGGTCAACGCTTCGACATTCCCTGCGTTGAAGCGGATGAGGTGCTCGACCCCACGGGTTGCGGTGATGCCTACCGCTCCGGTGTGCTTTACGGGATTGCCAACGGCTATGACTGGGAAAAAACCGGGCGACTGGCGGCTGTCATGGGCGCCATCAAGATTGCTCACCGGGGCGGTCAGAATCATCAGCCCAGCCGGGAGGAAATCGCCCAGCGCTATCAGAGGGCTTTTGGATCGCTGCCCTGGTAAGGTTTTGAAGGATTACGCCATGACCATTCGTCGTCTTGCCCTGGCCTTGCTGGCAGTCGTTACCCTGGCCGGTTGTGCCGGCAGCAAATCCGGTGCGGCCTACAATCGAGAGCAGGCCCGCCATGAAATGACCGTCCGCAAAGGGGTTGTCGAATCCCTGCGCGAAGTCAGCATGGAGGGAAGCCGATCGGGCGTCGGCGGCTTTGCCGGCGCAGCGGTGGGCGGTGTCGCCGGGAGCAGCATAGGCGGCGGCAAGGGGCAAATCATCGGTGCGATTATCGGCGCCGTGCTGGGCGGGATGGCAGGCAACGCCCTGGAGGAAGAGGGCACAAAAAAACAGGTGCTGGAAATCACCGTTCGCCTGGAAAACGGCCAGTTGATTGCCGTGGTTCAGGAATCAGCCGTCAATGAATTCAAGCCCGGCGATCCGGTTCGGGTCTTGTCCGGCGGTGGTGAAAGCCGTGTCTCCCGCTGACCGGGAGCTTGCAACGGCATCGTAAACTCGGCGCAACAGCCGTGTAACATGGCTTGCTTACAGTCGTTCCTGCCAACACCACAAAGGAACGAACATGGAGCAACTCGAAGAAAAAGTGTCGGGCCGGACCCGTCCTCTCCGGCACCGGCTTTCCGTCAGCCTGGCCCGTGACACCCACGAAATTGTCGACGCCCAGCGTTTGCGCTATCGCATTTTTGCCGGCGAGATGGGAGCCAAACTGCCAAGCCGGGTACCCGGCATTGATCATGACATCTACGATCCCTGGTGCGACCATCTGGTGGTAAGAGATGACCAGAGCGGAGAGGTAGTCGGCACCTACCGCATTTTGTCTCCCTCCAATGCCCGGCGTATTGGCTACTATTCGGAAAACGAGTTCGACCTCACCCGCCTCCAGCATTTGCGCCCCCGCCTGGTGGAAATCGGACGTTCCTGCGTGCATCCGGATTATCGTACCGGGGCCACCATCACCCTCCTGTGGTCCGGGCTGGCAAAATACATGGTGGAAAACGCCTACGATTACCTGATGGGTTGTGCGTCAATCAGCATGGCCGATGGCGGGCACCTTGCCGCCAGCGTGTACAACCGTCTGGTGAATGGGGCACAATCCCACCTCGGGCCAGCCGAGTACCGCGTCTTTCCGCGTTGTCCCTTGCCCCTGGCGGCCTTGCGCAATGATCTCGATGCCGAGATTCCTCCGCTCATCAAGGGCTACTTGCGGGCCGGGTCGTGGATATGCGGCGAGCCGGCATGGGATCCCGATTTCAATACGGCTGATCTGCCCATCCTGATGTCGATGGCCAGAATCAGCGACCGTTATGCAAAACACTTTATTGGAACTGTGTCCTGAACGAAACCACGGCCATCATCCGCGCCTGGCGCACTTTTCGGGTTGGTCTGCTGCTCCTGCGCGCCGTGCTCACCGCTGCGCTTGTCTTCCCCCTGTCCGGGGAGCGGCAGCGCGTCAAACTCAAGCAGGCCTGGTCGCGGGATTTGCTTGATTGCCTTGCGGTGCGGCTGGATGCCCGTCTTCACCACGTTCCTCCGGGCAGCCAACTGCTTGCCAATCACATTTCCTGGGTGGATATATTTGTCATCAATGCGGTGATTCCTTCCGCCTTCGTGGCCAAGGAGGAGGTGCGTCACTGGCCTTTTTTCGGTTGGCTTGCTGCCCGGAGTGACACCGTTTTTCTCCGGCGCGGCAGTCGTGGCCATGCCAAAATCATCAACCGGGAAATTGCCGAAAAACTCGCTGCCGGCAAACATGTGGCGGTTTTTCCCGAGGGGACGACAACCGATGGCCGACGCGTTCAGAATTTTCATGCAGCACTGATTCAACCCGCGCTGGCGGCGGGCCGCCCGGTAGTCCCCCTTGCCATTTCCTACTGGGAGGCCAGCGGAGAGCGCAGCCTGGCCCCTCGTTACGATGGTGACATATCCCTGGGCGAGTGTCTGCGGGCTATTTTGGCCCGGCCACGGATTGATGCCCGGCTGGTCAGCTTGCCGCCACTTGGTTTGGCCGGAGAAGACCGGCGCCGCGTCGCTCAGGCAGCGAGAAGCGCTATTTGCGCAGGGGCCGGGCTTCCCCAGCCGAGCATTCAACCTGAAACACCTGACGGTCTTCAAGCCGCAAGGCAGTGAGATGCCCCCCCCACAGACAGCCGGAATCGAGAGCCAGGAGATTGGGGGAGATTTTCAGACCGAGGGCTGACCAGTGACCGGTCACCAATACCGAGTCGGAGCTTTTCCGGCCGGGAACATCGAACCAGGGCAGGTGGCCCTTTGGTGCATCCACCAACTCGCCTTTGGTATGGAATTCCATGACGCCCTGTGGAGTGCAAAAGCGCATCCGTGTCATGGCATTGACGATGACCCGCAGGCGAGCCCAGCCGGTAAGGCTGTCGGACCAGCTGGCCGGTTCGCTGCCCCACAGGTTGAGAATAAATTCGCGGTACTGTGGGCCGGTCAGTGCAGCTTCGACTTCCCGAGCCAGCGCCCGGGCTTTTTCTGCGGTCCATTGCGGCAGCAGGCCGGCGTGGACCAGACAGAAATTGCCTTCGCTGTGGCAGAGAGGCTGATGACGCAACCAGTCGAGCAATTCGGCACCATCCGGGGCGTCGAAAATGGCTTGCAAGGTGTCGTCCTTGGCCCTGAACTTGGCGCCGCCTTCTGCCACCATCAACAAATAAAGGTCGTGGTTGCCAAGCACCGTCAAGGCCGAGGGACCCAAAGCCTTGATCGCACGCAGGGTTTCCAGGGACTGCGGGCCGCGATTGACCAGATCGCCGACCAGCCATAGCCGGTCGGCTGCCGGGTCAAAACGGCAGATTTCCAGCAGGCGGCAAAGGGAGTCGTAGCACCCCTGAATGTCGCCGATGGCGTAGGTGGCCATGGCGGGCAGCTAGACCTTGTAGTAGTCGCGATACCAGGAGATGAAGCGACTGACCCCTTCTTCAACCGAGGTGGCGGGAGCAAAGCTGACCCAGTCGTTAAGCAGGGCGGTATCTGCGTAGGTGGCCGGGACATCCCCATCCTGCATGGGAAGCAGGCGTTTTTCCGCTGTCCTGCCGAGAGCTTTTTCAATGGCGGCAATGAAGTCGAGCAGGGGAACCGGATTGTGATTGCCGATATTGAATACCCGGTACGGCACGTTGCTGGTGGCCGGATCGGCCTCTGCTGGCAAGTAGGCCGGGTTGGCTTCGGCGCTGCGGTCAAGGACGCGGATCACCCCTTCAACGATATCGTCGATGTAGGTGAAATCCCGCTGCATGTTGCCGTGGTTGAAGACGTCAATCGGGCGGCCTTCGAGAATGGCCTTGGTGAACAGGAACAGCGCCATGTCCGGCCGGCCCCAGGGGCCATAGACGGTGAAGAAGCGCAGGCCGGTGGTGGGCAGACCGTAGAGATGGCTGTAGGTGTGCGCCATCAGCTCATTGGCTTTTTTGGTGGCTGCGTAGAGGCTGACCGGATGATCGACGCTATCGTGCTCGGAGAAAGGCATCTTGGTGTTGCCGCCATAGACGCTGGAGCTGGACGCGTAGGCAAGATGCTGCACACCGCTGTGGCGGCAGCCTTCGAGAATGTTCACGAAACCGACCAGGTTGCTGTCCACATAGGCGTGGGGGTTTTTCAGCGAATAACGGACTCCGGCCTGAGCCGCCAGGTGAATGACCCGGTCGAATTTTTCGGCGGCGAACAGTTTTTCCATGCCCGGACGATCGGCAACATCCATTTTTACAAAGCGGAAATTGCCGTGGGAGGTCAGGCGGGCCAGTCGGCTTTCCTTGAGGCTGACCTCGTAATAGTCGTTGAGGTTGTCCAGCCCGACCACCTGGTCACCCCTGGCCAGCAGACGCAGGGAGGCAGTCATGCCGATGAAGCCGGCAGCGCCGGTAACGAGAATTTTCATGGGAATGGCTCAGGCAGGAAAAGCCTGATTTTACCGCAGGGCAGGGGGAGCTGCCTGCTGGCTGAGGCTGCGTTCCCGGATTTTGGCGTACTTGAGAAAGCTGTTGAAACAGCCGATGGCGATGTGAATCAGGCCGGGCAGTCCATCGCGAAACCCTTGCCGGAGAAGATAAAACTTCAGGAAGCGGACCGCCGGGCTGAGCACCAGTTTGCCGAAACCGGCACGCTGCCCTGCTTCATAGGCGGCTTCAGCGGCCAGGGAGGTATAGCGGTTCTGTTTGGCGATATAGCTGCTCAGGCTTTCCGCCGAGTCGTGCAGCAGGTCACCGGAAAGTGTGCCCACCGGGCCGTCGGGCAGGACTTTTTCGTGAACCGGGTCGGTGGACCAACGCGCCTGGCGGCGGTCAAAGAGGCGCAGGCTCATATCCGGGTAACCTTCGCCATGGCGAAGGTAGCGTCCGAGAAACCGGTTGCAGCGGGGAAAACGGTAGGCGCTCAGCGTCGGTGCTGACAGCGTGCTTTCGATGGCGGCACGCAGGGCGGGACTGACCCGCTCGTCCGCATCCAGGCAAAGAACCCAGTCGTGGCTTGCCTGCTCGACGGCAAACTGCTTTTGTGCGCCAAAGCCAAGCCAATCCTGATGGATGACACGGGCGCCATGCTCTTCGGCGAGGGCGACGGTGTGGTCAGCGCTGCCGGAGTCGACCACCAGTATCTCCTCGGCAAAGTCTGCGCTGGTCAGACAGTCGGCCAACTGAGAGGCCGCGTTGAGGGTAATGACAACAACGGAAAGCGGTAAACGCGGGGGGGACACGGCAGGTCTTCTATAATCTCGGGTTTCAGAAATGACATTTTAGCCGCCGATGCGAATTCTGCTCGTAAAAACAACTTCTCTGGGCGATGTCATTCACAACCTCCCCGTGGTCAGCGACATCCTGCGGCATTATCCGCAAGCCGGTATCGACTGGTGTGTGGAAGAAAACTTCGCTGCCATCCCCCGTTTGCACGGCGGCGTGCGCAAAGTGGTGGCGGTAGCGGTAAGGCGGTGGCGAAAGTCCCTGTTTTCCGGCCAGACCTGGCGTGACATGGCGCATTTTCGTCGGCAGCTGCGCAAGGAAAGCTACGATTTTGTGATCGATACCCAAGGCCTGCTGAAAAGCGCATTGATCGCCCGCCAGGCACGGGGACGGGTTTCCGGTTACGACGCCGCATCGGCACGGGAGCCGCTGGCCGGACATCTCTATAACCGG
>CAZHVZ010000008.1:46401-53808 GCA_964536245.1 uncultured Rhodocyclaceae bacterium
CACACACCACGCCGTGGTCCGCAATCGCCTGCTGGCCGGTGCCGCTCTGGGCTATTCTCCGGAGGGAAATCCGGACTACGGAATCAGCGCCCCTTCGCTGAACGCCGGGTGGGTGCCGAAAGGCCCGTTTGCCGTTTTCCTGACGGCCACCAGCCGTGACGACAAGCTGTGGGAGGAAAGCAACTGGATCAGTTTCGGAAAAATTCTCGGCCAGTATGGCGTCAGCGCCGTATTGCCGGCCGGGACAGCCGGTGAGCGGGAACGGGCACGGCGCATCGCCGCCGCTATTGCCGGTGCCGTGGTGGCGCCGGAACTCAACCTGGAGCAGCTGGCCGGCCTGATTGGCGGAGCGAAGCTGGCGATCGGCGTTGATACAGGGCTGACCCATCTGGCGGTGGCCTTGAACATTCCGACTATTGCGCTGTTTACCGCCACTGACCCAGGCCTGACCGGGGTTCTCGGGCAGGGTTACGCCCGCAATCTGGGCGGCGCCGGAATGCCGCCGACCGTCGGCGAAGTGGTGGCGGCACTGCCGGAGGGCGGTTGGTAGTGGCCCGTTTCCTCTATTGCATCCTGCTCTATCTGGCAACGCCTCTGGTCTGGCTGCGTCTGATCTGGCGCAGCCGCCGCCAACCGGAATACCGCAAACACCTCTCCGAGCGCTGGGGCTACTATCCCGGCAAGCCTGCCTCCCGGCTGCTTTGGGTGCATGCCGTTTCCGTCGGCGAAACTCGCGCCGCCCAGCCCCTGATTGAAGGGCTGCTCGCCGCCTACCCCGAGCATGGAGTTCTGCTAACTTGCATGACTCCGACCGGACGGGAAACCGGCCTGTCGGTGTACGGGGAGCGGGTGCAGCAAGCCTATTTGCCCTATGACTATCCGGGAGCCGTCAGCCGCTTTTTCCGCCATTTCCAGCCTTCCTTCGGCGTGCTCATGGAAACGGAAATCTGGCCGAATTTGTTGCAGGCAGCAGAAAAGGCCGACGTTCCGGTTATCCTGGTCAATGCCCGCCTGTCCGACCGTTCAGCCAAGGGATATGGCCGTTTTTCCCGCCTTGTGGCGCCGGCTTTTTCTTCTCTTGCCGCCTGCGCCGCCCAGACTCAGGCCGATGCCGACCGATTGAAACTGCTCGGGGTGCGTGAGGTCACGGTATGCGGCAACCTGAAATTTGATGTAGCGCCGTCATCCGAAAATCTGGCGCTGGGAGAGCAATGGCGCACGGCGCTCGGCAACCGGCCTGTCTGGCTTGCGGCCAGTACGCGAGAGGGGGAAGAGGCGCTGATTCTGGATGCGCTGGCCGAGCTGGCCGTTGATCATCTCCTGCTGGTGCTGGTGCCGCGCCATCCTCAGCGTTTTGCCGAGGTGGCCGAACTGGTCCATGGCCGGGGTTGGTCGCAGGTGAAGAGAAGCGCGGGTCTGCCTTCGCCGGACACACAGGTCTGGTTGGGGGACAGCATGGGAGAAATGGCCGCCTACTATGCCATGGCCGACCTGACGTTTATCGGCGGCAGTCTGCTGCCGCTTGGCGGGCAGAACCTGATTGAAGCGGCGGCTTGCGCCTGCCCGGTGGTGATCGGGCCGTATACCTTCAATTTTGCCCAGGCCAGCGCTGATGCGGTCAATGCCGGAGCGGCACTTCAGGTGCAGGATGCGGCGTCTTTGCGCAGGACCGTTCAGCGGCTGCTTGATACGCCGCAGGAGCTGTCTGCCATGAAAGCGGCTGCTTTGGCTTTTTCTTCAGCGCATCAGGGCGCCAGCCGGAAAACGCTGGAAGTCATTGAGCGTTTTCGGGGTCCAGCAAGGCATTGATCTGCTGCACATCTTCTTCACCCAGAGCACCCACGGCGGCTTTCAGGCGTAGTTGGGACATCAGGGTATCCAGCGCGGCTTTGGCCAAATCTCGGCGGGTGACATAAACCTGGTTTTCGGCATTGAGAACATCAATGTTGATCCGTACGCCCACTTCATAGCCGAGCTTGTTGGATTCCAGCGCCGACTGGGAAGAAACAGTGGCGGCCTTGAGCGCCTTGACCTGGGCCAGACCATTCACGACGCCAAGATAGTATTGGCGGGCTGACAGGGCGGCGGCACGGCGCGCAGCTTCCAGGGTGGACTCTGCGGCGCCCCGGTTGGCCACCGCTTCGCGGTCCTTGGAGAGGACCATGCCCCCCTGGAAGAGCGGAATGTTGACCTGCAAACCGACGTTCTGGATATTGGTTTCCAGCATGCCGATGGAGGTAGAGCCAAGGCCATTGCTGAGCCCCTTGTTGGCAACGACATCGACGGTCGGGTAATGGCCGGCACGTTGTTTCTGGACTTCCCTCTCGGCAATGGCTGCGGCAGCCTGCTGAACTTGTACGGTGAGATTGTCTTTTTCGGCGGCCTCCACCCATTTCGCCATTTCGGCAGGTTGAGGGGGCGTAAAGCTGGCATCTTGCCGGACGGGTGCCAAGGGGCCGGGTTCATTGCCGAGGATGGCTTGCAGGGCTCTTTGCTTGACTTCCAGATCGCTTTCGGCAGCGATTTCCTGGGCTACGGCCAAATCGAAGCGCGCCTGGGCTTCGTGGGTGTCGGTAATGGTGGCGGTGCCCACCTCGAAATTCTTCTTTGCTGACTCCAGCTGCTGGGCAATGGCAGTCTTGTTGGCCTGCAAGGCTCGCAGGTTTTCCTGGGCGTAAAGCTTGTCGAAGTAAGCCTGGGCGACGCGCAGGATGAGATCCTGACGTGCCTGAACGAAATTGGCCTCAGCCTGGACAACCTGTAGCTTGGACTGTTCGTAGCCGACCCAGTTCTGCCAGCGGAAAAGAGGCTGGGAGAGGGTCACCATGTAGCCATTGCTGTTGTAGTGGGGCTTGACCGTCGGACTGTCGATGGACCGGAATTTGACCTCGTTTTCATTCCATACTGTATTGCCGGACAGGGTCAGGCTGGGCAACAGACCGGCCAGGCCTTGCGGTGCTTTTTCCCGGCCAGCCTCCACCGTCGAGCTGGCTGCGGCGAAGGTGGGGTCGTTATTCCGGGCTTCACGATAGACCTGTAGCAGATCTACCGCTGAAGCAGAGGCGGTTAGAACAGTGAGGGCACACAGGCTGGCAAGTCTCTTCATGGGGTTCTCAGTAACGGCGCATGGCAGGTTCCACGTCCCGGGCCCAGGCATCAAGGCCACCGGTCAGGTTGTGGACGGCGGAAAATCCGTTGCGTTCCAGAAACATGGCGACTTGCATGCTGCGTGCCCCGTGGTGGCAGATCACCACCACCGCACCGTCCGCCTCACCCACTTCGTTCAAGCGGGTGGGGACCAGATGCATGGGCAGATGACGACTTGCCGCAACGTGACAAAGCTCATACTCCCATGGCTCCCGCACATCAAGCAGAGTCGGACCGGGCCGACTTGGGTCGGCGATCCAGTCGGCCAGCTGGCGTGGGGAAACCTGCTGCATCAGAACGAGAAGCTGCTGCCGGGAGTTACGTTGCCGAGCGCCGGAACAACGGTTTCGAACAAGTTGACGGTGTTGTAGGTCCCGTCGGTGGTACAGGTGATGAGTTGTGCTTCCATGACCGGGGCCTCGCCGACGATGACCGCCATGCGCCCGCCCACCCGGAGTTGTTTGAGCAGCTCGGCCGGGACGCCCGGAACCGAACCGGACACCACAATGACGTCGTAGGGGCCGCGTTGCGCCCAGCCGGAGAGGCCGTTTCCGGTTTCAACCGTAACATTGTTGATGCCGGCATTCCGGATATTCTCGAAAGCGCTCTTGGCCAGCTCGGCATTTTGCTCAACGGTAATCACGTATTCGCCGCGAGAGGCCAGCAGGGCGGCCATATAACCGCTACCGGTGCCGATTTCCAGAATCTTGTCGGTTTTCTTGATGCCCAGATCCTGAAGCAGGCGGGCTTCCATTTTTGGGGCCAGCATGACCTGGCCGTGCCCGAGGGGGATTTCCATGTCGGCAAAGGCCAGGGAGCGGTAGGCGGAGGGTACGAAATCCTCGCGCTTGACCACAAAAAGAAGGTTGAGAACCTGCTGATCCAGAACCTCCCAGGGCCGGATCTGCTGTTCGATCATGTTGAAACGTGCCTGCTCGATATTCATCTTGCTCTCCGCGATTCAAATATTAGCGCAAACTAATATACAGGGTCCAGTAAATTTCGATTATACCTTAGCGACATGGAGGCCTTGGCGAAGCAAATCGAGGTGAAGATCAATGTAATTCTTGGGATCGGCGTGGTGGCCCAGGCAGCAGGCCATTGAATAGCGCCAGATGAGCAACATCAACATGGGAGCAATGACGACATCGATACAGGTATCCACATCCATGGGGCGGAATTCGCCGCTGTCCATGCCTCTTTGGATCGCCCCACCGATCAGGGCGCGCCCCCGCAGAATGACGTTCTCGTAATAGAACTGGGCGATTTCCGGGAAGTTTCTGGCTTCGGCGATCATTAGCTTGGGCAATCCGGCGTAGGGCGTCTCCCCCACCATGCACCACCAGTTGCGCAACAACTGTTCCAGCAGCTGGAAAGCCGTTCCCGTGTGGCGGCTGGAAATGGCTTCCCCTTCGGCCAGAACGGGAAGCAAACCTTCCCGGATGACCGCCTTGAAGAGCGCTTCCTTGCTATCGAAATACAGGTAAAGCGTTCCCTTGGAGACACTGGCCCGTTCGGCGATATCTTCCAGTCGCGTGGCGGCGTAGCCTTTTTCGACAAACAGCCCGAGCGCTGCCGCCGTCAGTTCTGACGGGCGGGCTTCCTTACGGCGTTTGCGGAGGGGGGGAGGTGAACAGCTCATGGCAAGATAATGACTCGACGGTCATTATCTTGCCATTATGCGCCAAGGCGGTCAAGCCGGTGCTGGCTAGCCTAAAGCAGACCGATCAGCGATTTTCCTTGATGAGACGGCCCCAGGTGGGTTGCACTGGGCGGGCGTTGTTTTTGTACAGGCGGGAGAAGATGGCGATCTGCTCCGGAGATATCTGGACCGGCTGGCGCAAAACCAGCCACAGAACGCCTTCCGAGCAAGGAGGCGTGGTCAGGGAACCCATGTAGGTAGTGTAGTTGCGGTTTCCGGGAAGAAAGGCGGCCAGGTCCACCGACGCGCTCGGGGGGGAGGCCTCGATTTTCTTTTCCAGCGGCAGATTGTTCCACAGGGTTTGAATGGTCGGATTTTCGGCGCCCTTTTCGAGCAGCACAGCAACGACGGCCAGCTGACCATCATCCGATTTATGGACCAGGTGAGCCACCATGTCGAAAGGCCGGCCATTGATCTTTTCTTCGGATGGCTTGTGGAAGTGGAATTGGAGCAACTCGTAGCTTTTTCCGGAAACGGTTATCGTGCCGTTGCTCGGCGTGACCTGCACGGTGTGCCCATTGTCCACGATGCGAAACATCGAGGGTTTGTAGTCAAACTGGATTGGTTCAAGATCCACCTTGATGCCGTCGCGGATATCGATCGGCGACTGGCGGGTTCCGGATGCGCAAAGGGTGTTCTTGGGGTCCAGTTTGGCCCAGTTTTCCGGCCCGCCTTCTCCGTCATAGGACCAGTGGATGTGCGCGTGGGCGCTGGCCGCATCATGCATGCCGTTATCCGCCGCAGTGCTGCGAGACTTTTTGCTGACCACCTGTGCCTTGACCGGCGGAGCTTGCACGACGGGAGCCGGGCGCGGTGCCGGTGCCATCACCGGGGCAGGGGCGGGTGCGGGAGCCGGGGCGGCGGCGACCGGCGCCGGTTTCTGAAGGGGGGGGAGAATGGAGGGGATGGGTTTGACCGGTGCCGCTTCCGTCTTGGCGGGCGCTGCATGAGGGGGTTCGGATGTCTTGACCATGGCCCCCGGCCCGGCTTTTGCTGCCTCCTTCTTGAGCAGCGCGTCATTGGCTTCCTTCAGCTTGGTCGCCGCTTCGTTGGCTTGTTGGGCTACTTCCTTGGCGTCCACCTTGCTTGGGCGACAGACTTCGCGCAGCACCTTGTCGTCCAGGGTGCCGCTGCGCACCGGCATGTCGGTGCCCTTGATGTCTTCTTCGCGCAACACTTCGGATTCGTTTTTCTTGAAGACACGCTTGATGGTGTTGGCGTTGCGGGACGAGCAATCGTAGCGGGTGGTGGCTTCGATGACCCGGTAGGCGGCGCCGGTTTTGGCATCGGACAGTTCCTTGTCGAGAATGATGCGACCGGTTGCGAGCACCTTGCCCGGCTCCTCACGCTTGATGCTGGTGCGGTCGAGTTCGATGCGTTTTCCCGGTTCGGCGGAAACCGTTTGCCAAGTGGGTGCTGCGCTGGCCGAAAAGGGCAGGGCGGCAATCAGGGCTGCCAACAGAACGATACGCATACTTCCCCCTATTTCTCTTTATTTTCCGGATATTGGAATAGGTATTTCGGCCAGATTCTCAAAACCTTGAGAGTGAACTTGCACTTCCTTGCATTTTGCCTGTAATTCCAGTAACTTGCATGCTCTCGTTAGGGGTGTCCGGGCGCTGCCGGGCTGAGAATGACCCTTCGAACCTGACCGGGTCATGCCGTCGTAGGGAAACGAACTTTTGTTCCTCCTTGCGTGTCTTTTCCCGCAGTCCCCCGCATGCAAGGAGCCGCAATGAACGCCAACGAACAATTCCTCGCCCGTGATGCCCACGTGGACGAGGCTGCCATCCAGCCCCTCCCCAACTCCCGCAAGATTTTCGTTGAAGGCTCCCGGCCGGATATTCGCGTTCCCATGCGCGAAATCTCCCAGGCCGATACGCCGACCGCCTTTGGCGGCGAGAAAAATCCGCCGGTCTTTGTCTACGATTGCTCCGGCCCTTATTCCGATCCGCAAGCGAAAATTGACATTCGCCAGGGCTTGCCGGCCCTGCGCGCCCAGTGGATTGCCGAACGTAACGACAGCGAGGAACTGCCCGGCCTGACCTCCGAATTTGGTCGTCTCCGCGCCGGGGACAAGGCCCTCGACGAACTGCGCTTTCCCGGCCTGCACAGGAAGCCGCTACGCGCCAAGGCCGGCCAGAACGTTTCGCAGATGCACTACGCCCGGCAAGGCATCATCACGCCGGAGATGGAATACGTTGCCATCCGCGAAAACAACAATCGCCGCGCTTACATCGAAAGCCTGAAAAACACCGGCCCGCTGGGCGACAAGATGGCCAAGCTGCTTGGCCGCCAGCATCCGGGCCAGAACTTCGGCGCCAGCATTCCCGAGGAAATCACCCCCGAATTCGTGCGCAGCGAAGTCGCCCGTGGCCGCGCCATCATTCCCAACAACATCAACCATCCGGAAAGCGAGCCGATGATTATCGGCCGCAACTTCCTGACCAAGATCAACGCCAACATCGGCAACTCGGCGCTCGGTTCGAGCATTCAGGAAGAGGTCGAGAAGATGACTTGGTCGATCCGCTGGGGCGGCGACACGGTGATGGATCTCT
>CAZHVZ010000009.1:0-9533 GCA_964536245.1 uncultured Rhodocyclaceae bacterium
TAGCTGGCCTTCAGCCAGGCCTGAATACCGAAAGCCTGGTTCCAGGCAATGCCCTCGAAGAAGGGATAGACAAAGCCGACCAGCAGGAAGGTGGCCATCAGCTGCGGATAGAACTTGGCGCGTTCGGCAATGCCGCCGGAAATAATGGCCGGGATGGCCGCAGCAAAGGTCAGCAGGAAGAAGAACTTGGTCAGCTCGAAGCCGTTTTTGTCCATCAGCGACTCGGCGCCGGAGAAGAAATTCACGCCGTAGGCAATGCTGTAGCCGACAAAGAAATAGGCCAGGGTGGACACGGCAAAATCGGCGAGGATTTTGACCAGGGCGTTAACCTGGTTCTTTTTGCGCACCGTGCCCACTTCGAGAAAGGCAAAGCCCGCGTGCATGGCCAGCACCATGATGGCGCCGAGCAGGATGAACAGCACGTTGCTGCCGTTTTGATATGCGTCCATGAAACCTCCGAATCAAATAATCCGGAGACTCTAGCAAGCACCGTTCCAGTGCGCACACCCCGCACAAAATCAGGGAGTTACAACCAAAGCAGTGCGCCGGACGGCACTGCTTTGGTGCATTCGAGCCTGCGATGCATCGCTTCGGTGCGGACGTTGGTTATTTTGGTGCCAGTTCCGGCGGCAGCAAAACCCACAGACGTCCGGACTGTTTCATGCGTCCGGCCTGCTCGCCGGCCTCCTTGCCGAACCCCCAGAAGAAATCGGCCCGAACGGCCCCCTTGATGGCGCCGCCGGTATCCTGGGCGAGCATCAGCCGATGGAGCGCTTCTTTGGAATTGGGCCGGGTCGTGGCGAGAAAGACCGGCGCCCCCAGCGGGACGGAGCGCGGGTCCACGGCCAGGCTGCGTTCGGCGGTCAGCGGCACCCCGAGCGCGCCAACCGGTCCATCGGAACTGTTCGGCACTTCACGGAAAAAGACATAGCTCGGGTTGGCGTTGAGCAACTCGTTGAGCTTGCCGGGATTGGCCCGCGCCCAGGCCTGGATACCCTGCATGGAAGCCTCTTCCAGTTTCAGTTCGCCCCGCTCGACGAGCAGCCGGCCGATGGACTGATAGGGATGACCATTCTGGTCGGCATAGTTGAGGCGGGCCATGGAACCGTCCGGCAGCCTGACCCGGCCGGAACCCTGCACCTGGAGGAAGAACAGTTCAACAGCGTCGTCCACCCAGAGCAGGGTCTTGCCCGGCAGGCTATCCTCACGGGCGGTGATTTCAGCCCGGGACCAATAGGGAAGAATCTTGTTGCCTTGCAGGCGGCCGCGCACCCGCTTGTCCTTCAATTCGGGAAAGATATCGGACAGATCAATGGTCAGCAGATCGCTGGGGACGCCCAGCACCGGGTTGGTATACGGTTTGCCCTTGTGGCGACTCCCGGAGAGCAGCGGTTCGTAGTAGCCGGTAATCATGCCGGAAGTGCTTCCGTCGGCAGCGGTGGCGGCATAGGGCTGTAGACTGGTCTCGAGAAAACGGCGGAGGTCGGCCACCGCTTTGCCGTTCATGGTTCGAGCCTGTTCGCAGACCCGTTTCCAGCCCGCCGCCTGCGGCTTGCCGGCCAGCCCCCGGCAGGACTGGAGAAAGGCCGGCCAGGCGGCACGCAGATCATCATCGCCCCAGCCCGGCAAATCGGCCCACTCGGCCCGCAGCAGTTTGGCTGGCGCAGCGACGGTCGGCAGCTGCGCCTTGCTCAGCTCGCAGGGCGGACAAACCGGTGTGACTGGCGTGTTGACCGGTGGCGCGGTGACGCAACCGGCCAGACAAAACAGGCTGCCCAGGGCAGCCAGGATCGATACAGCTTGGAGTTTTCGCATGGGATTCGCTAGAGTTCAGGGCTTCACCACGAAGTATACCTGCCCGATGCCAGACTCCATCCAGCTTGAACGCCTGCTCAGCCGCGCCGAAGCAGTTCTTGGCCGCCTTGAAGCCGCCCTCCCGCCGGCACCGCCGCTTCCGGACTGGAAGAGCGCCGTCGCCTTTCGCTGGCGCAAAAACCAGCAACGAGGCTGGCTCCAGGCCGTCAAGCACCCTCACCCCATCCGTCTCGCCGACCTCAACAATATCGATGACCAGAAGGAAAGGGTGGTGGCCAACACTCGCCAGTTCGTTGCCGGCCTCCCGGCCAACAATGTCCTGCTCACCGGCAGCCGGGGTTCCGGCAAATCGTCCCTGGTCAAGGCGGTGCTCAATGAATTCTCCAGCCAGGGATTGCGCCTGATCGAGGTGGACAAGGACGACCTCATCGACCTGCCCGACCTCATCGACCTGCTGGAGGACCGCCCGGAACGCTTCATCATCTTCTGTGACGATCTCTCCTTCGAGGCCGGGGAAACCGCCTACAAGGCCCTCAAATCGGTTCTTGACGGCTCCATTGCCGCTGCGCCGGACAATGTCCAGATCTATGCCACCTCTAACCGTCGCCACCTGATGCCCGAATATTTTTCGGAAAATCTCGACACCACCCGGGTCGATGACGAAATTCACCCCGGCGAAGCCACCGAGGAGAAAATTTCCCTGTCCGAGCGTTTCGGGCTGTGGGTTTCCTTCTACCCCTTCAGCCAGGACGACTACCTGGCCATCACCGCCCACTGGCTGAGAAGTTTTGGCGTCAGCGACAAGGTCATTGCCGGCATTGAGCGGCAGGCTCTCAACTGGGCTTTGAGCCGGGGTTCGCGCAGTGGCCGAGTCGCCTGGCAATTCGCCAGGGATTTTGCCGGCAGCCACCCGGCGAAGAGACGCAAATGAGCAAAATTGTTGAAGTTGCCGCCGCCGTCATTTTGCGCAGTAACGGGCAGGAATTCCTCCTCGCCCAGCGTCCGGAAGGGAAGGTTTACCACGGCTATTGGGAATTTCCCGGCGGCAAGGTGGAGCCAGGAGAGAGCATTCACCAGGCTCTGGTGCGGGAACTCCAGGAAGAACTGGGAATCACCGCCACGGCCTGCTCCCCCTGGCTGACCCGGCAATTCACCTACCCCCATGCCACGGTGCGCCTTAACTTCTGGCGGGTGACCGCCTGGGAGGGGGAAATCGGCATTACCGCCCCCCTCGAACACAGCGCCGTAGCCTGGCAAACCTGTGGCGCCGCCGCCACGGTCAGCCCCATCCTGCCGGCCAACGACCCCATTCTGAAAGCCTTGGCGCTGCCCACGACGATGGCCATCAGCATGGGTGAGAGCGAGGGGACGGAACGCCAGCTGGAGCGGCTGGAAGAAGCCCTGGACGGGGATTTGCGTCTGATCCAGGTGCGCGAAAAAGGGTGGCCGGAAGCCCAGCGCCTGTGGTTTGCCGAAGCCGTCGCCGCCGTCTCCCAGCAGCGAGGCGCTCTGGTAGTGGTCAACGATGATCCGGGCATCGCCACAAAAATTGCCGCCGACGGCATCCATCTCTCGTCCATGAGCCTGGCAAAGTGCACCACCCGGCCGCCCTTCACCTGGGTTGGCGCCTCCTGTCACAACGCCGGGGAACTTGCACGCGCCGCCGAACTGGGACTCGACTACGCCCTGCTCGGGCCGGTGCTGCCGACCCCCACCCACCCGGAAAACCCCGGTCTGGGCTGGCAGAAATTTGCCGAACTGGTTGCAGGCTCACCGATTCCGGTATTTGCCCTAGGGGGAATGCAACACTCGATGCTGCCCCTGGCCCAACAGAACGGTGCCCACGGCATTGCCCTGATGCGCGGCTGGTAGGGCGGCGCCTTAAGCCAGCGGCGGCGCCGACTCCGGATCGATCTTTTCTTCCTGTCCGGAAACCCGGTAGCTATCAGTAGCCCAGGCGCCCAGATCAATCAGCTTGCAACGCTCGGAACAAAAAGGCCGCCAGGGATTTTCCGGACCATAGACGGCATCCTCGCCGCACTGCGGACAACGCACAATACGAGCCATTACAGGTTACAGAAAGTAAGGTCGAACAGTACGTCGCGATCACAAACCTTGGACTTCAGCTCACTGCTCGGCGGTTTGGTGAAGCGGATATTGAGGGCGTATTTGTTGGCGCTGACTTCAGGAATTGCCGGCTCGTCGGACTTGACGGCGACCCGCACCATCTGGGCTGCCGTACCACCCAGATTCAACTGGAACTGACCCACATTGGCGATGTGGTTCTTGGGCCGGCCACTGGAACGCAACAGCCGAAGCACGATATTGAGCGCTTCACGCAGGGGGAGCATGGGCTTGGTCCAGCCGACCAGGGCCTCGCGCCGGACTTCGACATCGCGGTGCAGCCACCAGTAATAGGAGGGCAGATCGAATTCGCAACAGCCGCCGGGAATGGCCACCCGGCTCTTGATGCTCATCAGCCATTCGTTGTCGCGAATGTACTGGCCGAGCTTGCCGGTCATGGCCAGAAGCGCGGCGGAAGATTGCTCAATTTCGTAGAGGGCGCCGGAGAGGGCTTCTTCGGAAATATCGGGGTTATTGCGATAGGCCAGCAGGGTCTGGCGGTGGCGCTCCAGTTCCTGGATCAGATCCATTTTGAGATCGGCGCGGCCGGCCACCTCGAGAATTTCAAACAGGGTCACGAGGGCGGTGTGGTGCTCCAGCGCGCCATCCTGATTGGCAAAGTGCTGTGTTTTTTCGAACAAGTCTTCAAGGCGCAACAGTGTGCGGATGCGCTCGTTGAAGGGATATTCGTAGGTGATCACGCTCTTTTGCCTGGCCGGTTAAACGGAAATTTGCCTGAATTTTGAGCCATTTGCAGCCAAATCTCAATAGTTGGCTTGAAGTTTTTTCCGGGCTGCAGAAAGGTAGGCCTCGTGCAGGGCCGAAACCTGGTCGCGCACCTTGGAAAAATCCCCATCATTGATCAGGATATCATCCGCCGCCGCCCTCCGCTCGGCGCGCCCCGCCTGGGTGGCCATGATGGCCTTCACCTCCGGTTCGGCAAGGGCGCTGCGCGCCATGACGCGGCGCACCTGGAGTTCTTCCGGGCAATCAACCACCAGCACCCGGTCACAGCGGCGGCGATAGGTGCCGGACTCGACCAGCAAAGGGACAGCGAGAAGAACATAGGGAGAAGCAGCCAGGCGACAGGCTTCACTCGAACGCTGGCGGATCAGGGGGTGAAGAATGCCTTCCAGCCGGACCCTGGCTGCCGGGTCGGAAAAAACCAGGGCGCGCATGGCCATCCGGTCCAGCGCGCCGTCGGCGCGCAGCACGCTGGCTCCGAAGGCCTCCCGAACCGCCGCCATGGCGTCACCGCCCGGCCCGGTCAGGGCGTGGGCAATGACGTCGGTGTCGACCACGGCAACGCCTCGGGCGGCAAACTCGTCGGCCACTGTGCTTTTGCCGCTGCCGATACCACCGGTCAGGCCAACGATGAAATCACTCACCGGCAGCTCTTGACGCGCAGCTCGGGCATGGCCAGGGAGATTGCCTCAAGCACTGCCGCCTCCTGGCTGGATGGCCCCTGCGCTTCAAGAAGGAGGGGGGACACCTTGATGACACGCGGGGCCACGACGGCACTGCGTACGCCCTTGCCCCGGAGTTCGGCCAGCCGCTCACCGGCTCCGTTCTCGCTGGAAAAAACGCCGAGGGAAATGGCAAAACGGTTGGCACCGGCTTCCTGAACAATGAAATAGTCGGTCACCCCAAAGGCCTTCAATTGCCCGGCCTTTTTGTCGGCATCCGCCTTGCTGGCCTGGGGCGGAATGAAAACCCACCAACTGCCGCCTTCTGCCGGCAAGGGGCGGCGGGTCTGCTTGAAGTCGTCAAATTTGGCGGCCAGCAAAGCCGCCAGTCGATCGGCCTCCTTCGGCGGGAGGTTGGTCCAGGCCAGGCATGCCAGAGCGGGAGCTGCCTCGGCCACGGGCGGCGCCGGTTTCTCGGAAGGTCGCTGGGCGATCTCCTTGCTGTCCTCCCCGTTTTCCGGCTTGCTCTCTTCTTTTCTCGGCGCTTCGCCCCGGGAAACCAGCCGGATACGGTCGGCATTCAGCTGGTGATCGACCCGGCTGGCGTCCGGGTTGTCCGAACGCCCGAAGTGACCTTCGGCAAAAGCATAAAACAGCAGATTGGCCAGAACGAGCAGAAAAACGAGAGATTTCACCGACCTAGCCTACCTTGGGCAAATGCTTGAGGGATTCGGCGATGGCTTCTGCCGGGTAATCGTAATCTTCCAGTTGGCCCGAGAAATATTTGTCGTAGGAGGCCATGTCGAAGTGGCCGTGGCCGGTCAGGCTGAAGAGGATGGTCTTCTCCTCGCCGGTGACCTTGCACTGGAGTGCTTCGTCGATGGCGGCGCGGATGGCATGGCAGGATTCCGGCGCCGGAATGATGCCCTCGGCGCGGGCGAACTGCACCCCGGCATCGAAAGTCGCCACCTGGGGAACGGCCAGGGCTTCGATCAGCCCTTCATGCAGCAGTTGGGAAACCAGGGGCGAATCGCCGTGGTAGCGCAAGCCCCCAGCGTGGATGCCGGGAGGCATGAAGTCGTGGCCGAGGGTGTACATGCGCATGATCGGCGTGTAGCCGGAAACGTCGCCGTAGTCGTAAGCGTAGGCGCCCTTGGTCAGGGTCGGGCAGGAAGTCGGCTCGACGGCCACGCAGCGCAGCTTGGCAGCCCGCTTGTCGCCGGCTGCCTTGTCGGCCAGGAAGGGGAAGGCGATGCCGCCGAAGCTTGAGCCGCCGCCGCAGGGGCCGAAGATCACGTCCGGGTAGAGGCCGATCTTGTCGAACGCCTTCCTGGCCTCGAGTCCGATCACCGTCTGGTGCAGCAGCACGTGGTTGAGCACCGAGCCGAGGGTGTAGCAGGTATTGGGATCGCTGGCGGCCTCCTCGACGGCTTCGGAAATGGCCAGGCCGAGAGAACCCTGGTTATCGGGATCGGCGGCCAGGGCGGCGCGACCGGCATTGGTCAGATTGGTCGGGCTGGCGAACACTTCGGCCCCCCAGGTCTGCATCATCGAGCGGCGGAAGGGCTTCTGCTCGTAGCTCACCTTGACCATGAACACCCGCACCGGCAGGCCGAACATCTGGCCGGCAAAGGCGATCGATGAACCCCACTGGCCGGCGCCGGTTTCGGTGGTCAGCTTCTTGGTGCCGGCCAGCTTGTTGTAGAAGGCCTGGGGAACGGCAGAGTTGGGCTTGTGCGAACCGGCCGGGGAGACCCCTTCGTACTTGTAGAAAATCTTGGCCGGGGTGCCCAGGGCCTGCTCCAGGCGCAGGGCGCGGCACAAGGGGGCCGGGCGCCAGAGGGCGTAGATCTGGCGGACTTCCTCGGGGATGGCGATCCAGCGCTCGGCTGACATTTCCTGCTCAAGGATCGGCATCGGGAAAATGGCGCCCATTTTCTCCGCCGGCACCGGCAGCCCATCCGCGCCCAGGGGCGGCGAGGGCGGGTTGGCCAGGTCGGCCACCACGTTGTACCAGTGGGTTGGAATCTCTTCTTGGTCCAGATTGATGCGCAGCGGCGTCATGATGTTCTCCCGGTATGTTGTTTTTTGTAAAGGCAGTAAGTTACCCCAAAAGGGAGCGGCAACCAAGGGAGGACAAGCGCAGCGTTATCTCCTGACTCATGGAGTGATTTTAGGCACCCAGGGAAGTTGCGTTCGGTTTAATCAGGCGAATAGGGGAATCTCCATTTATCCTCGAACCCGGTCAGCAGCCAGCTTGAATTGTGCGCACAATTGGCGCACAATTGACCGCAACAAACCACAGGAAATTGCGATGACCACTCTCGCCAAAGACACCCGGCTACACATCCGTTGCGATCAGGAAATACGGCGCTTGCTCGACAAAGCCGCCGCTTATGCCCATATGAGCGTATCCGAATTCGTCCTCAGGAATGCCGTCGAGCAAGCTCAGTCGGTCGTCCAGGCGCACGAAGCCATCACCCTTTCCCAGGGGGATTTCGATGCCTTCCTGAACGCGCTGGATACCCCATCCCAGGCCAACCCGGCATTGCAGCGGGCGTTTCAGCGTCACGCCAAGCATGTGCAATAAATGGCTTATTCCATTCGCCCGCTCGACGCCGACGCGCAGACGGCAGCTTTCGATTGTGGAGAAAAAGCCCTCGATGAATACTTGCAGCGCTATGCCACCCAAGACATCAAGCGCGGGGTGGCGCGCGCCTTTGTAGCCTCACCGGCCGGGCAGCCGCAAGCGATTGCAGGTTTCTACACGCTCAGCGCAGGCAGCATCGCAGCAGAAACGCTCCCCGAGGAGTGGCGAAAAAAACTGCCGCGCTACCCGGTGCCGGTGGCGTTGCTTGGCCGCTTGGCCGTGAGCCGGCAATTCCACGGGCAAGGACTAGGCGCCATCCTTCTTGCCGATGCGTGCAAGCGTGTCGCAGCCGCCAGTCAAACCCTCGCCATGGCTGCCATCATCGTTGATGCCAAATCGCCAAAAGCCGCCGCCTTCTACCGGCACTTCGGCTTCATCGAACTCCCCGGCCAGCCCGGCCGCTGGATGCTGCCGCGATCCCACTTTGCTGACCTGCTTTAAATTGCAGCGGGATGGCAGTCCCGCACTCGCTCTCCCCGAAAGAAGCTTGGCCCTTTTTTCTGCATGGCTTTCCCAAGATTTATTTGGCTCTGCAATACCCAAGCCCCCTGTCAAAATTGCACGCTGATTGACAATTTGACCACCGTGTTCCGTTGCCCGCCTTGAATTCGGCCTCTCAATCCAGTCGGCCCAAAGCAATTTGCGCATACTGCTTGAGCTGGCCCGGATCGCTCAGATCAAAATGCTTTGTTTCGGGTTCATAGTTCTACTAGGGAAAATCAGACCATTCGAACAGAGTCTCCCGCAACCCGCTGCGCCCCTTGCGTTAAAGTACGCCCCTGGCCTTCCCCGTTCACTGCCCATGCCGACCAGCACCCGCCTTGCCCTGTCCTGCCATCCGGCCACTCCCGGCCCTTTTGCCCACGCCCCGGAGGTGGAGGTCGAGCATCGCGACAACGGCACCCTCAGCCTCGTCTATCGCCTGGCCGCCCCCCTGGCCGATCTGGCCCTGCCCGCCCCGCAGCCCGCCGGCCCGGCGGATGGGTTGTGGCAGCACACCTGTTTTGAAGCCTTCATCGCCGTGGAGGGCCGGAATGCCTACCGGGAATTCAATTTTTCGCCTTCCGGCCAGTGGGCCGTCTACGACTTTTCCGACACCCGCCAGCGTGCCGACCTGCCGCCCCCGCTAGAGCTGCCCGCCATCGCCCTGCGCCAATCGGCTGCCGGGCTGGAACTGGCCGCCACCCTTCCGACCGCCCTGCTGCCGGCCGCTCCCGCCGGCAGCTATTGCCGCCTGGGCTTGAGCGCCGTGCTGGAAACCGCTGCTGGCGGCAAGAGCTACTGGGCGCTCCTCCACCCCGGCCCGCAACCGGATTTCCACCGCCGCGAAGCCTTTCTGCTCACCCTTTCCGCCTGATCCCACCTGCCCCCCGCCATGACCTGCACCGTCCATTTCGGCATTGACCGTCTGATCGCTGATTCCACCCTGCGCCGCCCCCTGGCCGGCAAGCGGGTCGCCCTTCTGGCCCACCCGGCCTCGGTTACCTCCGACCTCACCCATTCCCTGGACGCCCAGGCCGCCCTGGCCGCCCTGCCCG
>CAZHVZ010000009.1:9543-14009 GCA_964536245.1 uncultured Rhodocyclaceae bacterium
AACATGGTGGAATCGCCGGATTTTCTTGACCCCCGGCACGGCATCCCGGTCTTCAGCCTGTACGGCGAAGTGCGCCGGCCCACCGAGGCCATGCTGGACAGCTTCGACATCCTGCTCGTCGACTTGCAGGACCTTGGCTGCCGTATTTACACCTTCATTACCACCCTGCGCTACGTGCTGGAAGCCGCCGCCAAACACGGCAAGGCGGTATGGGTGCTGGACCGCCCCAACCCGACCGGGCGGCCGGTGGAAGGGCTGAGCCTGCGCCCCGGCTGGGAAAGTTTCGTCGGCGCCGGCCCGCTGCCCATGCGCCACGGCCTGACCATGGGCGATCTGGCCCGCTGGGTCATCTCCACCCTCAAGCTCGACGTGGATTGCCAGGTCATCGCCATGCCCGGCTGGCAGCCGGAGGCCGCTCCCGGCTACGGCTGGCCCCTGGGCGAACGCTGCTGGATCAACCCCAGTCCGAACGCCCCCAACCTGTCCATGGCCCGCGCCTACGCCGGCACTGTCATGCTCGAAGGCACCACGCTTTCCGAAGGGCGCGGCACTACCCGCCCGCTGGAACTGTTCGGCGCCCCGGACATTGACGCCGATGCCCTGCTCAAGGAAATGCAGCGCTTCGCCCCGCACTGGCTGAACGGCTGCCGACTGCGGCAATGCTGGTTCGAACCCACCTTCCACAAACACGCCGGCCAGTTATGCAACGGCCTGCAAATCCATGTCGAGGACGCCAGCTACGACCACGCCGCCTTCCGCCCCTGGCGCCTGCAAGCCCTCGCCTTCAAGGCTCTGCGCCGCCTGCAACCGGATTACCCCCTGTGGCGGGATTTCGCCTACGAATACGAACACGACCGCCTCGCCATCGACCTCATCAACGGCTCGCCTTTGCTGCGGGAGTGGGTGGATGATCCGGCGAGCACGGCGGGGGATCTGGAAACGCTAGCGAGGAAGGATGAATTGGCTTGGGATGCCGAGCGTGCCGAGGTGTTGGAGTATTGAACTTGGCAGATTGCGGCCAATAGCCGCCCACCAATATGCAATATGATTTCTCCACGACCTATTTTACTCATGAAATCTCATGCCTGACCATCAATGGAAATGCGGACAATGCGGTGAAAAGAACCCTGCCTTCACTGAAGTGTGTCGAAATTGTCTGTCTTCAGTTATTGCAGATGGCCAGCCACCATGCAGAGAAAAGGCTACATCAAAAATACCAGAGCCATTCTTCGACACAGGTGTTTTTAGGTCTTTCAAATATCAATCCCTAGAGGAAGTTTCTCAAGAGAAGTTCGAAATCGTATCTGAACTTAAACCCATCCGATGGCTCGTATTTCCCGTCTTTTTTGTACTAGCCATTCTGACTGTGACTGGCGCAATTGAGATTTTTCAATCAGGTCAGACGTATGCAAAGGGAGGGCGTTTGCTAACAGGTCAGGTTGCTTATCTTCATGCCGGATTTGTTGCATATGCCGCGTTGACTTTTCCTTTTATGGTCCTCAGGGGCCCCAAATGGTTCTCGATATTCAGGCGTAGCCTGATGGCGGGGCTGATTGTTCTCTTTGTGTGGTCGCTAACGGCTCAAGTATCAATGGCCGCTTAGGGTCGACAGCTGTCATAGCCTCCCCCTAAACCGACGAATCGACCCTCACCCCCGCCGCCCGCAGCACCCGTTCAGCGGCCAACACCCCCCGGTACTGCGCCTCTTCAAAAATGGAAAAGCCGGACAGATCGGCATGGGCCAGTTTGAGGCGGCGGCTCTGAAAATCGGCGGCGAGCTGCCGCTGCCCACCCCACAACATCCCCGGCAGCGGACGGCGCATGGCATGGCCGTTGCGGAAGACATCGAGGCGGGTGGTCAGTTGGCGGATATCCGGGTGCACCCGCTCCAGTTCGGCGAGGATGGCTTCCGCCCAGGCCTCCCGCGAGGTATCCAGGAGCAGGCGGCGGCCTTCCGCCGGCGGCAGATGGTTGAGTGCCCGGTAATAGGTGAGGACGGTGCCCGACAGGCGGCGCCGGATCAACTGGTGGGTCGCCACTACATAGCCGAGGCCGGGACTGTCATAGAGCACGTTGTCCCAGGCGGGGGGCGCCCCGCGCCGCTCCTGGGGAAAATCGGCGAGATGCAGGTTGGCGGTCAGCCAGGGAGCGTAGTCGCCGGCCAGGGCCGCTGCCTTGAGTTTTTCCGGAATGGCCGGCCAAACCCTGGGCAGGAGAAAGAGCGGACCGGCCCAGATGGCCTGGCGGGCGACGATGCGCTGGCTGCGCTGCTCGGCGGGCTGCCAGACATCAACGGTAATGTGTGAACGGCCTTCTTCCAGCCGCCAGGCCATGTGCCCCGGCAGCAGGCGTTGCCCGGCCCGCTTGGCCAACCCTCGGGCCAGCCAGCCGTTACCGTCCGGAGCGGTGAGAACGGCATCGGCAGCGGCATTGGCCGCTTGCCCGTTGCGGCTGGCAAAGTAATGCAAGCCGGCCCAGGCCGAGGTCTGGTCGTGGCCGGTGCCGTAGTCGTCCCGGCAGGCGTAGTTGGCCAGCCAATGGACGGTGGGCGAGGTAAAGCCGTTGCCCAGCAGCCACTGCTTGAAGGTGATTTGATCGAGAGCCCGCCACTCCGGGTCACGGCTGGAAAGTTCCATGGGGATGACAAACACCCGCCGGCCATCCCGCCCCCGCACGGCCTTGTAGCGTTCCATGAGAGCCTGGAAGCGTTTTTGTTCCTCGCGCTCGCCGGGCTCCAGCCCGAGATGGGGAAGGATGCCCTCCTCCCACAGGCCGTTGCGAAAAACCCGCTCCTGGGGGGTGGCGCACAAATAGCGTTCGTCGTAGGCGGGTTTTTCCCCTGCCGGGTCGCCCTGCAAGACCCCGAGTTCGGCCAGCAGTTCGCGGACCAGGCCCGCCTCCGGCCCCGGCAAGGGCAGGTAATGGGCGCCCCAGGGGTAAGCCACCAGGGGGCTGGCGCCCCCCCGGGAATTGCCGCCCGGCTCGCTTTCCATTTCGAGCAGGAGAAAATCGGAAAGCCCGGCCTTGTCCAGTTTCCAGGCCGCCGACAAGCCGCTGATGCCGCCGCCGAGGATGACCACCTCGGTGCGCCGGGTCGATGAGGGTTCGGGAAAACCGCCGTCCCGCAGGCGATGGCCAAGTTCGCTGGACATGCCGAGAAGCTCGCCGGGAGGCAGGAGGGGAGTGCTGGCCGGCCCGCAACCGGAGAGGGCGGCAGCACCGAGGGTGGCGAGAAATTCCCGGCGGCTAGTCAAGCTGGCGCAGGGAAAGGCTCACCGAAAGCTGCGCACCGAGCCAGCCGAGCACGGCGCCAAGCAGCGCCAGCGCGCAGATTTCCAGCGGAGCCGGGCCGCGCAGGACAAAACTGCCGCCGTAGAGGGCCGCCAGTTCGGCCACCGGCCCGGCCAGCAGGCGCAACATGCCGCTCACCAGGGCAGCGGCGAACAACCCGCCCAAAGCGCCTTGCACCGCTCCGTAGTAGTAGAAGGGGCGATGCACGAAGGCATCGGTGGCGCCGATCAGGCGGGCGACTTCAATTTCAGCCGCCTGGGCCACCACTTGCAGGCGGATGGTGTTGAAGGTGACGGCTACCAGGCCGGCGCCAAAAAGCGCCGCAAGCAGGGTCACCGCCAGTTTGCCGAGGCGCAGGAAGGCGTCAAAACGCTTGATCCAGGCCGAATCAAGCTGCACATGCTCGACCTTGGGCCAGCCGCTGAGGGTCTTGCGCAGGGTTTCCAGCTTTTCCGGCTCGCTTTCGGAAAGTTCGAGGACAAAGGCGTCGGGCAGCGGATTACGCGGCAGGCTGGCGACAATTTCCGCCATCCCCTCGCTGCCTTGCAGACGTTTCAGGGCTTCGTCCCGGGTGATGAAACGCCACTTGCCGGCGCCCAGAGCCTTGAGGCGGTTTTCGATCTCGGCCACGGCCTTTTTGTCGGCATCAACGGCCAGGAACAGGCTGATCTGCTGCGCCCCGGAAGCGCTCTGCCCCAGGCTGCGCAGGTTGTCGATCAAAAGGTAGCCGGCGGCCGGCAAGGTGAGGGCAATGCCGATGACGAGCAGGGAAAGCAGGGTATTGAGGGGCGCCGACCACAAACGGCGGACGGCACGGGCCAGGGCGGCACGGTGCTGGGCCAGCCAGGAACGCATCAGACCAGCCTCCCGTGGTCGAGGCGCAGCACCTGCGGGTGATAGCGTTCGATCCAGTTGGGATCATGGGTGGCGACCACCACGGTGACGCCGACCTGATGGAAGGCTTCGAAGATTTCCAGGATTTCGATGGCTGACTTGGCATCGAGGTTACCGGTCGGCTCATCGCAGAGGAGGATCTTCGGGTCGTTGACGAGGGCCCGGGCGATCGCCACACGCTGCTGCTGGCCACCGGAGAGCTGGTTGGGGCGGTGGGCGGACTTCTCCCGATCAATTCCCACGGCATCCAAGAGGGCTGATGCCCGGCCGGTGGTGTCGCG
>CAZHVZ010000009.1:14019-14614 GCA_964536245.1 uncultured Rhodocyclaceae bacterium
CGCCCGATGCCCCCCGCCCGGGCCACCCGCCCGGCGCGGGGGCCCGCCGCCGGAAAGGGCGATGGGATGGGCTTTTTCCCGTTCCAGCAGGCCCACCTTGTCGAGCGCCGCCTGGGCCCGCCTGACGGCTTCCCGGCGCGGCAGACCGACGATTTCCAGGGGCAGCAGGACGTTATCCAGGGCGGAACGGTCAAAAAGCAGCTTCTGATCCTGAAAAACGAGACCGAAGTGCCGACGCAGAAATGGAATGGCGCTGCGCCGCAAGGCGGAAAGATTCTGGCCGTTCACCACCAGGCTGCCCGAAGTGGGCCGCTCGACACTGCCGATCAGCTTGACCAGGGTGGTCTTGCCGGCGCCGGAATGGCCGGTGACAAAAACCATCTGTCCGGCACTGATCTGAAAGCTGACCTCCTTGACGGCCTCGTAGCCGCCGGGGTAACGCTTGGTCAGGTTGCTGGCAACGATCATGCGCGGCAATTACTCAAAAAGGGCATCGACAAAATCCCGCGCCGAGAAGGGGCGCAGGTCGTCAATCTGCTCGCCGACGCCAATGAAGCGGATGGGCTTCGGACACTGGCGGGCAATCGCCGCCACC
>CAZHVZ010000009.1:14698-17646 GCA_964536245.1 uncultured Rhodocyclaceae bacterium
TCTCGTGCGGCCCCTCCGGCTCCACTTTCTGGATCACCCGGCGCACCTTGGCGATTTCTTCCATCAGGTGCAACTGGGTGGGCAGGCGGCCGGCGGTGTCAGCCAGGACGATGTCGATGCCGCGCGCCTTGGCGGCGGAGATGGCGTCGAAGATGACCGCCGCCGGGTCGCCGCCGTCCTGGGCGATGACCGTCACGTTGTTGCGTTCACCCCAGGTTTGCAACTGCTCCCGCGCTGCCGCCCGGAAGGTATCGCCGGCAGCCAGCAAAACGCTCTTGCCCTGATTCTGGAAATACTTGGCCAGCTTGCCGATGGAGGTGGTCTTGCCGGCCCCGTTGACGCCGGCGATCATGATGACGAAAGGTTTGTGGGAGCTGACATCCAGCGGCTTTTCGAGGGGCTGGAGAACATCGAAGAGGGCATCGGCCAGAGCCTGCTGGATGCTTTCCGGCGTATCCAGCTTGTGGCGTTTGGCGCGGGCCTTGAGATCATCGAGCAGATACTGGGTCGCTTCGACGCCCACATCGCTGGTCAGGAGCAGGGTTTCCAGGTCTTCCAGCAGTTCGTCGTCAACCTTGCCCCGGGCGAACAGGGACTTGAGTTTGCCGCCCCACTGAGCGCGGGTCTTGCTCAGCCCCTTGAACAGGCGCTCGCGCCAGGAGGCCTGCACCGGCGCATCGGGAGCCGGCACGCCGGGTTCGGTGGTATTTTTTTTCAGGAAACTGAACATGTCGGGGCGGGTCTCAGGGGATACTGACAAGGCGGCCTCTTTGCCATTAAGATGCCGCCCGAATTGACACAAAATCAGGTGCAAATTCTAGCAGAAAGCCCATCGCCCCCATGTTCAAACGCAAACTTACCCTCGCCCTTGCCCTGCCCATCCTGCTTGTGGCCAGCGCCGCCCAGGCCAATCCCTTCGAGACCACCCTCGGCAACGGTCTGCGCATCATCGTCAAGGAAGACCACCGGGCGCCGACGGCGGTGCATATGGTGTGGTACCGGATCGGCAGCATTGACGAAGTGGACGGCACTTCCGGCGTGGCCCACGTTCTCGAACACATGATGTTCAAGGGTACCCCGAATGTCGGCCCCGGCCAGTTCAACAAACGGGTGGCGGCAGCTGGCGGGCGCGACAACGCCTTCACCAGCCGGGATTACACCGCCTATTTCCAGCAGGTGCCGAAGGAAAAGCTGGAAGAGATGATGCAGCTGGAAGCCGACCGCATGCGCCACCTGACCGTGGACGCCAAGGAATTCGCCCAGGAAATCAAGGTCGTCATGGAAGAGCGCCGTATGCGCACCGACGACAACCCCCAGTCAAAACTGTTTGAACAGACCAATGCCGTCGCGTATCAGGCGCACCCTTACCGCCGCCCCATCATCGGCTGGATGAATGATCTGGAGAGCATGAGCGCCGCCGATGCCAAGGCCTGGTACGACCAGTGGTACGTTCCCAACAACGCCTACGTGGTGATCAGCGGCGATGTCGATCACAAGGAAGCCTTCGCCCTTGCCGAAAAATACTATGGCCCCCTGGCAGGCCGCCCCCTGGCCGCAGGCAAACCCCAGCTGGAGCCGAAGCAGGAAGGTATCCGCCGGGTGAACGTCAAGGCGCCGGCTGATCTGCCGGTCCTGCTCATGGGCTACAAGGTGCCGATGATTCGCGATGCCGAGAAGGACAGCGAACCCTACGCCCTGGAAATGCTCAACGCCATTCTGGATGGCCATGCAGCCGCCCGTTTCAACAAGCGGCTGGTGCGGGAAGAAAAAATCGCCGTGTCCACCGGCATCGAATATGACTCGACGGCCCGTGGCCCCGGCATGTTCTATCTCCACGGCAGCCCCTCGGAGGGCAGAACGGTGGCCGATCTGGAAACGGCCTTCCGGGAAGAAATCGCCAAGGTACAGCGAGAGGGCGTCAGCGAACCGGAATTGAAACGGGCCAAGGCGCAACTGCTGGCCAGCCAGATTTACAAGCTGGATTCCATGTTTGCCCAGGCCATGGAAATCGGCCAGATGGAATCGGCCAATCTTTCCTACAAACTGGTGGACCGCATGCTGGAGAAATTGCAGAAGATCACTGCCCAGGAAGTACAGGCAGTTGCCCGCAAATACTTTGGCGATGACGCGCTGACCGTCGGCACCCTCGACCCGCAACCCCTGGATGGCACATCCCGCCGCCCGGCAGTGGCCACGCGCCATTAATCAGGTGACTCCCATGAAACGCATTCTCCTCGCCCTGACGGCCTTCTGCCTGACCCAAGCGGCCATCGCCGGCGTCAAAATCGAACACTGGGTCACCGCCTCCGGCGCCCGGGTCTATTTCGTTGAAAGCCACAACCTGCCCATCCTTGATGTGCAGGTGGATTTTGCCGCCGGCTCGATGTTTGACCCGGCAGGCAAGTCCGGGGTGGCCGCCCTGACCCGGAGCATTCTCGATCTCGGTGCCGGCAATCTCGATGAAAACGCCATCGCCGACCGCCTGGCCGACCTCGGCGCCAACCTCACCGGCGGCGCTGACACCGACCGCACCAGTGTCGGCCTGCGCACCCTCTCGGCCCCCGACAAGCGCGGCCCGGCGGTGGAACTCCTGCGTTCCGTACTGCATGCTCCGCGCTTTGATGCGGCAGTTCTTGAGCGCGAACAGGCCCGTACCATCGCCAGCCTGAAGGAAGCCATGACCCGCCCCGACAGCATTGCCGGCAAGGCCTTCTGGGCAGCCATGTACCCCGGCCACCCCTATGGCCGGCACGCCACTCCGGAATCGGTGGGCGGCATCACGGTGGACGATCTGAAAGTTTTTTACGGAACGTTCTACAACGCCAGAAATGCCTCGGTCACCATAGTCGGCGACCTCTCCCGCAAGGATGCCGAGAAACTCGCCGACGGCCAGGGCCGCGCCCTTGCCCCCCGCCCCGCCCCCCGTCTTGCGCCCCCCCCCCCCGCCC
>CAZHVZ010000009.1:17656-29695 GCA_964536245.1 uncultured Rhodocyclaceae bacterium
GGGCTACCTCTCCGGAAAGTATGCCTTGAAACTCGCGGAGGGCCTGGCCGGGGCCTTGCCAGCCGGCCAGGCCGCAGTTCTGCCGACAGCCCCGGCAGCGCCCAAAGGCGGCAAGCAGCTCATCGTCCATCCGGCCAGTCAGGCCCATATCTACCTTGGCCTGCCGGCCATCGAGCGCGGCAACCCGGATTTCTTCCCGCTCCTGGTGGGCAATTACACCCTGGGCGGCGGCGGCTTCGTTTCCCGCCTGATGCAGGAGGTGCGCGACAAGCGGGGATTCGCCTATAGCGTCTATAGCTACTTCGCCCCTCTGAAGCACCACGGCCCCTTCCAGATCGGCCTGCAAACCAAGCGCTCCCAGGCCAGGGATGCGCTCAGGCTGACCCAGACGGTGCTCGACGGCTTCCTCAAGGACGGCCCGAGCGAAAGCGAGCTGGCTGCCGCCAAGGCCAACCTGACCGGCAGCTTCCCCCTGCGCCTGGACAGCAACAAGAAGATTTTCGAAAACGTTGCCAACATCGGCTTCTACGGCCTGCCCCTGGATTATCTCGAACGCTACCAGGAAACCATTCAGGCGGTGACCGCCGAGGACGTCAAGCGCGCCTTTGCCAAACACGTCCGCCCGGAGAATCTGGTTACCGTCATGGTTGCTGCCGACTGAGCCATGAATTCGGTTCGCATCATCGGCGGTGAATGGCGGCGCCGGGTTTTGCGCTTTCCCGACAGCGAGGGACTGCGTCCGACCCCCGATCGTGTTCGGGAAACCCTGTTCAACTGGCTGGGTCAGGATCTCAGCGGACAGGTTTGCCTTGACCTCTTCGCCGGCAGCGGCGCCCTCGGCTTTGAAGCGGCCTCCCGAGGCGCCGAGCGGGTGCTCCTGCTGGAAAGTGCGCCCAAGGTGGTGCACGCCCTGCACGAAAACGCTACATTGCTGGGCGCCAAACCGCCGCAGGTGGAGATCATGCGCCGGGATGCGATACAATATTTGGCCTCGACGACGACGAAATTCGATCTCGTTTTCCTCGATCCGCCCTATCACAAGGGTTGGCTCGACAAGCTGGCGGCCCTTCTGCCCCCGGTCATCAAGGAAAACGGCGCCGTTTACGTTGAAGCCGAGACTCAGCTCGACGCTCTTGCAACCTGGCAAACGATACGCCATGGCAGGGCCGGCGAGGTGCATTTCCACCTGATGCGGCAGAATCCGACTTGAAACTAGACCGTCGTATAGCGCTTTACCCCGGCACCTTCGATCCCATGACCCGTGGGCACGAGGATCTGGTTCGCCGGGCCGCCAGCCTGTTCGACCGCCTGATCCTGGCGATTGCCGAAAGCCCCTCGAAGCGTCCGCTGTTTGATCTGGCGGACCGGGTAGCGATGGCCAACGAGATCCTGCACGACGTCCCGAATGTAGAAGTGGTCGGTTTCAACACCCTGCTCATGAACTTCGTGCGCGAAAAAAGCGCCAAAGTCATTGTGCGGGGTCTGCGCGCCGTTTCCGACTTTGAATATGAATTTCAGATGGCAGGCATGAACCGTAGCCTCTATCCCGAGGTCGAAACCGTATTTCTCACTCCCGGTGAGCAATACATGTTCATCTCGGCCACCATGGTGCGCGAAATTGCGCGCCTTGGCGGAAATGTAAGCAAATTTGTACAACCTTGCGTAGAAAAACGCCTGCGGGCAAATATTTCAGTTAATTGAGAGAGGAAGAACAGCCATGGCCCTGATGATTACCGACGAGTGCATCAATTGCGACGTTTGCGAGCCGGAATGCCCGAACGAAGCCATTTCCCAAGGCGAGGAAATTTACGAAATCGATCCCGGCAAGTGCACGGAATGTGTCGGCCACTACGACGAACCCCAGTGTGTTCAGGTCTGCCCGGTGGATTGCATCCCCAAGGATCCCAACGTCGTCGAATCGGAAGACGTGCTCTGGACCAAGTACGAGAAACTCACGGGCAACAAGCGTTCCTGAGTTTTTCAAGGGCAACACCCCAATCAAAAGCCCGCTGCCCGGCGGGTTTTTTCTTTTTCTGCCAGCCCGGACGCACGACGGGGTCCGGCCACGGGTCAATCAACGACGCGCCCCAAAACCGCCGCTGCCTGCTCACCGAACTCCGCTCCAGAAGGTCTGGAATGTTGGTTGAAGCGGCCAAAATACTGCATCCACTCCGCTTCGGAGACCTCCATCTCTTCCACGACCGGAATGCGGCGCTCGGTGCACCTTCGCCTTTCCTTCCAGCCCATCGGCGGCCCGCCATCATGCCGACGGCGATCATGGCCAAGCTGGCGCTTTTCTGACGAATTCATGGCAGCTCCTTCAGCTCGTGACGGCAACCGAAAACGACTCCGGAGAGAAGTTGGAAATCGTCCCGAGGCAAAGGTTCCCGCTCCCCTGCCGGTTGGCCGGGAGCGAGAATGGGTCGTTCAGGCTGCCAGCTTCCCCACCGCCGGGATAAGCAGGTGGCGGACCTCGGAGACAATGGCTTCCAGAGCATTGATTTGTTGCAGGAGGCCCGCTTCCACGCCATCGAGTTCGGAAATCCGGTCTTCCAGGGTATCGGTCGCCTGGTGGATGCGCTTGATGCTTTCCAGGCGGCGCTTGAGCTGAATCTGATGTTCCCGCACCTGGGTTTCCATGGGCGCCATGATGGCCTTGAGCCACAATTCGGCATCCCGATTGGCTTTTTCAAAGGCCCGGCGGACCTGCACCGCCACTTCCTCGAAGAATTTATGGGTGATGTGCTTGTTTTCGTGGGTCAGCAGGTTCATGGTGGTGTTGTGATGGGTTTTGCACCATTGTTCCAGGCGATCGATTTCCTTTTCATAGCGGAGCAGGGAAAAGGTGGTGGGCGAGCCGAGTTTCAGCCCGTGCTCCACGGCAAATTTTTTGTACACCGCCTCCATCATGGCCAGTATTTCGCCAATTTCCTTGTTGGATTTCTTCAGCGCATCCCGGGAGACGCTGAAGAAATTGGTCATGGCTTCGGACAGGCTTTTTGAAAAGGTCGCTTCCAGCATACTCTCCCGCGTGCTGTGCGTGAGGGTGCGCAGGGTATCCAGGCCGAGATGTCCGAACAGGTTGTTGGTGAGGGTGGAAAACACGCTGCGCACGGCATAGTAGCGCTGCAAGCCGGCTTCGAATTCATCTTTCTCGGCGCGCACCTTGCCCATCATGTACTCGACCACGCCCTTGTTCTTGCCGCGCAGTTCGTTCAGTTCCGACTGCTGTTCGCGCAAGCCGGCCAGACGGGATTCGAGCAAACCGCGCACGCGCCGGCTGACATCTCCGAATTCGCTCTCGGTATTGTCGCGAACGATGTCCTGCTTGGCGGGAATGAGTTCCTCCGACAGGGCCAGCTCAAGGCTGGAGAGGCGGCTTTTTTCGAGCAGGGCGGCATCGCCGTTGATTTTGGCGACCAGCCCCTTCTGGGCGGATACCGGAAAAATCTGGCGGGCCGGCAGGCCGAGAATATCGGCACAGGAATCCACCTGCTTGCTGATTTCGGCCTCCACTTCGTCTTCGCTTTTCAGCTCGTCCCATTGCCCGTCGATCTTGTTGAGCACCACCAGACGGCCGCGCTTGCCGCTTCCCCCCTCGCCGATGTGCTCCTTCCAGATTTGCAGGTCGGACTGGGTCACCCCGGTATCCGCCGCCAGGATGAACAGCACGGCATGGGCATTGGGCAACAGGGAGAGGGTCAGTTCCGGCTCGGTACCGATGGCATTCAGACCGGGCGTATCGAGGATGACCAGCCCCTGCTTGAGCAAGGGATGCGGAAAATTGATGATGGCGTGCCGCCAGCGCGGGATTTCCACCAGACCGTCGTCGCCCAGGCGATAGAGCTCGGCCCCCCCTTCGCCGATTTCAAAACCCAGTTTGCCGGCCACCGCCGGGCTGACCCGAGTGGTTTCGCTGACATGGCGCAGGGCATCCTGCATGGCCTCGGCAGAATCCACATCGAGCGGGATGCTGTGCCATTCGTCGGGAAAGCGCTTGTATTCGCTGACGCTGGCATTGGCCGCCCGCGTCTCGATGGAAAGCAGTTCGATATGCGGCGGCCGGCTGGCTTCGTACATCAGTTCGGTCGGACACATGGTGGTGCGTCCGGCGGAAGAGGGCAGCATACGGCTGCCGTACTCGGCAAAGAAAATGGCGTTAATGAGTTCCGACTTGCCTCGGGAAAACTCGGCAACAAACGCCACGTTGAGCCGATCTTCCCGCAAACGATCAAGCAGTTGCTCCAGCCGGATATCGGTCTGGGCGTCGGAAAGTTCGTTGGCGGAAAGCCAATCCTGCAAACGGGAAATGCACTCGGAAAGCTGAGTGCGCCATTCACTGTAAACCGCAAATTGCTGGGCAAGCGACATCGGCTGGCTCCAAAAGTGTGACACCGGGCTAATAATTTAGCACAAGCCCACTAAAAATCAGCCACTTGAGCAAAAAATCACCATTTCCCGTCAACGTTGGCAGGCACCGCAATAGAAAGTTGAACGCCCGCCTTGCCGAACCTGCCGCAGCACACTGCCACAGCGCCGACAGGGCTGCCCCGCCCGGCCATAGACCGCGCAGGAGAGTTGAAAATACCCGGAGCTCCCGTCGCTATGCAGGTAATCCCGGATTGAACTGCCCCCGGCAGCAATCGCCTCCTCCAGGGTCTGGCGGATGGCTGAGACGAGAACCCCGTAACGCTTGCGGCTAATACGGTTGGCCGCCCGCAGGGGTGAAATGGCCGCCCGAAAGAGACTTTCCGATGCATAGATATTGCCCACCCCAACCACCAGATGGGCATCCATGAGGAGAGGCTTGATCGGTCCCGAGCGACGGCGGCTTACCTCGAACAACCAGTCCGCTGAAAACGCCTCCGACAGGGGTTCAACGCCCAGCCCGGCGAGACCGGGGTTATCCTCCCAGCGACTCCCGGCCTGCCAGCTGATCATGCCGAAACGCCGGGGATCTCCGTAGCGCAGAATGGTGTTGTCAAATACCAGGTCAAAGTGATCGTGCTTTTGCGGCGCGGCATCAACCGGCACAAAGCGCAGATTGCCGGTCATGCCCAGATGAACGATCAACCAGCCATCGTCCTCTTCGCCCCGACACAGAAAGAGGAGATATTTCCCCCGGCGCAGCACATCCACCACTAGCCGCCCGGCCAGCAGTTCGCCCAGTTCCGGCAACAGGTCGTGGCGCAAACGGGCCGTCCTTGCCACCGCCTGGCGAATCCGCCTTCCCTGAACGCCCGGCAGAACGCCCAAACGACAAACTTCCACCTCCGGCAACTCCGGCATTGCTTGTCCCTCCGGGAAAAGCCAAATAACATGGCACTTCTCAGATTTTATGCGCTCAAAAGCGCATTGCCGAAAGAAAAGCGCCCATGCACCGCAAGTTCCTCGCCACAGCCCTCGCCCTCCTCTTCGCCGGCTTCACTCATGCGGCCAGCGAAACCGCCACCAAGGCGCCGGGCAAACGCGCCGCCGTTCGCGACCAAGCGACCCGGCCGGTCAGCGCCAACCCGGAAGAGGATCTGCTGGCGCGCACGGTCTTTCAGGTGCTGCTCGGTGAATTGGCCCTTCAGCGCGGAAAAGTTGACACCAGCCTCGGCGCCTACATTGATCTCGCCCGGCGCAGCAAGGACCCTCGTGTTCTCGCCCGGGCCATAGAAATTGCCACATTTGCCCGGCAATACGACCTGGCTTTGGAACTGGCCCAGCTGTGGGTACAACTGGACCCTGAATCGCAGAAAGCCAAGCAGAACCTGTCCACCATTCTTGTTCTGCTCAACCGGGTAGACGAACTGGCGCCGCAAATTTCCAGCCTGCTCGCCCAGGACAAGGAAAACCTGGCCGACAACCTGCTCCGCCTGAACCGCATGTTGACCCGCCATACGGACAAAAAAGCCGTGCAGAAGCTGATCGACAAACTGGCCGCCCCCTATGCCGCCCTGCCTGAGGCGCACTACGCCATGGCCACGGCGGCGGTAGGCGCCAGTGACATGGAGCGCGCCCTGGCGGAAGCCGGGCAGGCTCTTGCACTGCGCCCCAACTGGGAACAGGCCGCCCTGCTGCTGGCCCAGCTGCAAGCGCGAACCACCCTCTCCCAGGCCATTGGCACCCTGAACGGCTTCGTCGGCAGCAATCCTGACGCCAAGGAAGCCCGCCTCATGCTGGCGCGGCTGTATATTTCCGAAAAACGCTACGATGAGTCCCGCCTCCATTTTGACCGCCTGCTGCGCGACCATCCGGACAACCCAGATGTCATTTATCCGGTGGCCATGCTGGCCCTGCAACAGGGCGACACCCAGACCGGCAAGGTGCAACTGGAAAAGCTGCTGCTCGGCAATTTTCCCGACAAGAGCACGATCCACTTTTTTCTCGGCCAGATCGAGGAAGAGCAGCAGCGCCCCAACGCCGCCCTGGCGCACTACCGTGAGGTGTCGGCTGGCGAACAGTACGTCCCGGCACGCGCCAGGGCTTCACAAATCCTTCTCCAGCAGGGCAAAGCCGATGAGGCCCGCAAGCTGATCCAGGAAACTGCCGGCCGCACGCCGGTGGAAAAGACTCAACTCCTTCTCGCCGAATCCCAGTTGCTGCGCGAAGCCAAACGTTTTGGCGAAGCTTACGACTTGCTCAACAGCAGCCTCCGGAAGCAGCCGGACAACATCGATCTCCTCTACGATGCAGCGCTGGTCGCCGAGCGCCTGGGCAAACCGGACATACTGGAAAAGCATCTCAAGCGGGTGCTCGAACTGAAACCCGACCACGCCCACAGTCTGAATGCCCTGGGTTACTCCTGGGCCGACCGCAATATCCACCTCAAGGAAGCCCACGAGTTGATCAGCAAGGCTCTCGCCCTCGCTCCGGAAGACCCCTTCATCATGGACAGCCTGGGCTGGGTGCTGTTTCGTCAGGGGAAAACCGAGGAAGCCCTGAGCACCCTGCAAAATGCCTACCGCCTCAAGCCGGATCCGGAAATCGCGGCCCACCTGGGCGAAGTGCTATGGGCCCTGAACCGCAAGGACGACGCCGGCAGGATATTGCGCGAAGCCGCCAAGAAGAACCCGGATAACGAAGTCCTCTCCGCCACGCTGAAAAAACTGCTGCCTTGAAACGCCTTCCGCTGCGCTTCGGCAGCCTGTTGCTGAGCAGCCTGCTCCTCGCGGGATGTGCCGGCCTGCCGACCGGGGACGCTCCCGTCGCCAGGAAAAACAGCGCCGACCGCTTCGATCTGGAGGCCCGCTTTGCCCTGCGCAGCGAACGCCCCGGTGCCGAAGCACAAAGCGCCAGTGGCCGGCTGGCTTGGGAGCACGGCCCGAACAGCGATCAGCTGCGGATCTCCGGTCCGACCGGCCAGACCCTTGCCGAGCTATCCCTGGCACCGGGCCAGGCCAGCCTGCGCACAGCCGATGGCGAAGTGCGCCAGTCTGCCGATGGAGTGGCCCTACTGCTTGCCGCCACCGGCTATACCCTGCCTCTCGGTCAGTTGTCCCAGTGGTTGCAGGCCCGGGCGGTTTCGGCCAGCCGCCGGATCAACGACCGGGCGGGACGCCTGCAACGTCTTTTCGATGAAGGCTGGCAGATCGACTACGAATATCCCGACGAAAATAGCGAAAGCCTGCCTTTCCGCCTGACAATCCGGCGCGACGGCGAACTTGAGCTGCGTCTGCGCATAGAGGAATGGCGTCATGGCGAATAGCCCCTGGAGTTGGGACAGTGACTGGCCGGCACCGGCCAAGCTCAATCTCTTCCTGCATGTCGTCGGCCGGCGGACAGACGGCTACCACCTGCTGCAAACCGCATTCCGCTTTATTGACCGCAGCGACAGCTTGCGCTTTTCCCCCCGTAACGATGGTGAAATTGTCCTCACCACGCCGCTTCCCGGCGTCCCCCCGGACAGCGACCTGACGGTGCGCGCTGCCCGCCTGCTGCAAGAGGCCACCGGCTGTCGGCAGGGCGCCGGCATCACCCTCGACAAACGCCTCCCCATGGGTGGCGGGCTGGGCGGCGGCAGCTCCGATGCAGCCACGGTGCTGCTGGCCCTCAACCACCTCTGGCAACTCAAGCTGCCCAATGTCCGGCTGCGGGAACTGGGCCTTCGCCTGGGCGCCGACGTTCCGGTTTTTGTCTATGGTCAGAATGCCTTTGCCGAAGGCGTCGGAGAAAATCTTCGTCCGCTTTCCTTGCCCCCGGCCAGCTATCTGGTAATTGAACCGGCCACCCAGGTTCCCACCGCCGCCATTTTCGGCTCGCCAACCCTCAAGCGGGACACGCCGGCCCTGCAAGCGGTCGAATGGCGGCCGGGGATCGGCCACAACGACCTGGAAAGCGTGGCCTGTGCAGCCTTTCCGGCAGTTCGGGAAGCCCTCGCAACGCTCAAGACGATTAGCCCCTCGGCCATGATGACCGGCTCCGGCGCCTGTGTCTTTGCCGAATTCCCGACGCTTGCGGCAGCACTTGCCGCTCAGGAACGCCTGCCGCCGCATCTGCGCCACTGGGTTGCGAACGGTCTGCCATGCCACCCCCTGGCGGAAGAGGTAATTTAAAAAAAGCAGTGGATTTCAAAACCGCTTTTCTGTATCATTCGCGCCTCGCTTAGATGGCTCTACATTTAGGCGATCCGCTGGGGAGTCGCCAAGTTGGTCAAGGCACCGGATTTTGATTCCGGCATTCGAAGGTTCGAATCCTTCTTCCCCAGCCACCCAGTTTCTTCGGGCAGGTCAAAAGCCTGCCCGATTTGCATTTCGGCGAGCAACCCGCACTCAGGGGCGCTCCAGGGGATAGTGGAATGGCCTATAACAGCTTGATGGTCTTCACCGGCAACGCCAACCCAAAACTGGCAGCCGATGTCGCCACCCAACTCAATGTCGACCTTGGTCGCGCCAATGTCGGTCGCTTCTCGGATGGCGAAGTCAGTGTCGAGTTGCAGGAACATGTGCGCGGTCGCGACATCTTCGTCCTGCAATCCACCTGCGCTCCCTGCAACGACAACCTGATGGAATTGCTGGTCATCGTCGATTCCCTCAAGCGCGCCTCGGCCGGCCGCATCACCGCCGCCATTCCGTACTTTGGCTACGCCCGCCAGGACCGCCGCTCACGCTCGTCGCGGGTGCCCATCGCCGCCAAACTGGTCGCCAACATGCTCGTCGCGTCCGGCGTGGACCGCGTCCTGACCATGGACCTGCACGCCGACCAGATCCAGGGCTTCTTCGACATTCCGGTCGATAACATTTACGCCCTGCCCATTCTGCTCGAAGACATCAAGAAGCAGAATTACATCAACCCGATGGTGGTTTCTCCCGACCATGGCGGTGTCGTCCGCGCCCGCTCCCTGGCCAAGCGCCTGGAATGCGATCTGGCGATCATCGACAAACGCCGCCCGAAAGCCAATGTTTCGGAAGTGATGAACATCATCGGCGAAGTGGATGGCCGCACCTGCATCATCATGGACGACATGGTGGATACCGCCGGCACCCTGTGCAAGGCCGCCACCGCCCTCAAGGCCAACGGCGCCAGCAAGGTTGTCGCCTACTGTACCCATCCCGTACTCTCAGGCCCGGCCATCGAACGCCTCAACGATTCCGATCTCGATGCCCTGGTCGTCACCGACACCATTCCCCTGCGCGATGACGCCGCCGCTTCGCCGCGCATCCGCCAGCTTTCGGTGGCCGAGATTCTGGCGGAAACCATCCGCCGCATCAGCAATGACGATTCCGTGTCGTCGCTGTTCATCGACTAAGTTTTTTAAACCTTCCCCTTCTGGTCGCGGATCGGGAAATACTCTGGAGTAACACCATGCAATTTCAAATGACCGCCCAAAAGCGCACGCTGCAAGGATCGGGTGCGAGCCGCCGCCTTCGCCGCGCTGGCAAGGTACCGGGTATCGTCTACGGTGGCGAAGGCGCCCCCCTGGCGATTGAACTCGACCACAACAGCCTGTTGCTCAATCTCAAGAAGGAAGCCTTTCATTCTTCCATCCTGAACATTGACGTTGAAGGCACCAAGGAACAGGTTCTTCTGCGCGACACGCAAGTACACGCCTACAAGCCCCTCGTCCTGCACGTCGATTTCCAGCGCGTTGATGCCACCCACGAACTGCACATCAAGGTGCCCCTGCACTTCGTCAACCAGGACACCGCCCCCGGCGTCAAGCTCTCCGGCGGCCTGGTCAACCATGTCATGACCGAACTGGACGTGCACTGCCTGGCCAAGGATCTGCCCGAGTTCATCGAAGTGGATGTCGGCGCCCTCAAGGTCGGCCAGAACATTCACGTCTCCGAACTCAAGCTGCCCAAGGGCGTCAAGGCCGTGCACCATGGCTCCGACGATCCCATCGTGGTCGGCGTGGTCGGCAAGGGCGGCAGCTCCGAAGAGGCTGCGGAAGGCGAAGCTGCCTAATCGCCCGGACTAGTTTGCCGTCACACAGGCCGCCGCTGGCTTATTGCCCCGGCGGCCTTGTCGCATCTCTCACTCCCTGCAATCCCCTCCGCCTCTCGCCAAAACCATTCCGTCATGAATCCTCCCCGCCTGATCGTTGGCCTCGGCAATCCCGGCCCGGAATACGAGGCAACCCGCCACAACGTCGGCTTCTGGCTGGTGGACCAACTGGCCGACAAGTTGAAAACCGGGCTTGCCCCGCAAGCCAAATTCTGGGGAAAAGCCGGGCGCCATGGCGATCTCTGGCTGCTTGAACCGACCACTTTCATGAACCGCTCCGGACAATCGGTGGCGGCGCTGGCCAATTTCTACAAGATTCCTGCCGAGGAAATCCTGGTCATCCACGACGACCTCGACCTGGCGCCCGGCGGCATTCGCCTCAAACAGGGAGGCGGCAACGGCGGCCACAATGGCTTGAAGGATATCCAGGCCCGACTCGGCACCCCGGACTTCTGGCGCCTGCGCCTGGGCATCGGCCATCCACGCACCCTGAATCTTGCCCAGCAGGTCGTCGATTTTGTCCTCCACCCGCCGCGCAAGGAAGAAATGCCGGACATCGAACACGCCCTCGCCCGCTGCCTGCTGGCCTGGCCAAAACTCGCCGCCGGAGACTATTCCGGCGCCCAACAACAATTGCACGGTAAAGCTGTTTAAGGAAAACCCATGTCTCTCAAATGCGGCATCGTCGGCCTGCCCAACGTCGGCAAATCCACACTCTTCAACGCCCTGACCAAGGCCGGTATCGAAGCGGCCAATTACCCCTTCTGCACCATAGAACCGAACGTCGGCATCGTTGAAGTGCCGGACCCGCGCCTGACCAAACTGTCGGCCATCGTCAAGCCGCAAAAGATCCAGCCGGCCATTGTCGAGTTCGTCGACATTGCCGGCCTGGTTGCCGGCGCCTCCAAGGGAGAAGGGCTGGGCAACCAGTTTCTGGCCAACATCCGCGAAACCGATGCCATCGTGCATGTCGTGCGCTGCTTTGCCGACGACAACGTGGTGCACGTTTCCGGCGATGTCGATCCCATTCGTGACATTGAAGTCATTGACACCGAACTGGCCCTGGCCGACATGGCCACCGTGGAAAAAGCCCTCAACCGCTATCGCCGCCCGGCCAGCTCCGGCGACAAGGAGGCCAAGATCCTGGTCGCCGTCCTGGAAAAGTGCTTTGCCCAGCTCGACCAGGCCAAGCCGGTTCGCGCCCTCGACCTGTCCAGGGAAGAATGGGCCAGCCTCAAGCCGTTTTGCCTGATCACCGCCAAGCCGGTTCTCTACGCCGCCAACGTTGCCGAAGACGGCTTCAACGACAATCCGCTGGTCGATGCCGTACGCGCCCACGCTGCTGCGGAAAAGGCTCAGGTGGTCACCGTCTGCGCGGCAATCGAATCCGAAATCGCCGATCTGGACGACGAGGAAAAGCAGATGTTTCTGGCCGACCTGGGCCTCGAAGAGCCGGGCCTTGATCGCCTGATTCACGCCGGCTACAAACTGCTCGGCCTGGCCACCTACTTCACTGCGGGCGTCAAGGAAGTCCGCGCCTGGACCATTCACCAGGGCGACACCGCGCCGCAGGCTGCCGGCGTCATCCACACCGACTTCGAGAAGGGC
>CAZHVZ010000009.1:29705-36019 GCA_964536245.1 uncultured Rhodocyclaceae bacterium
GCGCGGCTTCATCCGCGCCCAGACCATCGCCTTCGACGACTTCATCGCCTGCAAGGGCGAAGCCGGCGCCAAGGAGGCCGGCAAAATGCGCGCCGAAGGGAAGGAATACGTGGTCAAGGACGGCGATGTAATGAACTTCCTGTTCAACGTCTAGGCTTAAACAAAGTATCATTCTCGCAGACAGGCCTTCAACCACGACCCGGACTTTTCCTTGAGCCATCCGTTCACCTCGCCGCCAGCCGACGACCCATCAGAATTGATGGTTTTCCAGGGGTTGCTGTGGCGGTTTTTTGAACAGACCAGCGAGGCGGTTGTCGTGACCGATACCGACAACCGAATTGTTCTGGTCAACCCGGCCTTTACCAGGCTGACCGGTTACACGGCAGCGGAAGTCGAAGGAAAAGACCCGAGCATCCTGGCTTCCGGGCGCACCAGCCTGGAACAGTATCAGGAAATGTGGCAGACCCTGCTGGAAGATGGCTGCTGGCACGGGGAATTCTGGGATCGCGCCAAGGATGGACGGATTTACCCGAAATGGGCCACCATCTCCACCCTGCGCGATGAATCCGGAGCCATCGCCAACTACATTGCCACCTTTACCGACATCTCGGAACGCAAGGAAGCCACTGCCCGGCTCGCCCATCTCGCTGCCCACGACCCGCTTACCGGCCTGCCCAACCGGCTGGCCCTGGAAAGCCAGCTGGCCCATGCGCTCAACACCAGCCAACGGGAAAACCGGCAGCTGGCCCTGTTGCTCATCGCTCTCGACAATTTCAAGAACGTCAACGCCCCCCTTGGCCACCAAATCGGTGACGGGCTGCTGGTTGGCGTCGCCGAGCGTCTGAAAGCCAGTATTCGCATCAGTGACATTGCGGCCCGCCTGGGGGGCGATGAATTTGTCGTTGTTCTGCCCGACATTGAAAGCGCCATGACCGCTGCCAGTGTTGCCAGCAAAATTCAACGCAATCTGGCCGATGGCTACCGGATCGACGAGCACGACCTGTACGCCACGCCAAGCATTGGCATCAGTATTTTCCCGAGCGACGGCAAAACCGCCGACATGCTTCTGCGCAATGCCGATACTGCCATGTATCACGCCAAAAAAGCGGGCCGCAACAACCACCAGTTCTACGCCGAACGCATGAACGAGGCCGCCTCCGAACGGCTTCTCATGGAAAATGCCCTGCGTCAGGCTCTGGCTACCACGCACCTGTCGACCAGCCAGTTCTCTCTGCACTTTCAGCCCCAGATGCATGTGGAAACCGGAAAAATCATCGGGCTGGAAGCCCTGGCCCGCTGGAACCACCCGGTACTCGGCAATATTCCGCCGGTGCGCTTCATTCCCCTGGCAGAAGAAACCGGGCTCATCCAGCCCCTCGGTGACTGGGTATTCTGGGAGGCCTGCCGGCAAGTCCAGGTCTTCAGAAAGGCCGGAATCAAGGATATGCGCGTGGCGGTCAATCTTTCCGCCCAGCAGTTGCGGCACGAAGGTTTGCCGGCTGTGGTCCGGGGCGCGCTCGCCTGTTATGACCTGACCGCAAACGATATTGAACTGGAAATCACCGAAAGTACCGCCATGCAGAATCCGGAGGTCACTCTGGGGGTTCTCAACGAGCTATCGGACATGGGTATTGTGCTGGCCATTGACGATTTTGGTACCGGCTATTCTTCCCTTGCCTACCTCAAGCACCTGCCCATCCAGCGCTTGAAGCTGGACCGCTCCTTCGTCACCGATATTGAAACCGACACCAGCGATGCCGCCATCTGTTCTGCCACCGTCGCGCTCGGCCACAACCTCGGCCTCGAACTGGTGGCCGAAGGCGTGGAAACCACTGCCCAGCGGGATTTTCTTTCCAAACTCGGCTGTGATGTGTTGCAGGGCTTTCTCTACAGCAAACCTCTCCCGGCGGAAGAAATCATCAAATACCTGAAGAGTTCGCCCAGTTTGTAAATCCGGGATGAACAACCGTCTATCGGTGACTTATGCCTTAGATTCGACAATGGCCGGCTGTTCCAGCCCCGACGGCTGCACCAGCGTCTCCGCCAGTTCAACACGATTTCGTCCGCCGTTCTTGGCCCGGTAGAGCGCCTGGTCCGCAGCGAGTATCAGCAACTCGGGCGATGTGTTCTCATTGGGCACCATCACGGCAATCCCCATGCTGACCGTGACAACACTGAACGGAGAGCTGGCATGGGGCAGCGCCAATACCTCCAGCGACTGGCGTATCAACTCTGCCAGACTCAAGGCACCGGCCACATCGGTATCCGCCGCAACCACGGCAAACTCTTCGCCACCATAACGCGCCGCAAGGTCGCCGGGCCGTTGACCGGCGGCCTGCAGAATACGTGCGATATTTTGCAGACAGGCATCGCCGCGCTGATGTCCGTAATGGTCGTTGAAATTCTTGAACAGATCAACATCAAGCATGATCAGCGCCAGCGGCTGCTGCGTACGGTAGCAGCGCGCCCACTCATCCGGTAGAACCTCGTCAAAACTGCGGCGGTTGGCCAGGCCGGTAAGGGCGTCATGGGTGGCAAGATTGATCAGATTCTCGTTGGCAATTTTCAGCTCCAGAGTTCGCTGCTCGACCTGCTGCTCCAACGATGCGTTGATGTCATTGATCTCCCTGATTTTCTGCCCGACCGACTCAGCCATGGCAACAAAACTCTGCGTCAGGTCACCCAGCTCATCGTTGCGGCCGCCATGCGCATCGAGTTGGCCGATCTCCTTTTGCAGGATTTCAGCGTGATTACCGGTGCCGGCCTTGCGGAAAATTTGACTCAGCATGGTCAATGGCCTGGACAGGTAGAGCGCGAAAGACCAAGCCAAGGGAATGATGAACACCAAAACAGTCAGTGCAATCAGGGCCAGAATCTTGATCATCTCCTGCGTATTCTTGCGAGCAATCTCGGTCGACTGCAACATCGCCACCGTGCCGACCTGCTGGTCATTGGCGTAAAGGGGCATCAAGCCTTGATAGAAGTCGCCGGCCCCCACTTTGACTTCATTAAAAACGACGGGGCTTGCCGCCGTCGGCGGTGGTACCGGGACTCCGCCCCAGTCGGGCTGACGATAGGCGGACAAACTCCCTTCACTCAGTCCCTGGGAGATGAAGAGATTGATGAGAATGTCGTTCGAGCGCGTGAGCCGGTCAACAAAAGGCTGGTCCAGCTTTTGTACCCCGACCACCAGACCCAACGGCCTGAGCTCTGGTTTGCCGGAGGCGGGATTGAACGCTTCACCGACGATGGGAGCCAGGCTTTCAATCGCCAATACCCCATCGGCCACCGCAAATCCGACACTATCCTGCTGCGGCATCGGTTTTCCATATTGCAATGCCACATTCGGCACAGTCCCGGTGGTCCGCAGAGATTGCCGACTGAAGCCATCCACCTCGGACAGCGCCGCAATCTGAAACGAAGGTGTCGGGCCGGGCTCGACAAAACCGGCCAGTTCCCGGCTACTATCGCGCACGGCAAAGGCCATCAGGTTCCCCGCTGGATCGTAGAGACTCACCTTGGAAAGTTTGGCCACACTGGCCATTTTGTACACATCTTTCATCACCTGTTGATAGGTGCCAAAGAGCGTATCGCGATCAAGTCCGGACTGAGAATACTGCGCAAGATACCAGGTGGTCGAACCAAGATTTTTCTGGGTTGCCAGCTGACGGGTCGCGATCAGCTGGTTGTACTTCCGATCGGTCAGTTCGTCCTGAATCGCACGCGACGCTCTGAGCAACAACGTGTGCGACTGGTCCAGATGCTGATTGCGAATGACCCACAAGACAGCCCCCATGGATGCCGCTGCCACGAGAATAGCAATCGCTACTGCTGCCAGCAGGATCTTGTCGCGAAGCGTGGTGACTCTCAGGATCATTTCATCGCGTCGGGTTGGGAAGAAAGAACCGGCAGGTATCCTTCTGGTGCCGTAGAGCTATCAAATGGGTAGGACGCAACATTTCGTTGATCGACCAGCCCCATTCTGATCAAAATGGTATGGGGAGGTTCCTTGCCTCTTCCTTCAAGGAAGTTGACCACGGCATTGATGGCAACACGGGCCTGGCTGACGCCCTTGGTATCAGCCGCAGCATAAATTTCACCTTTGCGGATCAGGCCTTCAATTTCGCGGGTCAAATCAAAAGCCACGACGCGTATTTTGGTATTCAAGCCGGCTTCCTTGATGGGTAGCAAGGCTGCCGGCGCACACCCCGTACATCCCAGAATATAGTCAAGCTGCTGACCATGTTCGGATAATAGCTGGGCCGCCAGACGGGATTGCCCGACCCGGTCGCTGTCACCATATTTGATGTCCACAATATTGACCTTGATCGGAGCGCGATGGGCTGCCTCTCGGGTCCCGTCAACTTCACCCTTGACCCAGCCAGCATCCGCCGGGCCGGGTAACAGGGCAATATTGATTGACTTCAACCCGCGGTTTTGCGCATCGCGAATCACCCATTCCGTGGCGGCAATTCCCATACCCTTCAAGGAAGTTGTGACTTTGACGGTCAAATCGTCGCTGGTACTGTCGTTGGCCAGCTCAAAGACCGGAATCCCCCGGGCGCGAGCTTTGGCAATCGAGGCATTGTTCGCCGTGAGGCTGATCGGAGAAAGGACAATTGCGTCGTATTTTGCAGCAATGGCTTCGTCCATCTTGAGTAACTGCCCGACCAGATCGTCGTACCCATCCGCCGGAAAAATACGCACATCAACCCCGAGGCGTTTGCTCTCACTGATTACCCCGTAGTTGCAGCCAAGCCAGTAAGGGTCTTTCATATGGGGAAAAAGAAAGGCAATGCGCCACGGCTTCTTGGCACGTGCAGCCATGGCATACCGCTCCTGCACAACCCGACCGCTTGCCAGGGCATCATCCGCCGACCCGCGTTGTTTGACCGGAGGGTAGATGGAATCGACTGGAATCGGATCAAATCCCCGGGCTATCGGGGGCGGGCCGGTATCCCCGGCACTGTGCGCCATTGAGACAAAGAGGAACAACCACCCCGCCAGAACTTGCAGGAAAGAATGGCTGCCCGGACCCCAGGTATCACGTTTCTCGTCCATGACATTCCCCGCTTTCATATTATTCTTGTAACGAAATCGTACCGCATCCGGAACCGAATTCAAGGTATTTCGCACCTCGCCAACCGAAGCCGGATCACCTCTGCAACAGCCCTGCCCAAACACTTGCCGGCATTCGGCAGAGGACAATCCGTCGCCGGTGCGCAAAACTAGCCGAGAGAGAGGAGGGAAGCGGCGAATCGGGCTGCGTCAGGCAAAAATTACCTGGAAATGCTTGCCGGCCTGGATCAGGGTTGCCGTTTCGATAAGCAGCAATGAGCCGGCCATCATCTTCAGCTTGGCGACCATGAGCAGGGAAAGGGCATTGCTGTTTTCGAGAACCAGTTCTTCGTCGTTCATCATGGCGCGGGGAATCGGTCCGTAGGCGAAGTTCAATCCATCGGGAGTCGGCTGCTCGTGGCCGAACAGGTCATCAAAGTCGGTCTGATCCGTGCAGTGGTATTTCATGGCGGCCTCCGTACATTTGCCTTATTCGTATTGCCATAAAGCAAGTTCTCGTCCACTTTAACGACCGGCACCGGAAAAGCTTGAGGCTCCGTTCAGCGATTGACCCGCCGCCACTCCTGTTCGAAGTAGCGCACCAGAACCTGGTTGTTCAGGCGATTGACCTCAGCCGGGATGCGGGCCATGTCGGCTGGAAAATGAAAGAGGCCCGGCAGGCTGTCCACGGTCAGAAAGCGGGTAGCCACGGCCAGGTGGGCAGGCAAGGCATAGGGTGCGCGCCCGGCGAGGATGTACCCCCACTCGCCGAAGGAGGGCACCAGGGCATGATAGGGAGTGGCCGTCAGCCCGACATCCTCCAGGGTTGCCACCACGCACCAGAATGACTGGCGGGCGTAGAGCGGCGACGTCGATTGCACCACCATGAGTCCGCGTGCCGACAAGCGTTTTTCGAGCAGTCGATAGAAGGCCGAGGTGTAGAGTTTGCCGAGGGCGAAATTGTTGGGATCGGGAAAGTCCACCACAATGAAATCGTAGCTCTCCTGCGCCGCCTCCAGCCATTGCAGGGCATCGGCATTGATCACCTTGACCCGGGGTGATTGCAGGGCGCCGCCATTGAGGGCTACCAGGGCCGGCGCGGTGGAAAAAAGACGGGTCATGGCCGGATCGAGATCGACCAGCGTGACGCTATCCACCTGCGGATACTTGAGAATCTCGCGCACCGCCATGCCGTCGCCGCCGCCCAGCACCAGCACCCGGCGTGCGCCGGGCAGGCTGGCCAGTCCGGGATGGAC
>CAZHVZ010000009.1:36029-47925 GCA_964536245.1 uncultured Rhodocyclaceae bacterium
CGTGATCGCGGTATGCGTCGTGCGAGGAAAATTGCAGGTTGTTGTTGATGAAGAGCCGGGTATCGTCCCGCCAGCGGGTCACCACCAAGCGCTGATAGGGAGTGCTTTCGGCATGGACGATTTCGTCGGCGTAGTGGTGGGTCTCGGCCAGGGTGGTCAGTTGTCCGGCCCCGGCAAAGCCGGCGGACAGCAGGGCAAAGACCAGCCAGCACTGGGTCTTGAGCCAGGAGCGGGTGGGCAGTTGAGCACGAAAGAGGGACAAGGCCCAGAGGGCCACCGCCACATTGAGCAAACCGAAAAGCAGCCCCGTGCGGACCATGCCCAGGTGTGGCGCCAGAAGGACGGGGAACAGCACGGAGACAACCAGGGCACCGAGGTAATCGAAAGTGAGCACTTGCGACACCAGCTCCTTGAAGGCGATTTCCTTCTCCAGAATGCGCATGACCAGGGGAATTTCCAGGCCGACCAGCACCCCCACGCCAAAGACCGCCAGATAGAGCACCAGCTTGAAGGGCGCGGACAGCCAGGTGAAAACGAGGAACAAGCCGATGGCGGAAAACCCGCCGAGCAGGCCCACCATCAACTCAATCTGGATGAAGCGCCCGATCAGGTCGCGGGTGATGAATTTGGACAGCCACGATCCGACACCCATGGCAAAGAGATAGGTACCGATCACCGTCGAGAACTGCATCACGGAATCGCCCAGCAGATAGGAAGCCAGGGCGCCGGCAATCAGCTCGTAAGCGAGACCGCAGGAAGCAATGATGAAAACGGAAAAAAGGAGGGCGTGGCGCATCAGGCGTTCAGGAAAACCGGTTCTTCAAAGGAAAAAGGGGCCGCCCGGCCCCTTGGTGCAGAAGGACTGGCATTAACCCGCTTCGCAGCCCAGCGTCTTGCCCTTGGTAAAGTAGCTGGTACCCGCCGGACAGGCCAGCGGCTGCGCCGGTTTCGCGGCATCCTTCACCCCCTTGGCCGGAACACAGGTAAAGGCGCCATTCTTGGCGGCCTTGCCCTTGAGCGCCCAGTTGCCCGGACAGGGGCCGGAACTCGCTGCTGCGGCCGGAGCAGCCGCCGGTGCGGGACTGACCTTGTACATGACAATTTCCTTGCCGAGGCAGCCCAGGGCATTTTCCACCCGGGTCCCGGCGGCACGAATCTTCATATCGGCCGCGCTCTTGTAGGTATGCTCGACAACAATGGGCAGCTTGGTATCCGGTTTGATCTTGAAGGTTTCGCGCCGGCCGTCGGCAAACTCCAGTTCGATGCCGCACAGGCCGTCACTGGCGTCTTTCAGACCAACCGTCACGGTGACTTTTTCCCCGACCCTGGCGCCCCCCGCTGGCGCTACCGTCAGACTCTCGATGGCCGGGGAAGCCTGAACGGCAAAGGCGGAAAGGCAGAGTGCGGCGAATACGGCGCTGGATTTCAGGATCGTCATGGGAATCTCCTTTGGGTAATGAAAGTCCAGTCTAACCGAAAACCGTTTTCCAGAGCCGGCGGACTGCCTGGATGTGGTGCTCCAGAGGCTCCCGATCAAGCCTCGACTGGGTGTCGTTGAGACGCTTGCCATGCTGGAGACGGCGGTATTCCCGGTAGGCTACCCGTGCGCCTTCTGCTTCGCCCGCCGGAACCAGCCCCAGTTCAGCGGCCATGCCGAGCAGGGCAATATTTCCGAGATTGCCGGTCAGGGCCGGGTGCTGGCTGGCATAGCCAAGAACCAGGTACTGCACGATGAATTCAACATCTATGATCCCGCCCGGATCCTGCTTCAGGTCAAACTCGGTTTCACTCCGCGAAGCGTGGGCATCAAGCATCCGTTGGCGCATGGACAAGACCTCTTCGCGAAGCTTGGCGAGGTCCCTTGGCTGGCTGAGAATCTCGTTCCTTACCGCATCAAAGCGAGCGCCCACTTCTTTATCACCAGCGCAGAAACGGGCCCGTGTCAGTGCCTGGTGCTCCCAGACCCAAGCCTGTTTGAGCTGGTACTCCCGAAATGCATCCACCGATACGGCCAGTAACCCGGAATCCCCATTCGGACGCAGGCGCAGATCGGTTTCGAAAAGCAGGCCGGCCGCCGTCTGGCTGGAGAGCCAGGTGTTCATGCGCTGGCCGAGACGGGCGTAGTTTTCTTCTGCTTCCGGGGACGGATCATCATAGAGGTACACCAGATCGAGGTCGGAGGCATAGCCCAGCTCCTTGCCCCCCAGCTTGCCGTAACCGATGACGGCAAATTTCGGCGCCTCGCAATGGCGGTTGCGCAGTTTGCTCCAGCACAGGGCCAGGGTTTGCCGAACAATCAAATCGGCCAGCTCGGTGAGGTGATCCGACAGGTGTTCGATGGTCTGCAAACCGGCCAGATCCTGGGCGAGCAGCCGAAAGACCTGGGCATGATGCTGCTCCCGGAGGATATCCATTTCCCGCTCGGCATCACCGGCGTGTTCGGCCAGATCATTTTTCAGGTCTTCCCGGAAAGCGGCCCAGTCGGTGGCCACGTCGTAAAGACGGGGGTCGAGCAATTCATCAAGCAGCAAGGGGTGGCGATTGAGATACTCTGCCGCCCAGGAAGAGGCACCGATCATGTCGGCCACTTTGCCGAGGGTTTGCGGATACTGTTGCAGCAGCGCCAGATAGGCTCCGCGCTTGGCAATGGTTTCGAGAAAGGCCAGGCCGCGCACCAGGGTGGCATCCGGCACTGCGGTTGTGGCGGCGGCAGCGATCAGGCGCGGACCGACCGCATCGAGGCGCTCCCGGTTACTGCTCGGCAGCTGCCGATAGCGCCCGGAGGCTCGCAAATCAGCCAATCGCGCAATCACTCCGTGCGGGTCGCGGTAACCCAGTTCACCAAGCTGCTCAACCGCCAGATCCTCATCAATCTGCCCCAGCCAGACGCCGGAAAGGGGATTTTCTCCCGCTTCGGGGTCGGAAAATATCTGCTCGAAATGACGGCTGACCTTTTCCCGGTGCCCGTTGAGATTGGCAAGCAGGGCCGACCAGTCGGCAAAACCCATGGCCTTGGCGACAGTGATCCGTTCCGCCTCACCCGTCGGCAACATGTGGGTCTGCTTGTCTTCGGCGTATTGCAGGCGATGTTCCAGGCGACGCAGGAAAACATAAGCTTCCCGCAGTTCGCTTTCCGTTTCCGCCGGAATCAGGCGGCGCTCCACCAACAGCTTGAGAACCGACAGGGTGGGGCGGATTTGCAGACCGGGATCGCGCCCGCCGCGAATCAACTGGAAGACCTGGGCCATGAACTCGATTTCCCGTATCCCCCCCGGCCCCAGCTTGACGTGGTCGGCCATTTCCTTGCGCGTGACTTCCCGACGAATCTGGGCATGCAGGTCACGCATGGCATTGATCGCGCCGAAATCGAGGTATTTGCGGAAAATAAAGGGGCGGCTGATCTTTTTCAGGGCGGCCATCCATTCGCCCTGCGCGCCCTCGCCATTCGGCCCGGTATTCATGATGCGCGCCTTGATCCAGGCGTAGCGCTCCCACTCCCGGCCCTGGGTGACGAAGTAGTTTTCCAGCGAATCCAGAGAGCAGACCAGCGGCGCGGAATCCCCATTGGGGCGCAGGCGCATGTCCACCCGAAAAACCTGACCGTCCGCCGTAATCTCGCCCAGCGCCGCCACCAGGCGCTTACCGAGACGGTTGAAAAAGTCATAGTTCTCGATTCTCTTCGGACCGCTGGTATCTCCCTCTTCCGGGTAGACAAAAATGTAGTCCACATCGGACGACACATTCAGTTCCCGTCCGCCGAGCTTGCCCATGCCGATGACCATCAGGCGCTGGGGCCGCCCCTGCTTGTCGAGGGGTTCGCCGAAAGTCACCGCCAATTGCCGGTGCAGGTAATCGAGAGCGTAATTGGTGGTGACGTCGGCCAGCATGGTCATGCTCTCCACCACTTCCGAGAGGGGAGCCATGCCGCACAGGTCACGCAGGGTAATGTGCGCCATGGCCCGCTGGCGCAGTCGCCGCAGGACCGCCTTCAGGGCTTCCTCATCGGCCGCTTCCGGCTTGAGTGCGCCAAGGAGCAGGTCTTCGCTCAAGGGAACGTGCCAGGTGGCGGCCAGTTCCGGAATCAACGCCGGGCGGGAAGCGAGCAGGGAAGACAGGTAACGGCTGTGGGACAGGGCAAATTGCCAGCGGGGGTCGCAAGAGTTATCCATGATGGCCTGGGGAGAGAAAGGCTGAAAGCGATAGAATTGGGGTTTTACCCTCGGGTTTTATCCCAGCAATGATTGTAGTGGCCCTGCTCCCCTCATGGCAAAGCGATATTTTCGGTGACTAGCCAAAATTTGCGGCAAAAGCTGTACTACCGCCTGCGCTGGCTGTGGCCGGTCCTGGGCCGTTCTGCCGTGCGGCATGCCCTGTCCTGGCTGGGCTGGCTGCTTTTTGCCGGCTGGCTGGTTTTTGCCGCCCTGATCCTGGCCTTGCGTTACGTGATCCTGCCCGGCGTCAGTCAATATCAGCCGCAGATTGAACGCATGGCCAGCGAGGCGACCGGCCTGCAAGTGCGGATCGGGAAAATCGACGCCCGCTGGCAAGGACTCAACCCCGGCCTCAGCCTGGGGGATGTGGCGCTCTTCGACAAGCAGGGGCGTCAGGCCTTTGCGCTCAGTCATGTGGACAGCGTCCTCTCCTGGCAGTCCCTGTGGCGTCTGCGCCCCACCCTTGCCCTGCTGGCGGTGGACGGTCCGGTGCTGCACGTTCGTCGTGACACGGCCGGACGGGTGACCATTGCCGGAGTGGATGCCGAAGGCGAAAGCGATCCTCGTATCGCCGAATGGGTTCTGGAACAGCCCCATATCCGCATCCGCAATGCCATCATTGTCTGGGAAGACGCCCTGCGCAAGGCGCCGCCGCTCATTCTGGAGGACTTGCAGTTCGGCCTCGACAACCGGGGAAGCCGGCACCGCTTTGGCCTGTCTGCCGCGCCGCCGAGCAATCTGGCGGCCCGCATCGACGTGCGTGGAGACGTGCGCGGCTCGCTGGGCGAAGCTTTTGACCAGCTTTCCGGCAAGGTGTTTGTCGAACTGGATTATGCCGATCTGGCCGGCTGGCGTTCCTGGCTGGATTACCCCATCGAGCTGCCCAGCGGCCGGGGCGCCCTGCGCGTCTGGGCCAATTGGGATGAGGGCCATGCCCAGCTGACGACCGACGTGGCCCTTGAAGATTTACGCCTGCGCCTGGGAAAAAACCTGCCCCAGCTTGAACTGGCCAATATGCGCGGCCGCCTGGAAGCGCGTTATGGCGAGGAAGCCTGGCGCGTGGCCGCCCATCAGGTGGAACTGCAAACCCTGAACGGCATCCGGGTCGCGCCTACGGATTTTGCCGCCGAATGGCGGAAGGACGCCCGACAGGGACTGACCGGCAACGCCAGCGCCAACTTTGTAGACCTGGACGCGCTCAAGCGGCTGGCCGCCTTTTTGCCGCTTGACCCGCGCAGCCGCGAACTGCTGACCACCCACGACCCGCGAGGCCGTGTCGCCGATTTGCGCGCCAGCTGGGAAGCCAGCCAGGAAACCCTGCGCCGTTACACCCTGAAAGCCCAGTTTGAGGATTTGGGGGTCAAGGCGGCCGGTTACTTCCCCGGTGCCGAGGGCTTGTCCGGACAGCTCGATGTCAGCGAGAAGGGCGGCAGCCTGCTCCTCGACAGCAAGCAGTCCGCCCTTGATTTGCCGGCGGTATTCCCCCAGTCGCAGATTCCTCTCAGCAGCCTGCGCGCCAAAGCCAACTGGATCATCAACGGCAGCGTGGCGGACGTCAAACTGGAACGACTGGAGTTTTCCGGCCCCCATGCCACCGGTTCAGCACGGGGCAGTTACCGTTTCACCGGCGACGGCCCCGGCATCATCGACCTCGCCGCCAGCATTACCCAGGCCGACGGAACGGCGGTCTGGCGGTATATGCCGCACGCCGTCAATGCCACGGCCCGCAACTGGTTGCAACGCAGCATTACGGGCGGCAGGGGCAGCGATGCCAAACTGACGCTGAAGGGCGATTTGCGGGATTTCCCCTTCCGCGACAAGAGCAAGGGGCAGTTCATCATTACTGCCAAGGCGCAGGGTGCCAAACTGGATTACGCTCCGGGCTGGCCGTCGGTCAACGACATTGATGGAATCATGGTCTTCGGCGTCGGTATGCATATCGAAGCCAGCAAGGGGAGCATTCTCGGCACCCGCGTCGGTCCGGTGGTGGTGGATATCCCGGATTTTGAGTCCGAGGAGGAAATGCTTTTCATCAAGGGACAGGTGGAAGGACCGACAGCCGAGTTCCTGCGCTTTATCGACACCAGCCCGGTCGGCGACAAGATCGACCGCTTTACCGAAGAGATGCGCGCCGAGGGGAACGGCCAACTGGCTCTGGAACTGGACATGCCTCTGCGCCAGCTCACCAGTACCAGAGTGCGCGGCGACTATCGCTTCCAGAACAATCAGGTCACGGCCATTCCCGGTCTGCCGGCCGTCACCCAGGTCAATGGCCGCCTGCTGATTACGGAAAACTCCATCACTGCCCAGGATATTGCCGGCCAGGTGCTGGGCGGGCCGATGAAGCTCTCGGTCAAGAACGAGGGCGACCGGGTGGCGGTGACCATGCACGGCACGGCCAATCTGCGGGAGGCCAAAAAACAGTTCGACTGGCCTGTTCTCGAACAGCTTTCAGGAACAACACCCTGGAAAGGGGAAGTCAAGGTCCGCAAGAAAAATGCTGACTTCATTGTCGAATCGCCCCTCACCGGCCTCTCCTCCAGCCTGCCCGATCCGTTCAACAAGACCGCCGGCAGCTCCCTGCCGATCCGTGTCGAAAAGAGCACTTCGGCCGAACCGGGCAAAGGCCAGGCAGCCCGCGACCAGATCCGGGTGACCCTGGGCAAGGTTGCCGAGGCCCGCATCCTGCGCCGACACGCCGGGGAGAACATGGAGATCGAGCGCGGCGCCATCGCCATCGGTGAAGCGCTTGCCAATTTGCCGGACAGCGGGCTGGCGGTCGCCGTCAACATGCCCCGCATCGACCTCGACACCTGGCGCAACCTGCTGCCTCCCCAGGCTTCTGGCGGGCCATCCATCCTTTCGCGACTGACAGTCAAGACGCCGCTCATGCACGCCTTTGCCCGGGATTACAACAACGTAGAAATCTCCGCCCGGCCAAGGGGAGAAGGCTGGCAGGTCGGTTTGTCCACCCGGGAGATGGCTGGCGACCTGTTCTGGAAAAGTGCCGGAGAAGGCTGGCTGGAGGCCAATCTCAAACGACTGGCCATTCCTTCGGGGCAGACCTCCGCCGGTGCCGGAGACGATCTGTTGAAATCCTTGCCCGGCATGGACATCCGGGTCGATGATTTCGCTCTCGGCGACAAGCACCTCGGCAAGCTGGAACTGAAAGCCAGAAATGACCACGGGACATGGCGCCTGGACAATCTTCATGTCCAGAATCCGGATGGCGCCCTGGATGGCAAAGGGCAATGGGATCACAGCGGCGGCCATCACACCAGGCTCGCTTTTGAACTGAACGCCGGGGACCTGGGCAAGCTGCTCGACCGCCTGGGCTATCCCGGTACCGTACGCGGCGGCAGCGGCGGGCTGAAGGGCGAACTGGTCTGGGATGGTCCGCTGACCACCATCAACTATCCGTCCCTTTCCGGAAATCTCACGGTCACCGCCGCCAAGGGCCAGTTCAACAAGCTGGAGCCAGGATTCGGCAAACTGCTCGGACTGATGTCCCTGCAATCCCTGCCCCGCCGCCTGACCCTCGATTTCCGCGACATTTTCAGCGACGGCCTGGCCTTCGACAGCATAGACGGCAAGCTGGCGGTCAAAAGCGGCATCATGCGCACCAACGAAGAACTGCGCATTGACGGTCCATCCACCCGCATCATCATGAAGGGGGAAACCGACCTCAAGCAGGAGACCCAGAACATTGTCGTCACCGTGCAACCGGAAATGGGGATGGTCGTCTCCGCCGGCGCCCTCCTTTTGGCCCACCCGGTGATCGGCGCCGCTGCCGCCGTGGCCAACAAGCTGCTGCAAAACCCCCTGAACAAGGTTTTCAGCTTTCAGTACCGGATCACCGGCAACTGGGCCGACCCCAAAGTAGACAAGGTCGGCCAGAGCCTTCCGGCAGAAACGGCCGCACCGCCCTTGTCCACGTCAAAAACGGAGGCTCCGACACCGTGACCCCCAACCCCTCCCCTGCAAACTGCCGGATTGCCGGCGTCCAGATGGTGTCCGGACCCCGCGTCGCCGACAATCTGGCCACTGCCGGCCATCTGGTGGCGGAAGCCGTCGCCCAGGGGGCCCAGCTGGTGGTTTTGCCGGAATATTTTCCGATTATCGGGGCCGAAGACAATGACCGGGTGCAGGCCAAGGAAGCTTTCGGCAGCGGGCCGATCCAGGACTGGCTGGCGGCTACGGCACAGCGACATGGCATCTGGCTGGTCGCCGGCTCACTCCCGCTGGCTGCCCGCCAGCCGGAAAAAATGCGCAACAGCAGCCTGCTATTCAACCCGGACGGTCAATGCCTGGCGCGCTACGACAAGGTGCACCTTTTCAGCTTCCGCAAAGGCGACGAACAGTACGACGAAGCCGCCTTCATCGAAGCGGGCAGCCAGCCGGTGGCCGTGGACACACCCTTTGGCCGCATTGCCCTGTCGATCTGCTATGACCTGCGCTTTCCCGAACTGTACCGCGCCCTCGGGCCGGTGGACCTGATTCTCATGCCGGCCGCCTTTACCGAAACCACCGGCAAGGCCCACTGGGAAATCCTCCTGCGTGCCCGCGCCATCGAGAACCAATGCTATCTCCTGGCAGTCGGACAGGGGGGCAGGCATGAAAATGGTCGCCTGACCCATGGCAACACGATGGTTGTCGACCCCTGGGGCGAAATTCTCGATCGCAAACTCAAAGGACCGGGAGTGGTCATTGCCGATCTCGACCACCGCCGCCTTTCCGAAATACGCGAGAGCCTGCCGGCTCTCGCCCACCGCACATTTTGAACACGGAGCCGGAATGACTACCCACAGCGCCCTGGCGCAAGCCGAATCGCTTTTGCTGCGCCCTTTCTCCCTGAGCGAAAACGACCTGTCGCGCACCTTCGGGCAGATCCTTACCCATCAGGTGGATTACGCCGATCTCTACTTCCAGTATTCCCGCTCCGAGGCCTGGAGCCTGGATGAGGGCATCGTCAAGTCCGGAAGTTTTTCCATCGACCAGGGGGTCGGCGTACGCGCCCTGTCCGGCGAAAAAACCGCCTTTGCCTATTCCGACGACATCAGCAGCCGCGCCCTGACCGATGCCGCCGGGGCCGTTCGAGCCATCGCTGCGGCCGGGCAACAGGGCAGCCTGCCCCGGCTCAAGGCAGGCGCCGGTTCCCGCCAGCTCTACGTGCCGCACGACCCCATTGCCTCGCTGCCGGCAGACGCCAAGGTCAAGCTGCTGGAACGGCTGGAAGGGTTCGCCCGCGCCATCGACCCCCGCGTCGTGCAGGTCATGGCCTCTCTCGCTGGCGAATACGAGGTGATTCTGGTGGCCGGTTCGGATGGCCGCCTGGCTGCTGACATCCGCCCTCTGGTGCGTTGCTCCATTTCGGTGATCATCGAGGAAAAGGGCAAACGCGAGCAGGGTGCCGCCGGTGGCGGCGGGCGTTTTGACTACGCCTATTTTTCTGACGAAATTTTGCAGCGCTTTGCCGGGGAAGCCGTCCATCTGGCCGCTGTCAATCTTGACGCCGGGCCGGCTCCGGCCGGCCAGATGACCGTCGTTCTCGGCTCCGGCTGGCCCGGAATCCTGCTCCACGAAGCCATCGGCCACGGCCTGGAAGGCGATTTCAACCGCAAGGGAAGTTCCGCCTTTACCGGCCGGATCGGCCAGCGCGTCGCCGCCCCCGGCGCACCGTACTGATCGAGGACGGCATCCTCAAAGGCTACATGCAGGACAGCCTGAATGCCCGCCTGATGGGCGTTGCCCCAACCGGCAACGGCCGCCGCGAGTCCTTCGCCCATCTGCCGTTGCCGCGCATGACCAATACCACCATGCTGGCCGGCCAGCATGACCCGGCGGAAATCATCGCTTCGGTCAAAAACGGTATTTATGCCGCAAACTTCGGGGGTGGCCAAGTGGACATCACCAGCGGCAAGTTTGTTTTTTCCATGAGCGAGGCCTACCTCATCGAGGACGGCAAGGTCACCCGCCCGATCAAGGGCGCCACCCTGATCGGCAACGGCCCCGACGCCCTGACCCGCGTCTCCATGATCGGCAACGACATGCGCCTCGACCCCGGCGTCGGCACCTGCGGCAAGGATGGCCAGAGTGTTCCGGTGGGTGTCGGTCAGCCGACCCTGCGCATCGATGGCCTCACCGTTGGAGGAACCGGCTGAGTTACGCCGTCCGCCTTGATGCAAATCATAAGTTTGGCGGGTCGTCTGTCATAGACTTCACGTTTTTGATGTCCACTAGCCGGCGCAAGATCGGCCCGTGACTTGAGCGAGACAAAAATGTTCCGGAAACACTCCGCTGCCTGGTACGCCTTGCTGTTGCTTATTTTTGGGATGTTCAGCGAAGCGGCTCTGGCCCAGATCAGCGACATCAACTCGGCGATCAACAAGGCTGGCCGCCAGCGCATGCTCTCCCAGCGCCTGGCCAAAACCTATCTCCAGATCGGACTCGGGGTGGATGCCGAACGCTCGAACCGGGCACTCGATACCGCCATCGCCCTTTTTGACCGACAACTGGTCGAACTCAAGAACTTCGCGCCGACCCCCGAGATCAAAAACACCTACCTCCAGCTGGAAAAATCCTGGCTCGCCTACAAGGATGTCCTGATCGGTGCCGCGCCCTCACCCGATGGGGCGCGCAAGGTGCTGGAACTGAGCGAAACCGTTTTGCAGCTGGCGCAAACAGGTACCGCCCAACTGGTCAGCCTTTCTGCCACGGAAAGCGGCCCTCTGGTCGGGGTTGCCGGTCGCCAGCGCATGCTCTCGCAGCGCATGGCAAAATTCTACTTGGCTGCCGTGTGGGGCGTTGCACCGGCCAACGGCGGTTCAGAACTGGCCAAGGCCCGCCAGGATTTCACCACCGGTCTGAAAGCCCTGGTCGGCGCCCCCTCCACCAGCAAGGCCATCAAGGACGAGCTGGAACTGGCTCGCCAGCAGTGGCAGCAGTTCGAGAATGCCCTGGACGGAAAGGACAGCTCCGACCGGAAAATACGGGCGGCCAATGTCGCCGCCACCAGCGAACGCGTTCTGGATTCGATGGATGTCATTACCGGCATGTTCGAAAAATTTGGCAAATAGTGCATCCATGCACCCTTTGAGGATCTTATGAAAAAAATACTTTCCGCCCTGCTCATGACCACGGCTTTCTTTCTCGATGCGGCGGGGGGAGCGGCGCACGCCCAGATCTCCGACCTCAATTCGGCCATCAACAAGGCCGGTCGTGAACGCATGCTGTCCCAGCGGATGGCCAAGGCCTATTTCCAGCTCGGTCAGCAAGTGGATGTCGATCGCTCGAAGAAGATTCTGGATACCTCGGTCTCCCTTTTTGACCGCCAACTGGTTGAGTTGAAGAATTACGCGCCCACCCCGGAGATCAAGGACACTTATCTGAAGCTCGAGAAGTCCTGGCTGGCCTACAAAGATCTCCTCCTTGGCGCGGCTCCATCGCCGGCCAATGGAAAAAAGGTCCTTGAGCAATCGGAAGAAGTTCTGGCCCTTGCCAACCAGGGAACTGTCCAGCTGGAGAAACACTCCGGAACCACGGCCGGGCGCCTGGTCAACATTGCCGGGCGCCAGCGCATGCTGTCGCAACGGATGGCCAAGTTTTACCAGGCCCAGTCCTGGGGGGTTGGGGATGCCAAAAGTGCCGCCAATCTGGAAAGCGCCCGCAAGGAATTTGCCGCTGCC
>CAZHVZ010000009.1:47935-49215 GCA_964536245.1 uncultured Rhodocyclaceae bacterium
CGCTGCCCACCAGGAACTGGGCGCTGCACCCGCCAATACGCAAGCCATCAAGGACGGACTTGGCCTGGTCAATCAGCAGTGGTTTTTCTTTGAGAACGCCCTGAATCAACCCCCTGGAGCGGACAAGCGCCTGCTTTCCAATGTCGCCACCTCGAGTGAGCGAATTCTGGAAGAGATGGAAGGCGTAGTAGGTCTCTACGAAAAAATAGTCACAAAGCAGTAGTCACAACAATCTATACAACCGCCAGCAATCGGCCTAAATAACTAGTTAATTTTTCACACACCCCCTCTCCCTGAGGTATCATGCGAAACATTCGCAGTACCAATCGGGAAGAGGGAGGAGTGTGTTGCGTTGGATTGCCTTGGCGCTGGGTGTGCTTTTTTCGTTCAACATCTTTGCCCAGCAAGCCGTTCTCGACAGGTTGAAGGCCGTGCAAGCCGACCCCGTAGCGCTCAAGGCAGCCATCGAGGCTGGCCGCAAGGCCGCGTTTTTCTGCGCCAACTGCCACGGCGAAGACGGCAACAGCAAACTCGCCGAAGTCCCCAATCTGGCCGGGCAGAATGCGGCCTACCTGCTGGAACAGATCCGCAAATTCGGCAGCGGAGAACGCAAGGATCAGTTCATGCAGGGGCTGATCAAGGTGCTCAAGGAAGACGACCGAATCCACATCGCGCTTTATTACGCCGATGCAAAAGTCAACGCTGCCAAGACCGATCCGGCCCAGGCAGCGCGCGGCAAGGACCTGTTCGGCAAGCTCTGCGCCCGTTGCCACGGCGAGCAGGGGCGGGGCAGTGAAACCATTGCCCGGATTGCCGGGCAAAAACAGGCCTATTTGCAGACTGCCATGACCCGCTACCGTGACAAAACCGGTGAACGCAATAACGTATTGATGAGCAGTGCCACAGCACCGCTCAAAAACGACGACATTGTCGCCGTCGCCAATTTTTTGACCCAACTCCCCTAAAAAAGCGGCAGCTGCTGCGGCGCCGCCTCCGGAACGGGAGCTTGAAACCCTGAACAATCCAGGGTCGGCCATTCGGTAGCCAAACCGTTGCGCCGGCAGGCCAGCAGAAAACGTTGGCGGATGAGGTCGGCGTAGTGGCCCAGCCCGACCATCCGGCTACCGAACCGGGAGTCGTTGATACGCCCGCCCCGCAGGTCAAAAAGGATGGCCATCACGCGCGCCGTTTTTTCCGGGGCATGCCACTCCAGCCAACGCTGAAACAGCCCGGCCACTTCATGGGGAAGACGCAGGGGCGTGTAGCGGGCCGCCCCCGCC
>CAZHVZ010000009.1:49286-50484 GCA_964536245.1 uncultured Rhodocyclaceae bacterium
GTCGGGCCGCCAGCAGTATCGTTTCCAGTTCCTGATCATTGAGCGCCGGGATCAGCGGCGCGACGAACACCGAAACCGGCACTCCGACCCCGGCCAGTTGTTCTATCGCCTCCAGGCGTGCCTGGGGAGCGCTGGCCCGAGGCTCCAGACGACGCGACAAGGCATGATCGAGGGTGGTCACGGAAACGGCGACATGGGCCAGATTTTTCTCTGCCAATCGACGCCACAAATCCAGATCGCGGACGATGAGGGCGGACTTGGTCACCACCGACACCGGGTGCCCGGTTTCCACAAAAACCTCGAGAAGCGACCTGGTCAGCCCGAGTTTTCGCTCAAAGGGCTGATAGGCATCGGTGGCCGCCCCCAGGGCAATCGGCGAACAACGGTAACCCGGCCTGGACAACTCCTCTCGCAAGAGACGGGCGGCATTTGGCTTGTGGAGAATCCTGGTCTCGAAATCCAGCCCCGGCGACATGCCCAGCCAGGCATGACCCGGCCGGGCATAGCAATAGATGCAGCCGTGCTCACAACCGCGATAGACATTGATCGACTGGTCAAAATCGATATCCGGCGAATCGTTTCGGGTGATGATCTGCTTGCTGTGATCCACCAGCAGTTCGGTGCGTACGGGCAACGGATCGTCCCGCCACCAGCCGTCGCTTTCCTGGCAACGCTCGATTGAAGAAAAACGGTGGGCGACATTTTCCGCCGCGCCACGCCCCTTCACCGGCGTGACCGGAAGGGCTGGATCGGGGCTTTGGTCGAAATCTTCCATGGTCATCCGGTAGAATGCTTGATTTTTCAAGTTTTATAAATGGGCAGGACCATGACACCGCACACCAAGCCGAATACCGACGACATCCGCATCAAGGAAATCAAGGAGCTGGTGCCGCCGGCCCACGTTTTCCGCGAATATCCGGCTTCCAACCGGGCCGCCCAGACCACCTATGCCGACCAATACAGCAACGATCTGGTCATCCTGATGCGCGTCTATTTTGAAAAGCCGCGCACCACCGTTGGCTGGAAAGGCCTGATCAACGACCCCCGCCTCGACAACACCTTCCGCATCAACGAGGGCGTCCGCCTGGCCCGCCGCATCCTGCTCGAAATCAACGAACTCGACCTGCCCTGCGCCACCGAATTTCTCGACACCATCACGCCGCAATACACGGCCGACCTGATCAGCTGGGGCGCGATC
>CAZHVZ010000010.1:0-5017 GCA_964536245.1 uncultured Rhodocyclaceae bacterium
CACCCCTGGCGTTCTCGACAAGGCGGGCAATCTGCTGACCGGCATGACGCCCCGGGAAATTGACGACATGGTGGAAGACGGCACCCTCTCCGGCGGCATGTTGCCCAAAATCGGCTCGGCTCTGGATGCCGCCCGGAACGGGGTCAAGGGCGTACATATCATCGATGGCCGTGTCGAACACGCCCTGCTGCTGGAAATCCTGACCGACCACGGGGTCGGTACCATGATCAAATCCCATTGAGTGATCTGCCCAGGGAGCGTGTCTGGCTGTTCGATCTGGACAACACGCTGCACAACGCGACCCCCCGCATTTTTCCCCATATCAACCGTTCGATGCGGCAATACATCGAACGTCACCTCGGGGTGGATGCCGAGGAAGCCAACCGGCTCCGCCAGCATTACTGGACGCGCTACGGCGCCACCCTCCTCGGCCTGATGCGGCATCACGACATTGATCCCGGGCATTTTCTGCGCGAGACCCATCGCTTCACCGATCTGTCGGCCATGCTGGTCTTCGACCGGACGGTGAAAGCCACCCTCAGGCGCCTGCCTGGCCGCAAGGTGTTGTTCTCCAACGCTCCGCGCCACTACACCGAGGCCATTCTCCGGCTGACCAGGCTGGCGGGTGTCTTCGATGCCGTTTACACCGTGGAAAATCTCGGCTATCAGCCCAAGCCCATGCTCGCCGGCTTCAACAAACTGCTCAAGGCCGAACGCCTCAACCCACGCACCTGCATCATGGTTGAAGACAGTCTGGCCAATCTGGTCACCGCCAAGCGGCTCGGCATGAAAACCGTGTGGGTAAGCGCTGGCTTTCGTCAATCACCCTATGTAGACGTCAAGGTTCGTTCGGTTCTTGAACTACCGGGGCGGCTATAATCGCAGCACCAAAAAAGACAGGGAGACTCCCATGGCTATCAAACCCGGCGAACGCCGACTGCAAATCCTGCAAACCCTGGCAGAAATGCTCGAACTGCCCAAGGGTGAAAAAATCACTACCGCCGCTCTGGCGGCCAAGCTGGACTGTTCCGAAGCCGCCCTCTACCGCCACTTCGCCGGCAAGGCCCAGATGTTCGAAGGACTGATCGAATTCATCGAACAGAGCCTGTTCGGGGTGATCAATCAAATTACCTCCGATGAAAACGAAGGCCTCAAACAGGTCGAGCAAATCATCGCACTGCTGCTGCGCTTCGCCCAGAAGAACCGGGGCATGACCCGTGTCCTCATCGGTGACGCCCTGGTTAACGAGAACGACCGCCTGCAAACCCGCATCAACGCCCTGCTCGACAAGGTCGAAGCAGCGCTCAAACAATCCCTGCGCATTGCCGCCACCCAGGAAAACCTGAAATCCGATGCCGACTTCGGCGCCCTGGCCAATCTGCTGCGCTGCTACGTGGTCGGGCGCTGGGAACAATTCGCCCGCAGCGGCTTTACACGCGAGCCGCTAACGCAATGGCAGCAACAATGGACCATGCTCTATTTCGCCTGCCTCTCCCAATCAGGCGCCCCCGGCGCCTGAACGCCTGCCCAACAAAAACGCCGCTTTTCCTGCGGCGTTTTTTGTTGGCGGACGAGCGGCCTTACTTTTTCAGGCTGTCCCGGATTTCTCTCAGGAGGACGATATCTTCCGGAGGCGGCGCGGGTTCTGCCGGCGCACCGGAGGCAGGAGCAGGTTCCTTGCGCAGACGGTTGACGGTTTTCACCAGCATGAAAATGACAAAAGCCAGGATGATGAAATTGAGGGCTATCGTCAGAAAATTGCCATAGGCAAATACCGGAATACCCGCCTTCTTGAGATCCGCCAGACTGGTCAGATTATTGGGGTTGGCACTGAGCACGAAAAACAGGTTGGAAAAATCCAGATTTCCGACCAGACGGCCCACTACCGGCATGATCAGATCACCCACCACGGAATCGACAATCTTGCCGAAAGCGCCGCCAATAATCACCCCCACCGCCAGATCAAGGGCGTTTCCCTTGACCGCGAACTCCTTGAATTCCTGAATCATGCCCATGAGCAACTCTTCCCGTTAATTGTTGAACGGTTCATTATTGATTCCGCCCGGAAATTTCGTCAAGGAACACATGGCGAACCAAGGCAGATCAGCCAGGAATGTCCAGCAGCGCATTATTGCCAAAAACATGACCCCTGGTTAACGGTTCGGAAAGCGGGGCAAGCGGGTTGATCTCCGTATCATCGGCAATGGCATAACCGTGCTGCTGAAACAGGCGCAGACAAGCCGCGACGACATCACCATCGTATTTGCTCCGGCTTCCCTGCTCAATTTCGGCCAAGGCTCTTTTCAGGCCACGGCTGGGGCGGTAGGGACGATGACCTGACATGGCTTCGACCGTATCGGCAACAGCAATGATGCGTGACTCGGCGAGAATGTCATTGCCCGCTACCCCGAAAGGATATCCCGTGCCGTCCATCCGCTCGTGGTGCTGCTGCACCATGGCTGGAATCGGCCAGCGTGAGGCGATGGATTTGACAATTTCAAAACCGCTACAGGTATGCCGACGGATCAATTCCATTTCATTGTTGCCGAGGGTGCCAGTGCAACAGAGAAATTCAAGAGGCACAAAAAACTTGCCGACATCATGGATGAGGGCTCCGAAATGAATGCCGCGCGCCTGCTCGGCAGGCAGCCCCAATTCTCCAGCGATGGCGCCGGCCAGATGGGCAACGCGGCGCTGATGAATAGCCGTATAGGGATCCCGTTTCTCCATCATGCGCGAAATCGACATGATGGTCTGCTCGAAGCTCTCTTCCAGACTGCTGGTCAACCCGACCATTATTTCTTCGGCCCGCTTGCGCTGGCTGATGTCGATGGCCACCCCTTCGTAACAAAGAAGGTTGCCGTGATCATCCTTGATTGAGCGGGCATGCAGTTCAACCCAGAGAGGTTCTCCGCCGTAGCGACTCAAGCGGGTCTCGAAGTGCTGAACGACTTGATGCCGACTGAGTTCCCGCAGCCAGATGGCGCCATCCCGAGCGTCAGCGCAAAGATTTGCCGCGTTGGTACGGCACAGGGTGTCGTTGTCCGGATAGCCAAGCATGCGAACAAAGGCGCTGTTAACCAGTGCGATATAGCCATCGTGTCGGGTGCGAAAAATACCGACCGGCGCATTGTCGATAAAATCCATCAGCGCCGCCTCCAGTGCCTCCGCTTTAGCACTCATTGTTTTCCTTTGACTGAGTAATGGCTGTCGGCTCGCAAACCGACTTCACCGAGCACGGTTAAAAGTCAGGCCATGATAGCGACTCAAAACACCCGGTCAATTGGACAATAGTATTAATCTCGATCAAAGACTTTGCAGCCGTTTCGCGGCATGCATCAGAGTTTCCTCATTCTTGGCAAAACAGAAGCGCACCACCCGGTCATCCCGCCCGTCGCCATAAAAGGCAGAGACGGGAATCACCGCCACCCCCACTTCCCGGACCATCCACTCGGCGAATTTCCGGTCCGGCAAGCTGGAAATGGCGTCATAACGCGCCAGCTGAAAATAGGTGCCGTGACAGGACAACAACTTGAAGGGCGTATCCGCCAGCATCGTCCGGAAGGCATCGCGCTTGGCCTGATAGAAATCTGCCAGACCCAGGTGCCGGGAAGCATCCTGCATGTACTCGGCCAAGCCCAGTTGCGACGGGGCGTGCACGGTAAAGACATTGAACTGATGCACTTTGCGGAATTCCGCCATGAGGGCAGCCGGCCCCACCACATAGCCGATTTTCCAGCCGGTGATGTGGTAGGTTTTACCGAAGCTGGAGACAACCATGGTTCTTTGCCGCAGGGCAGAATGGGCACACAGGCTGGCGTGGCGCTCCCCGTCGAAGAGAATGTGCTCGTAAACCTCGTCTGACAGCACCACGATTCTGCTGCCGTCGACGATCCCGGCCAGAGCATCCAGATCACTTGCCTGGAGCAGGCTGCCACTTGGGTTGTGAGGCGAATTGACAATGATCATGCGGGTTTTCGCGCTGACCAGACGCCGCACCTCCTGCCAGTCCGGAGCGTAGTCCGGAAAATGCAGGCGGGCAGGAATCACCTTGCCGCCGACGGTTTCAATCGCCGGCCCGTAGGAGTCATAAACCGGCTCAAAGACGATGACCTCATCCCCGGGCCGGACAAAAGCCGCGATGGCGGTAAAGATGGCCTGCGTGGCGCCAGCGGTAACGGTAACTTCCGCTTCGACATCAAAGCGGGTTCCATACAAACCAGCCACCTTGTCCACAATCGCTTGCCGCAACTCGGGCGTGCCGGCCATCGGAGCATACTGGTTGCGCCCCGCCTGCATGGCTCGATAGACGCTGTCGAAAAGCGCCGGTTCCGCCTGAAAATCGGGAAACCCCTGGGACAGGTTGACGGCGCCGCACTCCGCCGCCAGGCGGGACATCACCGTGAAAATGGTGGTTCCCATTGCGGGAAAGCGGGAGTCGATCGCCAGAGAAGTATCCATGGTTTCAGGGCAAGTCATTCACAGGCGAACTATGCCACAATGCCGCCCCATGAAGATCAACGGCACCCCCACCCGCACCCTGCGCCCTCGTCCTGCCGACGGCGCCATCGAGATTATCGACCAGACCCGCCTGCCCCATGCCCTGCATTGGGTTGCGGTCGGCACGCTTGACCAGGCAGCCCACGCCATCCGTGCCATGCAGGTGCGCGGCGCCCCGCTGATCGGCGCGACGGCTGCCTACGGTCTAGCCATTGCCCTCAACGCCGATGCCTCGGAGCACGGCTTGAACCGCGCCATTGAGGTGCTCGGGGCAACCCGGCCGACCGCCGTCAATCTCCATTGGGCTCTCCAGCGCATGGAGAAGGTCCTGCGCCCCCTCCCCGCTGCGGTCCGCCCGGAAGCGGCCTGGGCCGAAGCACAAGCCATCGCCGAGGAAGATGTGGCCCAGAACGCGGCCATCGGCCAGCATGGCCTCGAACTGTTGCGGCGCCTGCCGCCCAAGGACGGCGAGCGCCTCCACATCATGACCCACTGCAACGCCGGCTGGCTGGCCACG